>CAZNNH010000085.1:16711-23776 GCA_964574335.1 uncultured Acidobacteriota bacterium | reverse complement strand
CGGGGCCAGAGCCGCCGCTCGCGCCCCCCCGTCGAGGAGGCCTGCGCGGGCTGCCATCGCCCCGCGGCCGCGGTGACGCGACGACCTCGGTGATCTACACTCCCGTTCTGGCAACGGTAAGGACGGCGCGTGAAGAGTCCGATGGACTGCCCGGCAGCAGCCAGGAAGAAGACTCGTGATACTGGGCCGAGCCTTGGCGTCTAGGGATCAAGACTGGTCGTACCTCGAGCCCGGCAGCGCGACGGTTGCGCTCGCTGCCTGGGTCGAGGAGGCCACTGGTGCTCCGGGCTCGGGTCTCGTGGTCTCACTGTGGCCGTAGGTCCCGTGGGGCCGCACACGGAGGGCACGAAGTGACGACAGAACGCGCGGCTGGAATGATCGTGCCCTCGCCCGCAGGTCAGCCTGGGGTTCGACGCGACAGGGCAGGCGAATGACGGGAGGATCTGCCTGTTGGCCGCAGTGGCCACGCGCTCTTCTGTAAGTGACGAGCGCGCGCTAGACCGCTTCTTGGGTCATCATCATTCCCACGCCCGGCAGGTTCTAGCCAGCGTCCGCACGATGGGAGAGGCACGTGGTCTGGAGGGTCTCGGCAGGTCGGCACTGAAGGAACCGGCCCGTATTCGCGGCTTCGTGAAGGTCGGCGGCGACTTCGAGTTCTGTGAACTCATGGTCAGGCCGACCGGTACGGAGGTCCTCTCATCCTATGGCGATAGGGAGCCGCGAAGAACGCTGGAGGTGTCCCCGACCATTTGGCACAAGATCCTGGAGGTTGCGGAGGCGAAAGTCGAGTGAGGGGCTGCCCGGAACCACCGGACCCGGCAGACTGCGGCGTCCGGTTTCCGGTGCGCCGTCCGCCGCGATCGGCCGGTGAACCAGTCCGGGAGGAGTTCACTTCTCGGCCAGGCGAACGTCGAGTGCGTCGAGGACGAGGCTCGGGTCGGTCCCGTACAGGTGCAGCTCGTGCGTGCCGGCTGAGAGCGCTAGCGGCACGCTGGTGGTCATGCGCGCCCGGAGGACGCGCTCGCTCCAGAGCGGGCCGTACTCGTCGTCCTCCGGGAACTCGACCCATGTCGGCCGTGCGCCATCCAGGCTCAGGGCACAACGCAGCGATCGGCCGGCATGGGGTGGTTGGGTCGGGAGGGCATGCACGTCTAGATGCGCCGGCGTGTCGGCGGGAACGAAGATGCGGAAGCTGAGCGACGGTGCAGTCGCAACCTCATCCAGGTCCGTGAGCGAGGGCATGGTGCGGGGCTCGATGAGCACCACGGCGCCGTTCCAGCCGATCCCGTCCAGGCGGTGCCAGCGAGCGGCCTGGGTGGCCGTCTCGGGGAGCCCATCCTCCGCCTCGAGGGCGATGCGGTCGCCGTTGAGGGACGCGGCACCGTCCGGCACGGCCGCGGTGACGAGGGGGACCGGGACGTCGAGAACCGCATCGCCTGACGCGATGTGCAGCGCACCCGCGTCGACGCCACTGGGCACGCGGTCCCAGTCGACGTCGATCCACAGGCGCTCCCATCGTCGGACCGTCTGGGGCGTCCGGTCGAGGCGCAGCCAGGGGTCGGCCTCGACGCGCACGGCAACCGGCTCCGCTCCCGTGGCGAAGAGGTCGACGAAGCGGCGCTGCTGCGGCCCTCGCCCGATCGGCGGGACCCCGTCTCGCCCGTCCGAGTCCATCGGCAAGGAGTGGCCTTCGGGCATCACCGCCAGCCGCGATCGCGCGGGGGCGTCGACCCTCTGGACGAACGGCGCCGCGTAGGCCCAGCCAGCGGGCCGGTCCCAGGGCTGGTTCCAGAAGGGGGCCGCATTCATCATGCGCCGCCACTTGCCGCCGGCGATGCTCTCGTTGTAGCGGCGCGTGTCTTCTTGGATCTGGCGGTACGCGCGCTCGGCAAGGTCCGCCCAGCCGTTGGCGGCGGGCAGACGCTCGAACGCCAGGCTGCGGCTGCGCCAGGCGGAGAGGATCTTCTGGTTGGCCATGGCGGACCCGCGGACCGGATACAGGACCAGCTCGAAGTAGGCGTCTCGCAGCTCGGAGGCGAGCCCCTGCTCGACGGCCTCCGCGCGACGCACGAGGTTGGCGAACGCGGCCAGCCGCTGGGCCACCTCGTCGCCGTTGCGGAAGGGGTCGAAGTCGTCTTCCTGGCTGAGGTGTTCGGGTCGCATGCGGTGATTGAGGCGGTAGCTGGCGTCGAGGATGGCGCCGATCTCGGCCGCGCTCTCCGGTCCGAAGGTCCGGGCGGCAAACGCCGTCAGCCAGCCGCGCTGGTCCGACATCTCGGGCCGCTCGGGGTCCCAGGCCAGGTCCAGGAAGTAAGTCATCCCCTTCTCGATCGGCTTGAGATCGCCCACGTTCACGATCCACAGGCGGCGGCAGTCATGGGCGTACGCCTTGGTCATCTCCTGCCAGATCTGAGCCGGCGGCGTGCTGTCGAGCCAGAGATACTGGATGGGAGATCCCAGATACGAGAGGTGGTAGTACACGCCGGCGCCGCCCGAGCGCCCCTGCTCCTCGGGCGAGGACAGCCGCCTGATGTAGCCCTGGTTGTCGTCCGGCCAGACCAACGTGATGTCCTCGGGCAGCCGGAGGCCGTTCTCGTAGATCGCCAGCGTCTCCTTGTACGGGATGAGGATCTGGGGCGGCTCGGCGGCGTCCTGGTGAAGGACCTCGCTGAGCAGCCCGCGTTGGGCCACCACCACGTCCTCCAGGCGCCTCGTCTTGTCGTCGAGCGATCCGCCTCCCGGCATCGCGGAGTCGTGGATGCCGCGCATGCCGACGGTCCACAAGTTCTCGAACGGAGCGTTCTCGACCACGCGGGTGCGCCAATACTCCATGATGTTCGCGCGGTTGGTCGTCCAGTCCCAGGGACCGCGGCCGTCGCGGTGCCACTCATCAGGGTTGTCACGGAGCAGCGGCTCGCAGTGCGAGCTGCCCATCACGATGGCGTAGTCGTCGGCCACCTGCTTGTTGGCGGGGTAGTGATTGAAGGCGCGGGTGCATTCGTGCATGGCCGGCCAGCAGTAGTTGGCGCGCAGGCGGAGCAGCAGCTCGAAGACGCGCGCGTAGGTCTTGGGTCCGATGTCGCCGGTCTCGGGCTCGAAGGTCTGCGCCGCCCAGGGCTTGAGACCGAAGTCCTCGTCGTTGAGGAAGATCCCCCGATACTTCACCTTGGGCGGACCGATCGTGGCGCGGCCGGTGAGGTGCAGCTCACTGCGGCGCGGCGGGGGCACGTCCGCCCACCAAACCCAGGGGGACACCCCGATCAGGCGCGAGAGCTCGAAGAGGCCATAGGCCGTGCCCCGACGATCGCTCCCGGCCACGACCCACGCGCGCCCCACGCCCGGGAAGGGCTGCTCGACGCTGGTGAGCAGGAAACTCTCCCATTGACCCTGGATCGCCGAGACGTCGATGAGTCGTTCCCGTGCCAGGCGGTCGATGGTCGCGCTGCGGCCGACCGTGCCGACGATGACCGTGGCGCCGGCCGGGTGGGCCGGGTCCGTACTGACAGCAGGACGGTGTCCGGTGACGCGCTCCACGTCATCGGCAAGGGCGGCCGCCGCCACGTGTACGACCTTCGCTTCGGCGGCGTCGAGGAGCAGCTCGGCTGCGCGGCCGGCGGCGACCAGGGGAAACGAGCCGGGAGAGGGCTCGCTGCTCGCGCTCAACGTTCCGGTCGCCGCGTATGTCATCGGCACGAGCGAGAGCCCCACGCCGAGCGTCAACACCACCAGCCGCGCCGTGATTGGGTCTCTGGGCTTCATGGATCGGGTCTCCTCCACTTCATACGCGCGCAAGCCGACGGCCGACCAGGGGCTCTCGCCTACCGCAGCTCGATCACCCGGCTGCCGCCTTGGATGACGGCGGTGAGGGACTGGCCCACGTCGAGCTGGCTCCAGCGGGCCTCCGGCAGCTCCATCCGGTAGTCCTTCTTCCCCTGGAGCAGCACCACGTAGCGCTCGTGGCGCGGGCCCTCGCGCTCCCTGTTGCGCAGGCTCACGCGGGGCCAGCGCGGCGCCCGGTCAGTGCCGCTGGCCTTCTCGGTCCGGTCGGTCACCCACTTCTCGATCTGGTAGCGGACCTTGTTGCCGTAGACCTCGCGATCGCGGTAGACGGGCCGGTCCTCGTAGACGTCCTCGAAGAAGCCGTTGCCCAGGTCCTTGGTGCCGACCTTGACCTTCTCGGTGCCGGTCTGCTCCTTCTCGGTGTGGTGGACCTCGCGGCTGCGTGAGACCTCACGGGCTCCGGACGGAAGCTCGCCCTCCCACGCCTCCTCGGTGACCGCGCGGAACGCCTCGACGTCGATGCTGCGCTCCCACTCCAGGCCGCTGACGGTGACCCGCTCCTCGCTCTTGCGGAAGGCGAAGTAGCCGAAGGTGGCGCAGAGCCCCGTCGCCAGCAGCAGGAGCAGGACCAGCAGTTTCGGAGCGCAGCCCTTCTTGGGCGGTGGCAGGGAGGCCGCCGCCAGCGGTTGGGGGCGGATCTCCCGGGTGGCGCGCGAGGCCGAGCTGCCCCGCTCGGCGCCGCACTGCTTGCAGTGGGTGTCCTTCGGCGGGTTGGACGTGCTGCAGTACTCGCACAGCCAGTCGGCGCCCGACTGGGCCCGCTCGACGAGGGCCTGCTCCTCGACCTCGGGGGCCTCGTCCTCGAGGAAGAACTGGACCTTCTCGTCGCGGGTCGCGCCGCAGCCGGGACAGGCCATGCCACGGCCGGGGTTGACGCGACCGCAGTTGGTGCACCGCCACTTGCCTTCGCGGATCGCCATGGTTCCCGGAGCTTACCGACGGTGGCGCGGCCGGGTCAATGGGCCCGTCAGGGCAGCAGGCCGAGGTGCTTGGCCAGGATGTGGAGCCCGATCAGGATCAGGACCAGCCCTCCCAGGGCCTCCACCCGCCGGCCCCACATCACGCCGAGACGGCGCCCGCCGACCATCCCCAGCGCCGAGAGCACCGCCGTGACCACGCCGATCACCAGGGCGGGGAGCAGGATGGGCATCTCCAGAAGCGCCAGCGACAGCCCCACCGCCATCGCGTCCAGGCTGGTGGCCACCGAGAGCAGGACCAGCGGCCAACCCCGGGTGGTGTCGGTCACCGCCTTCCGCCGGTGGTCGGGCCTTCTCGACTCGCGCAGCATCTTGCCGCCGACGAAGACGAGCAGGCCAAAGACGATCCAGTGGTCGATGAAGGCCACGTAGGACACCACCGCGACGCCCAGCGACCAGCCGATGACCGGCATCAGCCCCTGGAACAGCCCGAAGTGGAAGGCCAGCCGGAACACCCGTCGCCCGCTCAGCGGCAGCGGCGACAGGCCGGTGACGATCGCCACCGTCACCGCGTCCATCGCCAACGCGACCGCGATCGCGATCAGGCTCGGCCAATTCATGCGACCCCACCCACGTCCTGCACTGCCGATCCCGCCCGCGCCCTCACCGGTCCTATGCTCGCCGCTGCCGGCGCCGGGTGCAAAGGCGGGTGCAACGACGGAGGCAAAGGGCTTCCGGTTGCCGCGGCCCGGGGTGTAGGCTAGGCAGGACATGGGCCAGGACCGGAACCCCTCCTCGGAGCCGCCCGTCGCCGAGATCGAGAGGCTGAGGCGGCGGCTCGCGGAGCGGGAGCGCTCTCACGAGGCCGAGAAGCTCGAGAGCCTGGGGGTGCTGGCCGGGGGGATCGCCCACGACTTCAACAACCTGCTGATGGCCATCCTCGGCAATGCCGAGCTGGCCCGGCTGGGTCTCCCCGCGGGATCCCCGGCCCACGAGTGCCTGGGAGAGATCGAGAAGGCCTCGAACCGCGCTGCCGACCTCTGCCGCCAGATGCTGGCCTACTCGGGGCGTGGGCACTTCGTGATGCAGTCGGTCAATCTCTCCAGCCTGGTGGACGAGACCGTGCAGGTGCTCCTGGGCTCGCTCCCGGAGACGGTTCGGCTCGAGCTCCAGCTCGGCCGTGACCTTCCGCGGGTGAAGGCCGACCCCGGCCAGCTCCAGCAGGTGGTCGCCAACCTGATCACCAACGCCGCGGAGTCGATGGAGGCCGAGGCCGGGAGCATCCGCGTGACCACCGGCTCCGCGCGCTGCGACGCGACCTGTCTCGGAGAGGGCGTCGTCGGCAGCGACCTACCGGAGGGCGTGTATGCCTTCGTCGAGGTCGAGGACGACGGTCGCGGCTTCGACGAGGAGACCAGGGCGAGGCTGTTCGACCCGTTCTTCAGCACCAAGTTCACCGGGCGGGGCCTCGGGCTGGCAGCCGTGCTGGGGATCGTGCGGGCGCATCAAGGGACGATCCAGGTCGAGAGCCAGGTCGGGCAGGGCAGCCGGATCCGGGTCCGGATCCCGGCCCTGGACGAAGCGGGCGCAGCGGCGGGCAAGGGCCCTTCGCTTGCGAGCCAGCCGGCGCGGCAGGTCCTGTTCGTCGACGACGAGCCGACGATCTGCAAGGTCGGCGGCGAGATGCTCAGGGCGCTCGGCTACGCGGCCGCGCTGGCCGGAGACGGTGCCGAGGCGCTGCAGGTGCTGGGCGACCGGGAGCGGCCGACCGTCGACTGCGTGATGCTCGACCTGACCATGCCGGGGATGGACGGTGAGGCGTGCCTCCGGGAGCTCCGCCGGCTTCGAGACGACCTGAAGGTCATCATGATGAGCGGGCACGACGAGCGGCAGGTGGCCGCGCGGCTGGACGGCCTGGGGGTCGACGCCGTGCTCCAGAAGCCCTTCACGCTGGCGCGCCTGCGCGAGGCGCTGCAGCGGACGTTCGAGGGCTGACCGGGGAGCTGGGGGGAGACGATGGGCTTTCGAGAGATCGCGCGCTTCGCCTCCCGGCTCGAGGCCGAGACGGTGGGCCACGCCCTCGACCAGCACGGGATCCCGTTCCTGGTCAAGAGCGAGGACGTCGGCGTGTTCGGCCCGGGGATGGTGGGGTCCTCGCCGTCCGGCGCCAGCCTGTGGGTGCCCGAGGAAGAGGAAGAAAGGGTCGCCGAGCTGCTCCACTGCGTGGTGAAGGGCCCCGAGGACGACCAGGGGACATGACCCGATTCCTCGGTCATGGCTGGAATCGGGATCGTGTCCCCCAAAGCCG
>CAZNNH010000085.1:0-16611 GCA_964574335.1 uncultured Acidobacteriota bacterium | reverse complement strand
GCCGACACCGGTCGTCAGGGCGCTGCCTGGACCGCCTCGTCGCCCACGTAGTGGATGCTCTGGAACTGGGCGGGCTCGGGGGTGTGGCCGAGCGGACGGTCGCCCGAGACGAACACCACCCGGAAGGTGCGCTCCTTCAGCATCCCCTCGAACGAGCCCTCACGTGCCCCGATGGTGAGGGTCCGGCTCTTCTGGTCGAAGCGTAACGGGATCCGGGCGGAGGCGCCCTTCTCGTAGTCGTAGCGGGTCCCCTGGTCCTCGTAGAGCTCGAAGTCGCCGTCCGCGCCCTCATACACCCACAGCGTGATCGGGTCGGCGGGCTTCTCGCCCGTGTACTGCAGCTCGGGACCGAAGGGCAGGATCGATCCTGCCTTGACGTGGAGGGGCAGCCTCTCGTACGGCGCCGCGGCCGTGATCCGCTGCCCTCCGGCGAGCCGCTCGCCGGTCCAGAAGTCGTACCAAGACGCGGCCTGGGGCAGGTAGACCTGGCGGGTCCGGGCCCCCCGCTCGGTGACCGGGCTGACCAGGAGCGCCGGCCCGAACAGGAACTGGTCGCCGATCCCGAGCACGGCCGGGTCGTCGCGGAAGTCCATCACCAGCGCCCGCATCATGGTGTCGTGCCGGCGCGTCACGCGGGCCGCCAGGCTGTAGACGTAGGGGAGCATCCGGTAGCGCAGCTTGTCGAACGCGAGCTGGGTCCGGTAGGCGGGGTGATCCTCGCCGCCGAAGAACCACATCTCCCGCGGCGGGTACTGGCCGTGGACGCGCAGCAGCGGGCAGAAGGTCGAGAACTGGAACCAGCGCGTGACCAGCTCGCGCCACTCCTCCACGTCCTCGGGTCGGGGATCCCTCCTCGACCACCGTGGCGGCGTGGCGAAGCCGCCGGTGTCGGTGGTCCAGTAGGGGATCCCCGAGAGGCTGAAGTTGAGGCCGGCGGCGATCTGCTTGCGCAGGCTGGCCCAGTCCGACGAGACGTCGCCCGACCAGGTGGCCGAGGCGTAACGCTGCGCGCCCGGGAAGGCGGAGCGGGTGAGGATGAAGACCCGCTGGTCGGGGGCGACGCTGCGCTGGCCTTCGTAGATCGCCTGGCTGCTGACCAGGGCGAACGCGTTGGCCATCCGCGCCCCCGACCCGAGCGCAGTCGGGTTGATCGAGGCCTTGAGGGCGGCGGCGGTCCCCTCGCCCACCAGCTCCGGCTCGGTGGCGTCCATCCACCAGGCATCCACGCCCTTGCTGAACAGCTCCCGGTTCACCTGCTCCCAGAAGAGCTGGCGCGCCTCGGGGTTGAAGGCGTCGTAGAAGGTGTGGACGTGCCCCAGCCAGTCGGTGGTGGGCCGGCGCAGCGTCTCGGGGAAGAGGAAGCCGCGGGTCTTCATCTGGTCGAAGTTCTGGGTGCCCCGGTAGAACTTGGGCCAGACCGAGATCATCAGGTGGGCGTGGTAGCGCTCGTGGATCTCCTTGATCCATCCGGCCGGGTCCGGGAAGCGGGCCGGGTCGAACTGGTGCGAGCCCCACTGGTCGTCCTTCCAGTAGAGCCAGTCCTGGACGATGTCGTCCACCGGGATCTGCCGTCGGCGGAGCTCGGCCAGGACGTCCAGGCTTTCCTGGGCGGACAGGTAGCGCTCGCGACACTGCCAGAGGCCGTAGGCCCACAGCGGCATCATCGGCGCTCGTCCGGTCAGCTCCCGGTAACCGGCCACCACGTCGTCGAGCTCCGGACCAAGGATGAAGTAGTAGTCGATGCCGTCGCCCACCTCCGACCATAGCGAGGTGTCGGTGAACGCGGGCGGCGTCTTCCACTTCAGGCGCAGCGTGCCCTCGCCCTGGTTCAGCCGCCACTCGACGCGGATCGGGTAGCGCTTGTGGGCCTCGAGCTTCACCCGGGTCACGTCCTTCCAGGGCAGCCAGGCCTGGCGCCAGGTCGAGGCGAGCTGGCGCCCGTCGAACCAGAGCCGCAGGTCGTTGTTGTCGAAGGCCACGAGCTGGTACTCGCCGGCCTCGCCGCTCTCCACCGCCCCCTCCCAGACCACACAGGCGTTGCCGCGCTTCAGGGCGGGGTGGATCTGGGGGATGGAGGTCTGGGGCGCCTGGTGGATGGCCGAGACCGGAGGCCGGTCCTCGGGGGCGCCGAAGTCGAGGCTGGGGTCGACCCGGGTGGCCACCACGGGATCGGAGCAGTCGCCCTGATGGTAGGTGCCGGTGAGCCCTCCCGGCTGGCCGGCCTTGTCGATCAGGTGGGCGGCCGGGATCAGCACCGGATCCCGCAGGTCGCCGAAGCGGGTCTGTGAGGTGTTGTCCCACAGGATCCCGTAGCCGCGGCTCGAGACCAGGAACGGCGAGGCGACCACGAAGTTGTGCTGGTAGAGGTCGACGTCGTAGCCGCGGTAGTCCATCAGGCCGTTCTGGTGCTGGCCGAGCCCGTAGAAGGCCTCCCCGTCGTTGGGCTCGAACTGGGCGCGGACGTGGAAGGTCTTCTCACCCTGGACCTCGGCCGGGGTGAGGGACTTGCCGTCTTGGGCCTTCTCCTGGAGCAGGACCCGGCCGGCGGCATCGAGGAAGGTGACGGCCCCGGTGTCGAGGGCCACGCGAGCCCGGAGCGACGGCGTGGTCACGGTCACCGCGTCGTTGGCCCCCTCCAGCGTCCACGGTGTGGGCTGGCAGGGGTGGCCATCGATCATCAGCGTGTGACGTTGGAAGAAGTCGGGACGCTCGGCGAACAGGATCCGGACGATCCGCTCGCGGCACACCTGCACCTTCATCTGCCGGTCGCCGACCGGCACCACGACACCGTCTTCCTGGCGCTCGAATGCGGAGGCGCCTAGCGGGGTGGCCAGCGCGGCGAGAAGCAGCAACAGGTATCGGAGTCGGTGGCTCGGCATCTTGGCCTCCTGTCGGTCGGTGTGGGCCCGCCGACCAGATGCTATCCCGCCGGGCGGGCCATGTCAGGGCGGGGGAGAGCCCGTGATAGTCTTGAGGCGGGTTCCAGGACGGCCCGGAGGGCCAGCGATGGTCACTCTCCCCATCACGGCGCTGGCGGCGGCCGCGCTGGTGGGCACCCCCCCCCAGCCGCACTTCGTTCGCTACGGCACCGACCAGGGGCTCTCGGAGAGCTCCGCCGAGGCGATCCTCCAGGACGGCAGAGGGTTTCTCTGGGTCGGGACCACCGACGGTCTCAATCGCTTCGACGGCTACGAGTTCCGCATCTACCGCAGCGACCCGACGGACCCGACGAGCCTGAGCGGCGACGGCGTCTCCGACCTCCTCGAGGACAGTGCCGGCCGGCTCTGGGTCGGCACCGAGCGCGGGCTTTGCCGGTACGATCGGGACCTCGATCGTTTCGAGCGTTTCCGCCACGACCCTGCGGACCCCGCGAGCCTGAGCAACGACTTGGTCCTCTGCCTGCTCGAGGGTCCCGACGGCTCGCTGTGGGTCGGGACGTACTACGGCCTGAATCGGCTCGACCCCGCCACCGGCCGGTTCACGCGCTACTTCCACGATCCCTCCGACGAAGACTCGTTGAGCACGAATCAGGTTCTCGACATGGTCGCCGATCCGGACGGCAGCCTGTGGATCGGCTGCCAGGGTGGCGGCCTGTCTCGGCTCGACCCGGACCGTGGGGGCTTCGAGCACTTTCGGCACGACCCCTCGGACCCCGACAGCCTCAGCCACGACGACGCCGGGGCGCTCCTGGTGGACCGCGAAGGGCGCTTGTGGGTCGGCACCAACGGCGGTGGCCTCAACCGCTTCGAGCCCGCCACCAGGCGTTTCGTCCACTACCGCCACGATCCCAACGACCCCGACAGCCTGGGGAGCGACCGGGTGGCGGCGGTGCTCGAGGACCGCCGGGGACATCTCTGGGTGGGCACCGACGGCGGGGGGCTGAACCTGCGTCACGACGACCGGTGGATCCGCTATCGCCACAGCGACAGCGACGACACCAGCCTGGCCAGCGACGTGGTGCGGAGCATCCACGAGGACCACAACGGGGATCTGTGGGTCGGGAACTACGCGGGCGGGGTTCACTTCCTGGACCGGTACCAGCACGGGTTCCGCCACCTTGGGCGAAACCGCGACGGGACCGGCCTCACTCATAGCTCGGTGCTCTCGTTGCACGAGGACGAAGACGGCACGCTCTGGGTCGGAACCGAGGGAGGGCTGAACCGGATCGACCCGGATACGGGACGCATCAGCCGATACGCTCACGACGCCCGGGACCCTCGGAGCCTGAGCGCGAACGCGGTCCTGTCCGTCGAGCGCGACCGCCAGGGGCGGCTCTGGGTCGGCACGTTCTTCGGAGGGCTCGACCGTCTCGACGAGAAGACGGGCGCCTTCGTCCATTTCCAGCCCGATGAGAGGGACCCGGGGAGCCTGAGCAGCCCCCACGTGTGGGACCTGCTCGAAGACAGCCGGGGACGGCTCTGGGCCGCGACCTTCAGCGGGCTGAACCGGCTCGACCCCGGCTCGGGCCGCTTCGTCCACTACCGCCACGACGTCAACGACGCCAGAAGCCTGGCGCACGACCAGGTCTGGACGGTCTACGAGGACCGCTCGGGACGGATCTGGGTCGGCTCACAGGGAGGGCTGAGCCTCTATCGGCCGGACATCGATGGCTTCCAGAACCAGGTGGGTGTGAGCGACGTGAGCGTCTACACCATCCACCAGGACCGGAGCGGCGCTCTGTGGGTGGGGACGCATGGCAGCGGGCTGCAACGAGTCGAGCCGGAGACAGGCAAGGCCACCGGCTACGGCACCGCCGAGGGGCTTCCCAGCAACGTGGTCACCGGCATCCTGGAAGACCCGTCGGGTCAGCTCTGGCTCGGCACCAACCGGGGCATCTCGAGGTTCTCTCCGCTGACGGGAAGCTCCAAGAGCTATGACCGCAGCACCGGGCTGCAGGGCAACCAGTTCAACCGTGGCGCCTGCCTGAAAAGCCGGAGCGGGGAGATGCTGTTCGGCGGGATCCACGGCCTCAACCGCTTCTTCCCCGACCAGGTGCGGGACAACCCGCGCGTCCCTCCGGTGCTGATCACCGACTTCAGGGTGTTCAACCGCCCGGTGGTTCCTGGGCCGGGCTCGCCCCTCGACAAGGACATCACCGAGGCCTCGCGGATCATCCTCTCGCACCAGCAGTCGGTGCTCAGTTTCGAGTTCGCGGCGCTCGGCTTCCGCAACCCGAGTCGCAACCGCTACCGCTACGTCCTGGAGGGCTTCGACCAGGACTGGGTCGACGCCGGCACCCGGCGAACCGTCACCTACACCAACCTGGACCCCGGCCACTACACCTTCCGGGTGACCGGCTCCAACGACAGCGGCGTCTGGAACCCGTCCGGGGCGTCTGTGGAGGTCGTGGTGGAGCCCCCGTTCTGGGCCACCTGGTGGTTCCGGGCCTTCGGCGTGATCGTGCTGGGCTCGGCCCTGCTCGGAGGGCACCGGCTGCGCACCCGCTACATCCTGGCCCGCAACCTTGCCCTCGAGAGAGAGGTCGCCGATCGCCGCCGCGCCGAGGCCGAGCTGTCTTCCATCAACCGGGAGCTGGAGCGGAGGCACGCGGAGCTGGAGCGCTTCACCTACACCGTCTCCCACGAGCTGAAGAGCCCGCTGGTGACCATCCAGGGCTTCCTCGGCTACCTCGGCAGGGACCTGGAGTCGCGGGAGGAGCGCCGCGCCCACGAGGACATGAAGAGGATCTCCGACGCCACCCAGAGGATGCGGATCCTGCTCGACCAGCTCCTCGAGCTCTCCCGAGTGGGGCGTCGGCTCAACCCTCCGGAGGAGGTGAAGCTGGCCGAGCTGGCGCAGGAGGTCTGCGAGGAGATGGCGGGGCGGATCTCCGAGCGCGGCGTGGCCGTGGAGGTCGACCCTGAGCTCCCGACCGTCCGCGGGGACCGTGTCGCGCTGCGCGAGGTGCTGCTGAACCTGGTCGAGAACGCAGTCAAGTTCATGGGCGACCAGAAGGAGCCGCGGATCGAGATCCGGGGCAGCCAGGACGCCGAGGGCGTCACCTGCCAGGTCCGGGACAACGGCGTGGGGATCCCACCCCGCTACCACGAACGGGTCTTCGAGCTGTTCGAGCAGCTCGCCCCGCAGGAGGAAGGCACCGGCGTTGGCCTGGCGCTGGTGCGGCGGATCGTCGAGGAGCACGGCGGCCGCATCTGGGTGGAGTCGGAGGGCGCCGGGTGCGGCGCGACCTTCTGCTTCACCCTCCCCCGGGGACATGACCCGATTCCTCGTCCCGTTGGCCGGGAATCGGGATCGTGTCCCCCGAAGCCGGCATGACCCGATTCCCGCCGTCGTGCCGCTACGGCTCCGCGACCCTGTGCTGCTGGTACCGCAGAGCCGGGATCCCGGACCGCAGCCGGGCGAGCTGCTCCGGAGACAGCGGGGGCAGGTCGGCGGCGGCGACGTTCTCCTCGAGCTGGGCCTCGGTGCTCACGCCGCAGGCCACGCCGGTGACGCCGGGGCAGGCCAGGCAGTAGCGGAGGGCGAGCTGGGCCCTCGTCGTCACCGGCTCGACGAGGCTCTCGACCACGGCAACCGCCGCCTCGACCTGCTCGCGGCTATGGTCCAGGTACTCGGCGCTGGGTTTTCCGGCCAGCAGCCCCTTGGCCACGGCCCCCCGCACGATCACGCCGACCTGACGCTCGACGAGCCGCCCCAGCACCTGTTCCTCCGGCCGCCGGTCGAGCAGGCTGAGCTGGACCATCACGCTGGCTAGCCGGGAGCGCGTCGTCCAGGCCTCGATCACGTTGGGCCGGATCGAGGAGATGCCGTAGTGGCGGATGTGCCCCTCCTGCAGCAGCTCCTCGAAGGCCTCGATGGTCTCGTCGATCGGGTCCTCGAGGGTGCCGCCGTGGAGCTGGCAGACGTCGATGAGGTCGGTCTCGAGCCGCCGCAGGCTGGCGTGGACCGCCTGCTTGACGTAGGCCTTGCCCGGGTTCCAGTCCCAGCCCGAGCCGTCGGCCCGCCACTGGTTGCCGACCTTGGTGGCGACCACGGCGGAGCTCCGGCGCCCGCGGAGCGCCCGTCCCAGCGTGACCTCGTTGAGACCGTGCTGGTAGAGGTCGGCGGTGTCGAAGTAGTTGACGCCGAGGTCGAGGGCGCGGTGGATGAGCCGGGCGTTGGCGGCATGGTCGTCGCCGAGCGACATGCAGCCGAAGCCGATGGCGCTGACGTCGAGACCTGCCCGCTCCAGGCGGCGGTAGATCACGAAGGCCTCCCTTTGTGGGATTATGGCACCCCACCGACAGGGAGGAGAGGATCATGAGCGAGCTCAGCCGTCGTGACCTCATGAAGGGCTCGCTGGCCTTGCTGGCCGGCGCGGGTGTGGGCCACGCCGCCTCGGGGACGACCACCACGGGGGATGCCGCCACCGAGGGGGCGGGCGGCATCCAGCTCGCGCTCCATCTGGGCGTCGACCAGGCAGACCGCCTCCGGCTCGCCCGCCAGATCGGCGTCCGCCACGTCATCAGCGACGTGAGCCATGCCCTCAGCCAGGTCCCTCACGCCGCCTATGCCGACACCCTGGCCGGGATCCAGAAGCGGTTTGCCGACGCTGGCCTGACCCTGGCCGGGGTGGAGGGGCACCCGGTCCCGGCCGAGAGGATCAAGCTCGGCATCGCCGGCTGCGACCGGCAGATCGACGACTACGTGGCCGCCGTCGAGGCCCTCGGCCAGGTGGGCGTGCCCATGGTCTGCTACAACTTCATGGCCGGCCTCGGCTGGTACCGGACCCGGACCGACGTGCCGGGGCGGGGTGGGGCGCTGACCAGCGAGTTCGACCTGAAGGACGCCGAGGCCCAGGGGCCGACCGAGTGGGGCGAGGTCAGCGAGGAGACCATGTGGGCCAACATGGAGCGCTTCCTGAAGGCGGTGATCCCGGCCGCCGAGAAGGCCGGGGTGAAGATGGCGGCTCACCCCGACGACCCTCCCGTCCCCCGGCTGCGCGGCATCGCCCGCATCCTGACCAGCGCCGACAGCTACCGGCGGGTGATGGCCCTGGTGCCGAGCCCGGTCAACGGCGTGACCTTCTGCCAGGCCAACTTCAAGGCGATGGGCGAGGACGTCGAGGCGCTGGCGGCCGAGTGGTGCCGGGCCGGGAAGGTCTTCTTCATCCATCTGCGGGACATCGAGGGGACCCGCGACCACTTCCGCGAGACCTTCCACGACAACGGCCCCACCGACATGGCGCGGATGATGCGGATCTACCACGACAACGGCTTCGCCGGCCCGATGCGCCCCGACCACGCGCCCACCCTGGCCGGCGAGGCCCACGACACACCCGGCTACACGATGCAGGGTAAGCTGTTCGCCATTGGCTACATGAAGGGGCTCCTGGACGGTCAGGGGATCCCGTTCTCGTAGCGTCGGAGCCTCCACGGCACGCCGAATCGGACCGGCGCCGTGGACGCTCGAGGAGGACCGCATGAGACCACGACAGGCACGGCTGGCGGGATGGCTTCTGGCACTGGTCGGGTTCCTACCGGCAGTGGCCGGTGCCGACACACGGACGGAGAAGCTGATCAAGGACCTGAACAGCCGCAACGCCGAGAAGCGGGCGGACGCCGCCTGGGACCTCGGGGAGCTGAAGGCGGCGGACGCGGTCCCGGCTCTGACCACCGCCCTCACCGACAAGGAGCCGCGGGTGCGGGCCAACGCGGCGGCCGCCCTCTGGCGGATCGGCAAGCCGGCCGCCAGCCCTGCCATCCCCACGCTGCGCGGCGCCCTACGCGATCCCTTCGGACGGGTCCGGATCAACGCCGCCGGCGCGCTCCAGAGGTTGGGGGTCGAGACGCGGGAGCTCATCCCTCCGGTACAGGAGGTGCTGGATCGGGAGCCCGGCCGGGTGGCGGTCGAGGCCGCCGACCGGCTCCTCGCCATGGGGGTGGGGGCCGCCGTGGTCCAGAAGACGCTGGAGGAGGCGCTGCAGGACCCGGACGTCGAGCTGCGGAGATACACCGCCAAGACCATGAACGAGCGGGAGAAGCTCCCCAAGGAGATGGCACCCATGCTGGCGCGGGCCCTCCAGGACCGGGACGACCAGGTGAGGACCTATGCCCTGGTCAAGCTGGGGACGCTCGGGGTCAAGACGCCCGAGGTCGTCAAGGCGCTGCGGGGGAGCCTCCACGACCGTGACTCCACCAACCGCGCCGTCGCCATCGGCGTGCTCGCGGGGCTGGGCGTGGCCAGCGGCAGCACCCCCGAGGCGAAGGCCGTGCTGGCCGAGCTGGTCGATGCGCTGAAGGACCGGAAGGCCGACGTCCGGGCGGCGGCCGCGGAGGCGGTGGGACGGTGCCACACCCAGGACCCGGCCCACGTGAAGGCACTGGTGGCGTGCCTCTCCGACAAGGACAATGACGTCAGGCAGAACGCGGCCGAAGCGCTCGGCCAGCTCGGGCCGGCCGCCAAGGGCGTGATCCCGGCGCTGTGGGCGATCTGGAACAACACGAAGGAGGACACCTTCGTCCGGCACGCCGCCGGCCGTGCGCTCGGGAACCTGGGCGAGAAGGTGGACTGGAAGGCCGAGGAGGCGCGCCAGCGCTGATCCCGGGGCCGGCCTTCGGCCCCGTCACCAGGTGTCCGATTTCGTCACCTGATGTCCGCTGGGGTGACCCTAGTGTCCGATTTCGTCTCCTACGGCGGAGGGTGGCTGCGGCCGGCGCCCTCACCGCCCGCTGGCGGTCCGTCGCCGCCACCGCCGGATCGGGCCGGTCGCCGGCGCAAACCCTTGAAATGGCCCCGTCTCGCGCTACAATCCCGCCCGGTCCCGCGGCCGGCCCGACCCGGCGCCTTGCGACCCACAACGGAGGAGATCACTCATGGCGAGTAGCAGCACTCACAAGTTGTCGGTGGGCGAGAAGGCCGGGTACGCGCTCGGCGACATGGCCGCCAACTTCGTCTTCCAGTTCATGATCGCCCTGCAGCTCGACTTCTACACCCACGTCTTCGGCCTCACGCCGGCGCAGGCGGGGACCATGCTGGGTGTGGTCGGTCTGGCCGTGGCCGTGCTCAACCCGGTGATGGGCGTCATCGCCGACCGGACCAGCAGCAGATGGGGGAAGTTCCGGCCGTGGGTCCTGTGGAGCGCGCTGCCCTTCGGCATCATCGGCGTGCTCACCTTCACCACGCCAGACCTCGGCCTCGGCGCCAAGGTGATCTACGCCTGGGTGACCTACACCGCGCTGCGGGTGGTCTACATCATCAACAACGTACCGTACGCTTCGCTGACCGCCGTGATGACGGAGGATCCGGACGAGCGGACCAGCATCTCCTCGTACCGGCAGATCGCCGCCAACACCGCGGGCCTGATCATCGCCAGCTTCGTGATCCCGCTGGTCGGCATCCTCGGAAAGGGCAACGACGCCCGCGGCTATCAGCTCACCATGGGGCTGCTCTGCGTGGTGAGCGTGATCTTCTTCGTGATCTGCTTCTTCGTCACCAAGGAGCGGATCCAGCCCGACCCGCAGCAGAAGACCTCGCTCGCCCAGGACCTCGCGGACCTGTTCACCAACCGGGCCTTCGTGATGCTGTTCATGGCGACGCTCTTCTACTTCACCGCGATCGTCATCCGCGGCAACGTGATGCTGCCGTTCTTCCGGTTCGTCTCGGGGCACGTGATCGCCTTCTCCTGGTTCAACGGCTTCGGCCTGGGCTCGCTGCTGGTGGGCGTCGCCCTCTCGACGTGGGTCTCGATCCGGATGGGCAAGCTGAAGCTCTTCCAGGTCAGCATGATCCTCACCGGCCTCCTCACCATGGCCCTCTACGTCCTGCCGCCGTCGGCGACCATCCTGATCATCGTCGTCGAGTCGCTCCGCCAGTTCGCGTTCGGCCTGTCCGGACCGATCCTGTGGGCGATGATGGGCGACGTGGCCGACTACGGTGAGTGGAAGACGGGGCGGCGCGCCAGCGGCACCGTCACCTCGGCGGTGGTGTTCGCCCTCTGGGCCGGGCTAGCTCTGGGCGGCGCCGTCGCCGGCTGGCTGCTCGGGTACTACGGAGTGGTCTCGGACGCCGCGGAGCAGACGGCGGCGGCACAGTCGGGCATCGTGCTCACCGGTGGCATCTATGCGGGCCTGGCATTCCTCGCCACGGCCTTCTTCCTGTTCTTCTACCCGCTGTCCGGCGAGAGGAACCGGGAGATCGCCGACGAGCTGGTGGAGCGGCGCAAGTCCTTCGCGCCCAGCGCCTAGCCGCTCGCCTCGGGAAACAAGAACCAGACGGAGGAGGAGACGATGTCGAAACGCCTGTCCTGCCGGATCGGGTTCAACGCCCAGCACTCTCCCATGGGCGCCTTCATGAGCTTCACCTGCGGCAACCCCGGCACCAAGGGTGGCATCGGACTGCAGATCGGCCAGCCGGCCGACCAGGAGGTGTTCATCGGCACAGTCGACGGCGATCGCTACGCCGACGCGCCGCTGCGGAGCCTCCCCTTCTACATCGGGGCGGTCAGCAAGGCCGCCGAGGCGTTCACGGTGGAGCAGGCCGGGCCCTCCGAGGCGAACGTGAGACCCGACGCCGTCCCCTTCAAGCTGGAGGAGGTCGAGAGGCGCTACGGCTGGTGCACGGACACCTGGCAGGCCGGGGAGATGACCTTCACGGTCTACACGCCCTTCGGTGCGATCCCGGACCCCAAGAAGGCCAGCGCCAAGAAGATGCGCGACGGGCTGCGGCCCGCCGTGGTGGCCCAGCTGGTGGTCGACAACACCAAGGGGACGAAGCCCAAGACCGGCGTCTTCGCCCTCAACCATTCGCGGCCCGGCCCGCGGATGATCACCGACGACCTGGGCAAGGGGCGCGTCGGCTTCGCCTTCCGCCGCGAGGCGGGCGTGGCCGCCGAGGTCTTCGACCTCACGTCGAAGAAGAAGGCCAAGGGGCCGCAGCCGTTCGGCTTCATGCGCTGGTCGGCGACCGACGGGATCCGCGAGCGTTTCAACCCGGTGCACCTTCTGGGATCGTGCCCGGGTGTCGGCTTCGAGGTGCCGGCCGGCAAGCGCTACGCCATGGTGCTGGCCATCGGCTCCTACCTGGAGTCGCCGGTCACCACCGGGCTCGACGGGCGCTACCTCTACACCCGCTACTACGACGACCTGACCGACGTCCTCCGCTCCACCCTCAACAAGGCCGACGGGCTGATGGCGGCCGCGGAGGCCCTCGACGCCAAGCTCGACGCGGCGAAGCTCTCCGACGACCAGCGTTTCCTGATCGCCCACGCCACCCACAGCTACTACGGCTCGACCGAGCTCCTGGAGATCAAGCGGCAGCCCTTCTGGGTGGTGAACGAGGGCGAGTACTGCATGATGAACACCCTCGACCTCTCGGTCGACCACGTCTTCTGGGAGCTCGACCGCAACCCGTGGGTGGTGAAGAACCTGCTCGACAGCTTCGTGCGCTTCTACAGCTATACGGACGAGGTCAAGGTCTACAAGGAAGAGGCGAAGCTGTCCTCGCACGCCATGGACCACGATTCGTCCCAGCCGCCGCCTTCGCCCGACGCGGCGCAGCTCGCGCGCCCCTATGACAGGAAGCCTGGAGGCATCAGCTTCTGCCACGACATGGGCGCCCACAACAACTTCGCCCCTGAGGGGCGCTCGAGCTACGAGCTGGCCAACCTGACCTCCACCTTCAGCTACATGACGGTGGAGCAGCTCTGCAACTGGATCCTCACCGCCGCCTGCTACGTGGCGAAGACCCGCGACAAGGAGTGGCTCAAGAAGAGCAGGAAGGTCGTCAAGGACTGCCTGACCAGCATGGTCAACCGCGGGGGCGAGGTCGGCTTCGCCCAGTACGACTCCACCAAGACCGCGGGCGGGCAGGAGATCACCACCTACGACTCGCTCGACCACTCGCTGGCGCAGACCCGCAACAACGTCTACATGGCGGTGAAGAGCTGGGCGACGTATCGGGCGCTGGCGCTCCTGTTCCGGGACCTCGGTGACAAGGCGGCACGGGAGAAGTGCCTGAAGCTGGCCGAGAAGGTCGCCGGCGTGGTCGCCGAGCAGGCGGTGGACGGCGTGCTCCCCGCCATCTTCGAGAAGGACAGCCCCGGCTACAACTCGCGCATCCTGCCGGCGGTGGAGGGGTGCGCCTATCCCCTCTACTTCATCAAGACCGGCTATCTGCGGAAGACCCTCGATCAGGTGTTCGCCACGCCGGCCGAGAAGAAGATGTACGCCGTGCTCAAGGAGCACACCCGCAAGCTCCTTCTCGATCCCGAGCGCAGAAACGTCTTCGCGGACGGCGGCATCAAGCTCTCGTCGACCAGCAACAACTCGTGGATGAGCAAGATCTCGATCTTCATGCACGTGGCGCGGCGGGTCTTCCACCTCGACAAGGACCCGGGTGTGGTCGAGGTCTTCCGGAAGGCCGACGCCGCCCACGTGAAGTGGCAGGTCGAGGGGAGCTCCTACTGGGCCTGCTCGGACCAGATCGTCTCCGGCGAGGGCAAGGCGAGCCGGTACTACCCGCGCATCATCACCAGCGCGCTCTGGATGGACTGAGCCGGGCGGGTCGAGGAGGGACCATGGAGAAGCGACGTTTCCTGACGGCGTCGTCGTGTGCCCTGCTCTTGTGCGGCGCGGTCGGATGGGCGGGCGAGCCGCCGGGGCTCAAGGACGTCGCTCCGGAGGGCTTCCGGATCGGTGCGGCCGTCAACATGAGGCTGGTCGGTGGCCAGGACGCGGCGGGAGCCGCGATCGTGGCCCGTCAGTTCAACTCGATCACCGACGAGAACGTGCTCAAGCCCGGACCGATCCACCCGGCGGCCGACCGCTACAACTTCGAGCCCGGCGATCGCTACGTCGCGTGGGGGCGGGACCACGGGATGTTCGTGGTCGGCCACACCCTGGTCTGGCACCAGCAGACGCCTCCCTGGTTCTTCGAAGGCAGGGACGGCGGCAAGCTGGACCGCGAGACGGCGCTTTCGCGGATGAAGGCCCACATCGAGACGGTGGTCGGCCGCTACCGCGGCAAGGTCGGCGGCTGGGACGTCGTCAACGAGGCCTTCGAGGATGACGGAAGCTGGCGTAAGACCCCCTGGTTCCAGGCCATCGGAGAGGACTTCGTGGCCAAGGCGTTCGAGTACGCCCACGCCGCCGACCCGGAGGCCGAGCTCTACTACAACGACTACAACCTCTGGAAGCCGGAGAAGCTCGAGGCGGCGGTGCGGCTGGTGAAGGACCTGAAGGCGCGCGGCCTGCGCGTCGACGCCGTCGGCGAGCAGGCGCATTGGGGCCTGGGTGATCCCAAGCTGGACCAGGTCGAGGCGATGCTGGCGACGGTCAAGGCGGCCGGTCTCAGGGTGCACATCACGGAGATGGACCTCGACGTCTTGCCGCGCGACCCCGAGATGTGGGGGGCCGACCTGTCCAAGCAGTCCAAGATCCGGGCCGCCACCAACGTCTACCCGAACGGCCTGCCCGAGGCGGTCCAGCGCGAGCAGGCACGGCAGTACGGCGCGCTCTTCGCCCTGTTCATGCGCTACCGCGACACCGTCGGGCGGGTGACGTTCTGGGGGGTGACCGACGCCGACAGCTGGCTCGACAACTTCCCGATCCGGGGACGCATCAACTACCCGCTGCTCTGGGATCGGGAAGGCAAGGCGAAGCCCGCCTACGATGCCGTCCTCGAGGCGCTGCAGACGCGATAGCCAGGTCCCGGCCGGCGAGAGGCGGCGACCGCGCCAACGGACCGCGGCCCTACAATGGGGACGGTGAAGGAACCCGGGATCAGCGACCTCTACGCCGCGACGGAGTGGCTGGCCGTCGTGCCCACCATCGCCGGGGCTCTGCTGAGCGGGGCGTACTGGAAGCGCTCCCGGTGGTCGCGGGTGCTCGCGTGCGGCTTTCTCCTGCTGGCCGCCGCCTGGCTGACCCACCGGCTGGCCCCGCCGATGGAGTACATCGGTCACCTGCAGTTCCTCGATCCGCCGCTTCTGGTCACGCGCCTGGGTGAGGCGCGCATCTGGGTCTGGTTCGCGGCCTCGACCCTGGCTCTCTGTGGGGGCCTGGCCGCGAACGCGCCCCTGGGAGCGCTCCTCGTCGGGCCCAGGCTGCTCCCCGAGGTGTTCCTCGAGGCGTTCGGCGCCCTGCTGCTCCTGCTGTCGGTGCTGTCGCCTCTGGTTCTGGGCGGCGTCACCGTGGTGTACGGGTTACTGTGGCACCAGTCGCTGCCGAGGAGCGCGGTGGCCTGCTTCCTGGGGACCTGCCAGGCCCTGCTGGCGGTGTTGGTCTTCTTCGGCCTGACGCGGCTCCTGACGCTTCCCATCTCGGGCTGAGGGAGGGTTGCGGAGAGGCAGGGGATGAGACCGGCCGCGATGCTGGCGGCATTGGCGTTGGCTGGCGCCGGCGCCTGGCTGGCGAGCGACTGGGGTGGCGTGGGCCGACGGCTCTGGTACCCGACATACGTGGCACTCACGGGCGGACGGACCCATCAGGACGTGCTGGACGAGATCGGCCCCCGGCATCGCCCCAGCCTCCGGGAGGCTCTCGCCGCCTCCGGGGTCGGCTATCCACCACCGAGACTGAGCCTGATCGGTCTGAAGGAGGAGCGGCGCCTCGAGGTGTGGGCCCCTGGCGGGTCGGGCTGGACGCGGGTCAGGACCTACCCGATCCTGGCGGCCAGCGGCCGGCCGGGCCCGAAGCTGCGGGAAGGGGATCGACAGGTTCCGGAGGGGATCTACGACCTCACGGGGTTCAACCCCAACAGCAGCTATCATCTCTCCGTCCGCGTGGGCTACCCCAATGCCGACGACCGTGCCGTGGCCGAGGCGGAGGGGCGGGTGGACCTCGGCGGCGACATCTTCATTCATGGCAAGGCGGTGTCCATCGGCTGCCTCGCCATCGGCGACGACTCGATCGAGGAGCTGTACGTGCTCCTCGCGGACGTGGGGTTGGAGCAGGCGCGGATCGTCCTGGCGCCGTCGGCGTCCCCGGAGCCGAACCCGGAGGCCCCGGAATGGGTGGTCGACCTGTACAAGAGGCTGAGCGCCGAGCTGGAGGAGATCCGGGGCACCGTGGCTGCTGGAGCGACAGGAGCGGACGATGCCATCGTCTGAGTCGCCCGTGCGCGGCAGGGTGAGGCGAGGCGGCTACCTGTATCGCCGGTGGCTGTGGCTGGCCCTCGCCGGCCTGGCGGTCGTGGTCGGGCTCTGGCTCGTGCCCGGCGCCGGCCCCGCCGGCCGCCTCGCGGCGTCGATCGTGGGCGTTTTGCTCGGGGCCGTGGGCGGCCACCTCAACTGGAGCAGCATCAGGCGGCGGGTGTTCACGGGCAACCGTGTGATCCTGTTCTACGAGGACAGCTTCGCGTACGCCGCGCTGGTCCAGGTCGGCATCGCATCGTTCTTCCCGAGGTCGGCATTCGACGGTCTGACGATCTGGACGGGCCACCCGGCCGCTCTCCTCCTGGTGCTCTCGGGACTGGCTGCGCTCATGCTCGGGATGTCGGCGGTGACCGGCCTGCTGATCCGCCGCCACGAGCTCCGGTCCGGTCCGCTCCGGGTCACGACCTACTACGCGCGCAGCGTCACGGGGCCTGAGGGCATGCTGGGAAAGAGGGGAGTGGTCGAGTCCGTGCGCGGTGCGGAGGCGACGGTGCGGGTGGCGAGCGAGCTCTGGCGGG
>CAZNNH010000084.1:0-24373 GCA_964574335.1 uncultured Acidobacteriota bacterium | reverse complement strand
GTCCCCCACATCCAGCCCGCCGAGGCCGCCCAGGACCACCTCGACGTGACCTTCAGCGTCGAGGAGCAGAACCGCAACCAGTTCACCTTCGGGGGCGGGGTCTCGGGGCTGGAAGGGACCTTCATCAACGCGTCGTTCTCCACCTCCAACTTCCTCGGGCTGGGCGAGACCTTCGAGGTGGCGGCTCAGAGCGGCAAGCGCACCAAGAACTACCGGCTGGCCGTCACCGAGCCCTACCTGTTCGACCGGCCGATCACGGCCGGCATCGACCTCTACCGGCGCCGTCTCGAGTACCGGACCTACGCCGACGAGAGGGTCCAGGGCTACATCGACAAGCGGACCGGCGTCACTTTCACCGGCGGCGTCCCCGTCGGGCGGTTCACCCGGATGTTCGGCAACTACACCTACGAGGTCGTCGACGTCAGCCTCACCGACACCGACGAGTTCGACCTCAACATCTACGATCCCACCCAGCCGAGCTACGTACCCTACCAGTACCTCTACTACCAGGTGGGGACGCGACGGGAGAGCCGGCTGACCCCGTCGCTGGTCCTGAACACGGTCGACAACCCGTTCCTCCCCCGGGCCGGCAAGCGCCTGTCGGCGACCGTGCAGGTGGCGGGCGGGCCCCTGGGCGGCAACATGGACTACTTCCGCCCCAACCTGGAGGCGGTGATCTATCTCCCCCACACCAAGCACACGGCGCTCGGGTCCCGGCTGGAGTTCGGGTGGATCCGGCCCTTCGGCGAGACCGCCGAGATCGATCCGGAGACCGGTCGTAACAACCTTCCCTGGTACCAGCGGTTCTACCTGGGTGGAGAGACCCAGGTGCGCGGCTTCAACATTCGAAGCATCAGCCCCCACGCGGCGGGCGCGGACGGCAATGAGGTGCTGGTCGGCGGGAACAAGTTCCTGCTGTTCAACACCGAGTACTACTTCGACTTCGGCAGCATGATCCGGTTCCTCTTCTTCTTCGATGCCGGGCAGACCGTCGCCGAGGGGCAGGGCTTCGGCTTCGACAACATCTACACCTCGACCGGCGCCGAGCTGCGCTTCATGATGCCGGTGCTCAACGTCCCGTTCCGTCTCATCTACGCGGTCAACCCCAACCGAGACTCGTACCAGCCACGGTCGACCTTCAAGTTCGCGGTCGGCACCACCTTCTAAGGAGAGAGCATGAGCAAGTCGTCACCTTCTGGCGCGCTCCGCGCGCTCGGCGTTTTCGGAGTCTCCCTGGCCCTGCTGGTCCCCCTGGTCTGTCTGGCGCCGGCACCGGCCTCGGCCCAGGCCACCTCGGGCGGGCAGTCGAGCGCCAAGATCGCCGTCATCAATACCAACCAGATCTTCTCCGACAGCCTGCTCGGCAAGAGCTACGCGGCCAAGATCGACGCCCTCGAGAAGGAGATCCAGGACGCCCAGCAATCCAAGGAGAAGGAGGCCCAGCAGAAGAACAACGAGATCAGCACCCTGAAGGAGGAGCTGCAGAAGCAGGCCAACGTGCTGAGCCCCGAGGGGCGTGACAAGAAGGCCCAGGAGATCAGGATCAAGGAGCGCGATCTGCAGGCGTTCGTGGAGGATGGGCGGGCCGAGATCCAGCGCCTGCAGCAGCGCGCCCAGCAGCAGGCCCAGAACCTGAACAACGAGTACCAGCTCAAGGTCCGTCCCCACATCGAGGCGGTGGCCAAGGAGAAGGGGATCGACGTCCTGCTCGACAGCTCGGTGGCCCTGGCCATCACCCAGACCTTCGACATCTCGAAGGACGTGATCGCCAAGGCCGACGCCGCCGAGCGGGCCTCCGGCACCGGCACCAACCCGTAGCGGCCGCGCCGCTCGGCTCGGTCCAACCGGCCCCGAGGGGATGCTTGCCCCCGGGGCTCGGTCGGGCGGGCGGCTGCCGCGGGCGGCCTCTGGTTCTTGCTCATGGATCCGATTGACATAGGCGGGCTGATCCGCCAGATACCCAGTCAGTACCCCTTCGTGCTGGTCGACCGGGTGGTCGAGCACGACCCGGCGGCGGGCCTGGTCGCGATCAAGAACGTGACCGGCTCGGAGGAGTTCTTCGAAGGCCATTTTCCGGGCGAGCCGGTGATGCCGGGCGTGCTGCTGATGGAGTCGCTGGCCCAGGCCGCCGGTATCTGGCTGCTCTGCGACGCCCCCGATCCACGCCTGGTCGAGGTCCACGTGGTCGGCATCGACGAGGCCAAGTTCCGTCGGCCCGCGGTGCCGGGGGACCAGCTTCGCCTGGACGTGCGGGTCCTGCACCGTCGCGGCGAGCTCTGCCGGCTGAAGGGCGAGGTCCACTGCGGCGACCAGCGGGTGGCCGAGGCCCGGCTGCTGCTCAGGACCGTGACCCTGGAGCCGCCGGCGATCGATCCAAGCGCCCGGGTGGCGGTGGGCGCCCGGCTGGCGGCGGGGGTCCGGATCGGCCCCTACTGCGTGGTGGGACCCAAGGTGAGCCTGGGGCCGGGAACCGTGCTCGACTCCCACGTGGTGATCGAGGGGGTCACCGAGCTCGGGCGGGGCAACCACGTCTTTCCTTTTGCCGCCCTGGGTCTGTGCCCACAGGACCTCAAGTACAAGGGGGAGCCGACCCGGCTGCTGATCGGCGACCGCAACGCGATCCGGGAGCACGTGACCATCCACACCGGCACCGCCGGCGGCGGGGGGGTGACGCGGCTCGGCTCCGACAACCTGGTGATGGCCCAGGCCCACGTGGCCCACGACTGCACGGTCGGCAGCCACACCATCCTCGGGCACGGCGCCACCCTCGGCGGTCACGTCGAGGTCGCCGACCATGCCAGCGTGGGCGCCTACTCGGGGGTCCACCAGTTCTGCCGCATCGGGACCCACGCCTTCATCGGAGGGTTCAGCGTGGTCACCCAGGACGTGCTCCCCTACTCGAAGACGGTCGGCAACCGAGCCTGCATCTACGGCGTCAACACCATCGGGCTCGAGCGGCGGGGGTTTGCAGAGCCGACCATCGCCGCCATCAAGCTGGCGTATCGGGTGCTCCTGCAGAGCCGCCTCAACACCTCGGAGGCGCTTCATCGCCTCGAGACCGAGGGCCCCTTCGAGGTGGAGGTGGCCGCCCTGGTAGCCTTCATCCGGGCCTCAGAGCGCGGGGTGATCCTGAAGCGGCGCCGCCAGCAGGAGCTGGAGGATGGGTGAGCCGCTGGGCCTGATCGCCGGCAACGGGCGCTTCCCGTTTCTGGTGGCGGAGGCGGCCCGGCGCGCCGGCCGCCAAGTGGTGGCCATCGCGATCCGGGAGGAGGCCGACCCGTCCCTGGCGGAGCACGTGGATCACACCGAGTGGGTGGGGCTCGGCGAGCTGGGGCGCTGCATCCAGGCGCTGCACCGCGCCGGCGCCCGCGAGGCGGTGATGGCGGGCCAGGTCAAGCACCGCCGGATCTTCTCGAACATCCGGCCCGACCTGAAGCTCCTCGGGGTGCTGGCGCGGCTGGCGGTGAAGAGCACCGACAGCCTGATCGGCGGCGTCGCCGACGTGCTGGAGGGCGAGGGGATCCGGCTGCTTCCCTCGACCCACTTCCTGGAGCAGGACCTGGCCAGCCCGGGGGCGATGACCGGGCGCCGTCCCTCGCGGTCCCAGCGACAGGACCTCGAGTATGGCGAGAAGGTGGCCCGGCACCTGGCGGCGATGGATCTCGGGCAGACCGTGGTGGTCAAGGACCGGGCCGCCGTGGCGCTCGAGGCGATGGAGGGCACCGACGAGGTGATCCGCCGGGCGGGGCGTCTGGCCGGCCCCGGCGCCACCGTGGTGAAGGTGGCCAAGCCGCGCCAGGACATGCGTTTCGACGTCCCGGTGGTGGGGGAGGGGACGATCGCAGCGATGGCCGAGGCAGGGGCGGAGGTGCTGGCGGTGGAGGCGGGGCGGACGCTGCTGATCGACCGGCCCGTCTTTCTGGAGCGCGCGGCCGCGGCCGGGATCTGCCTGTGGGGCATCGCCAGCGCCGACGGCGGCTCGGGCGGCGGGGGGACCGATGCCTGAGGCGCGGCTTCGGGTCGGCGTGGTCGGGGTGGGCGCCCTGGGGCGGCAACACGCCCGGGTCTACGCCGGCTTGCCCGGAGCGAGCCTGGCCGGCGTGTTCGACGTGGACCAGGCCCGGGCGACGGAGGTCTCGGGGCTTCACGGTGGCCGAGCCTTCCCCCATCTGCGCGACCTGCTGGAGCAGGTCGACGCGGTCTCGGTGGCGGTGCCCACAGTCGACCATCACCGCGTCTGCCGCGCCTTCCTCGAGGCCGGCAAGCACGTGCTGGTAGAGAAGCCGATGACCACCACGCTCGGGGAGGCCGACGACCTGATCGCGCTGGCCGAGCGTCGTGGGGTGACGCTGCAGGTGGGGCACATCGAGCGCTTCAACCCGGCGGCAGACGTGCTCAGCGAGGCGCCGCCGCGGCCGCGTTTCATCGAGGTGCACCGGCTGGCCTCGTTCTCGCCCCGCAGCCTCGACATCGACGTGGTGCTGGACCTGATGATCCACGACCTCGACATCGTGCTGGCGCTCGACGGCTCGCCGGCGGTCCAGGTGGACGCCGTCGGGGTGCCGGTGCTGACGCCGCGCTTCGACATCGCCAACGCCCGCCTCCGTTTCGACTCGGGGCTGATCGCCAACCTCACGGCCAGCCGGATCTCGGCCCAGAAGCTGCGCAAGTTCCGGATCTGGTCGGCCCAGACCTACTTCTCGCTGGACTTCGCCGCCCGGGAGGCCGAGGTCTATCGCCTGGTCGCCGGCGAGGGCGGTCGCCCCGAGATCTCCCACCATCGTTTCTCGGCGCCCGAGGAGGAGCCACTCGGACGCCAGCTGGCCGCCTTCGTGAGCGCGGTTCGCTGCCGCAAGGCCCCCCGCGTGTCGGGTGCGGACGGACGGCGGGCCCTGGCGCTGGCCCACGAGATCCTGTCCCGGATGGGCTGAACCCGGCGGGCCGGGCGGGCCAGCGGCACCCAGGGATTGGGGTGCGGGGGCCCCGGCCGTCTAGATGTTGGATACAGTGGTGGGCCCGTGAAGCCATTTCGTGCTACAGTGCGTATTTACCTTCCGGGGGGAGCTTTCGTGAGGCTCCGTTGCAGCGGGTAGATCAGCGCCAGGGTTTCCTGGTCTCGGCGGTGGTGCATCTGGCGATCGTGACGATCCTTTCCAGCGGTCCGTTCGCCTCGGCGCGGAAGGCGGAGCCGGTCCCCGTCTCGCCCGTCGAGGAGCGTTCCCGGGTCTTCCTGCCACCCCCCGAGGTGCTCCGCGAGCTCGCCGGCCGTCGGCCTCCCGCGCCTCGCGCGGTGCCCACTCCACGCCCCGTGCCGACGCCGCCGCAAGCCTCGTCCAAGGACCGGATCAGCGTTGGAGCCCCGTCTCCACTGCGCGCCCAGGGGCCGCTGGTGCTTCGACGCGACGACGACCTCACCAAGGTTCCCAAGGGGCGGCGCGATGCGGTGCCGACGCCGGCCCCGACCCCTCCCCCCTCGGCGTCAGCCTCGGCCTCGGGAGCTGGCGCCGCCGGGCCGCCCCAGACCCTGCGCGAGCCGAATGACGGTCAGAGCTTCTCCGGCCGACGACGGCCGGATCCTCCTTCCGGGTCCGGGAGCGGCGCTGCCGGGCCCGACCCGGGATCGATCTCCTCTTCCCTGCGTGGGCTCGACCGCCGGCTGCTGGCGACCGGTCCACAGGGGCTCCCGAGCGGCACCGGGCGGCAGATGGGGCCCCTGTTCTTCGATCCCCTCGGGGCGGACTTCACGAGCTGGATCAACCGTTTCAAGAACGAGGTCTACCGCAACTGGATCGTGCCCCAGGCGGCCATGATCGGCTGGGGCGGACAGGTGGGGTTCGAGTTTTCGGTGCAGCGCGACGGCCGTCTGGCCGGGCTCCAGATGCTGAGCTCGTCGGGGACGCCCTCGCTGGATCGCGCGGCTCGCAACGCCCTTCTGGGAGCCATCCTGATGGAGCTGCCCGCCGACTACGGGCCGTCCTCCGTCACCATGCAGGTGACCTTCTACTACGGGAAGCCAGCCGAGGGCTCCTGAGTCTTTCTGGTGTGAAGCTCGGCTCGCGGCCCGGCCGGGCCGCTTGGGGGGTACGTGTTGTTCTCGAGGTGTGACGAGTGAGCGAGCTCTTGAAGAGCCTGGCGCGCCGAGCGGCGCAAGTGCGGCCGCCCCAGTGGGGACTCGAGATCCTCCGGGGGCGGTTCCGCCGGCCGGGGCCCGGTCCCGCCTTCCGTTGGCGGGTGCCCCAGCCGCTCCCGCCCGCCCTGGCCGCCATCGCGGTCATGGTGGCGTTGGCGTCGAGCTGTCGAACGCTTCCCAAGGCCTCCCCTACCAAGGAGCCGGTCGCACCGGCTGGCCCCACGGCACCCGACCTGGCGCAGCTCGTCACCCCCCCGATGGTGAGGGTGGGCATCTCGACCCACGCTCCCCGGGTGTGGGTGGGAGCGGACTCGGGGATCGTCGCCTGGCGCCCGGCCGGTGACGACGGCTGGAAGGACGCCCTCCCACTGCAAGCGGCGACCGTACGGCCGGCGGCTCCCGACGGGCTGCGCTTGCTCGAGGCGGGGGTGCTGGCCTCCAAGATGTTGTTCCTCCCCGCCGACCCGTCGGAGCAGATCTCGGTGGACGGCCGGGAGTATCGCGGCGTCCTGGAGGTCCGGGCCGACGAGGCCGGGACCCTGACCGTGATCAACGTGGTGGGCCTCGAGGACTACCTCCGCGGCGTGGTCCCCAACGAGCTCTCGCCGGAGCTCTACCCGGAGATCGAGGCGCACAAGGCCCAGGCGGTGGCGGCTCGCACGTATGCCCTGCGCCATCTCGGCGACTTCGCCGGACAGGGCTACGACCTCTGCGCCACCGCCGCCTGCCAGGTCTATCGGGGGCGCAGCTCCGAGCAGGCGTTCTCCGACCAGGCCATCGCGGAGACCCGCGGGCAGATCGCTGTGTACGGCGGCCGCCCGATCGCCGCCTTCTACACGTCGACCTGCGGAGGGCACACCGAGGACGGCAGGAACATCTTCCCGGGCGAGCCTGCCCCGTACCTGAAAGGGGTGGCGTGTGTGCCGGAGCGCTCCGCCTGGGGGAACGTGAGCAGCCAGACGCGGGCCGGCGTCCCGTACAGCCGGGGGCTGCTGTGGGCCCTTGACGTGATCGGGAAGGAGTCGCGCGACGCCGTGGCCGTGGACGCGCCGGCGCCTGCCGAGAAGCTCCAGGATTGGACCACGCGGCTGCTGGCCGGCCTGGGGCGCAGGGGCTGCTCGGTCACGCCGCGTGGGTCGCTCCTGCGGAGAGCCGGCTACTTCGACTTCCTGGTGGGGGATCTGTGCTGGAGATACCGGGCGGAGCGTCTGCTGGCACCCGGCGACCCCGAGTTCCTGCTCCAGGTGGAGGATCGGGACGGGTTCGAGGTCACCGATGAACGGCTGGCGGCGGCGCTTCTGGTCTCGGAAGGGGTCCTGACCCCCACCGCCGATGGCCGGCTCAGGCCATCGGAGCCGCTCAGCGTCGCCGAAGCCCTCGAGCTGCTGGCACGGATCGCCGTCGGCGAAGAGCCCCCCGGCCTGTTGGTCGGACGCTTCCGCGGCCTCTCGCAGGCGCGGCTGGTGGTCCTCCGGGACGAGGCCGAGGAGGCCTACCCGATCGACCCGCGGGTGCTCCTCTACCGGGGCCTCGACGGCAGCCGGTCGGCGGTCTCTCGGCTCGCCCTGGTGTCCGGTGACGACGTCCGCTTCGTTCTCCGCCAGGGCCAGGTGGTGTTGCTCGAGGCCCTTCACAGCCGCCTCGGTGTGGCCGCCGATCACGGCTCCCGCTACTACCGCTGGCAGGTCCGCAAGACCCCCGAAGAGCTGGGCCAGAGCCTGGCCCGGTATGGGAGCGTGGGGCGGATCCGGGACATCGAGCCGCTGCGGATCGGCAGCTCGGGGCGGGTGGTAGAGCTGCGGGTGGTGGGGGACCAGGGCGAGCGGCTGCTGCACGGACTCGAGATCCGCCGCGGGCTGGGCCTGAGGGAGAACCTCTTCGTGCTCGAGCGCGAGCGGGACGCCTCCGGAGCGGTCAGACGCTTCGTCTTCACGGGCAAGGGATGGGGCCATGGCGTGGGCTTGTGCCAGGTGGGCGCGTACGGGATGGCGCGGGCCGGCAAGTCCTACGAGGAGATCCTCCGCCACTACTACACCGGGATCCGGCTCGCCTTCATCTCCGATATCTCGGCGGGATCTTTGACAGACTCAGGCCGGCTTCCGTAAAATCCGACGAGTCTTGAAGATCCGACGAGTCCCGGAGATCGGATGAAGGTCGAGGTCCCGAAGCGCCTGCAGCCGTACGCGGTCCCGGAGGGCTTCAAGGGGGAGCTGTCGAAGCTCCCGCTACCGGAGATGCTGGCCTTCCTGCGTGAGTCCAGCGCCACCGGGATCCTGACCGTCGTCTCGGGCGGAGCCCGCAAGTCGATATACATCCGCGGAGGCCGGGTGGTCTTCGCGTCGAGCAACCTCCCCAACGACCGGCTCGGCGAGATCCTGCTGCGTGAGGGCAAGATCACGGTGGAGGAGTACGAGTCCTCCATCAAGGCGATCTCCAAGGGCAAGCGGCAGGGACGGGTGCTGGTCGAGATGGGCGCGCTGTCGCCAAAGGACCTGTGGGAAGGGGTGCAGTTCCAGGTCCGCGAGATCGTCTACAGCATCTTCCACTGGGAGGACGGGCAGTTCCAGTTCGAGGAGTCGAAGGCGCCGGAGAAGGAGAAGATCACCGTCGACCTCGACATCCGAGAGCTGGTCCTGGCCGGGCTGCGCAAGGTGGACTCATCCGGACCGGTCCAGGCCCATTTCCCGGAAGGGGCGCTGGTGCTGGAGGCGATGGCGGCTCCGGCCGAGGTGAGCCTCGAGGCCTACGAGACGCACGTGCTCCAGCTCGTGGACGCCGAGCTCAGCGTTCTCGACCTGTGCCGCGAGAGCGAGATCGGCGACGCCGAGACCCTGAAGGTCCTCTACTCGCTGCTCTCCACCGGGCTTCTGCGCGTCAAGGGTCGCAAGGTCCACACCCTCGACCAGGACTTCGTGCCGGAGGACTCCGTGCATTCGGTGCTCACGTCCTTCAACCAGATGTACGGCTACGTCTTCCGCTACATGGTGCGCGAGGTGGGGCCGATCGCCGAGAACGTGCTGGAGAAGTACCTGGGTGGGCTGCGTGAGAGCCGCAGGGAGGTCTTCGCCGGTGTCGAGCTTCGAAAGGACGGGACCCTCGACGACGGCGTGCTCGAGCTCAACCTCAACCGGCTCGCCGAGGAGAGCCGGAGAGACGCGCTGGTGGACGCGCTGAACGAGCTGCTCTACGCGGAGCTGCTGGCGGTCAAGCGTACCCTCGGGGCCGATCACGAGGCCGCCATCGTCAAGGCGATCCGAGAGAGATAGCGGGTGGACCTTCCCACCCGCCAGCAGATCCGGGGGGCCGCCATCCTGCTGGCGCTGGCCCTGCTATGGACGATCCTCCGTCTGTGTCCCCACGGCTGATCGCCATCGTCGGCCCTACCGCCAGCGGGAAGAGCGACCTCGCCCTCGGCATCGCCTCCCGGCTGGGGGCGGAGATCGTCTCGTGCGACAGCCGGCAGGTCTACCGCGGGCTCGATATCGGCAGCGCCAAGCCCACCCGGGAGGAGCGCCGCCTGGTTCCGCACCACCTCCTCGACGTGGTCGACCCCGACCAGCCCTTCTCGGCCGCCGACTACGCCCGGCTGGCTCGCCAGGCCCTTCAGGAGATCGCCGGCCGCGGGCGGCTGGCGCTGGTGGTGGGTGGGACCGGGCTGTACCTGCGGGCGCTGCTCGAGGGCCTGTTCGAGGGGCCGGCACGCGACCCGGCGCTGCGCCAGCGGCTTCAGGCGATCGTCGAGCGCGGCGGGGCGACGAAGCTCTTCGCGATGCTGCGCCGCGTCGACCCCCAGACGGCGGCCCGTCTCCACGTGCGCGACCGGGTGCGGGTGATCCGGGCGCTGGAGGTGTTCCGGTGCACGGGTCGGCCCATCTCCAGCCACCAGGCGGTGCCGCCGGTGCCGTTGCGAGGCTTCGAACGGCTGGTCCTGGGGCTGGACCCGGGACGCCAGGAGCTACGGCGAAGGGTGGAGTCCCGGACCTCGCGGATGATCGCGGCGGGCCTGCTGGCCGAGGTGAGCGGCCTGCGGGCGCGGGGTTATCCGGCCACGCTGCCCCCGATGCAGGCCATCGGCTATCGGCAGGCGATGGCGGTGCTGGAGGGTCGGCTACCGCGCGAGCGGCTCGAGGCGGAGATCGTGACCGCCACCATGGGCTACGCCAAGCGACAGATGACCTGGTTCCGACACCAGACGCGGCCCGTCTGGTGCCCGGACCACCAGGCGGCGCTCGGCCAGGTGGATTCGTGGCTGGGGGCGACGGGGGGGGCGGCGAGCCCTCGAGTCCCTTGACAAGTCGTTGGTACACTGGCATATTTGGCGTTTTGAGTGCATCGACCCAGCTCCGCCTGACGGTCAACGAGATCCCGGCCGGTGGTCTCGGTATCGATTGCCCGCTCGACCCCGGGGAGGTCCACCTCGACGGCACCGAGGGCTTCGAGCTGGCGCCTTCTGGGAAGCTGACTTGCCGGGTGGAGAGAGGAGACGGGGAGACGGTCCACGTCCAGGGCCGGCTGCTCGCCACCCTGTCGCTCGAGTGCGGGCGCTGCCTGGAGCCCTTCGACCTGGATGTCTCGCAGGACCTGGACCTCTTCTGCCTCCCCCACGAGGAGGGTCTGGGATCGGAGGAGAACGAGGAGGAGATCTCGGATCGCGACCTGGTGGTCGCCTACTACGACCAGGGCCAGGTGGACCTGGCGGAGCTGGTTCGGGAGCAGCTCCTGCTGGCGGTCCCCATGAAGCGCCTGTGCCAGGAGGCCTGCCAGGGGCTATGCCCGCGCTGCGGCGCCAACTGGAACGCCGGGAGCTGTGACTGTCGAGACCAGGTCGAGGATCCGAGGCTGCTTCCCCTCAAGGGGCTGCTCGACGGAAAGCCAAGTTGAGCGCCCACCGCAACTGCCTGCGCCGCCGGACGGCGCGTCCCGAGGCTCCATCGGCGAGCCTCTGAGGAGCCTTTCTCATGCCAAACCCCAAACGTCGTCACTCCAAGGCCCGTCGTGACCGCCGTCGCGCCCACGACCATCTGACGGCTCCGGGCCTGAGCCTCTGCCCCAACTGCCACGAGCCCCGGCAGCCCCACCGCGTCTGCCCCCGCTGCGGCTACTACAAGGGCAAGCAGGTCATCGAGGCCGAGGAGGTCTGAAGGTCAGAGCCGCCCGCCTGGGCGGCCCGATCCTCGACGCGATGTCGACAGCACGAAGCCGAGGCCGCACCCCGATCGTGGCGGTCGATGCCATGGGCGGCGACCTTGCGCCCGGCGTGGTGATCGAGGGCGTCCTGGCCGCGTGTCGCGACCTGGACGCCCGGGTGCTGCTGGTCGGCCCGGAGGCCCGGCTGTCGGGGGAGCCGGCGCTCCTGACGGGGGGGCTGCCCATCGAGATCGTCGACGCCCCCGACATCGTGGAGATGGCCGAGAAGGTCACCCGGGCCACCCTGAAGAAGCGTTCCTCGATCCTGGTGGGGCTCGAGCAGGTGCGAGACGGTCACGCCGACGCCTTCTTCTCGGCCGGCAACACCGCCGCCTGCTGGACCATCGCCAAGCTCACCCTGGGCTCGCTGCGCGGCCTGGACCGACCGGGGCTGGCGGCCGTGGTGCCGCACCTGTCGGGCCGGACCGTGCTGCTCGACGTGGGCGCCAACGCCAGCTGCAAGGCGCGTCAGCTCGAGGAGTTCGCGGTGATGGGCGACGTCTACACCCGTGCGCTCTTCCACCTGGAGCGCCCCCGGATCGGCCTGATGAGCCTGGGGGAGGAGGAGGGCAAGGGCAACGAGCTCACCCGGGAGGTGCACGAGGTCCTGAAGAGCTCGGGCCTCAACTTCATCGGCAACGTCGAGGGGGGCGACGTGTTCAGCGGCCGCGCGGACGTGATCGTGGTGGACGGCTTCACCGGAAACGTCACCCTCAAGGCCTGCGAGAGCCTGGCGGCCTCGATCATCCAGCTGATGCGGGAGGAGCTCTCGAGAAACCTGATGAGCCGGCTGGGGGCGTGGCTGTCGCTGCCCGCCTTCGGACGGGTGCGACGCCGGCTCGATGCCGCCGAGTACGGGGGGGCGCCGCTGCTCGGGGTGCGGGGGTGCTGCGTGGTCGGGCACGGCCGCTCCAACGCCTCGGCGATCAAGCACGGGATACGGGTGGCCTCCGAGTTCTTCGCCAGCGGCGCGAACCAGCAGATCGAGACCGCCCTCGGCGGGCTGGCCGCCCGTCGGGAAGCGGAGCGGGCGGTGAGCGCCTCGTGAGCCTCGCCTTCCTGTTCCCGGGCCAGGGATCCCAACGCGCCGGCATGGGCCGGGAGCTTGTGGCGGCGGTCCCGGAGAGCCGGAAGGTCTTCGAGGAGGCCGACCAGGCCCTCGGCTTCCCGCTGTCGCGCCTCTGCTTCGAGGGCCCGGACGCCGAGCTACGGCTGACGGAGAACGCCCAGCCGGCGATCCTCACCGTCAGCATCGCCGCGCTGCGTGCCCTGGAGGCTTCTGGCCTACGCCCCGACTGGGTGGCCGGCCACAGCCTGGGTGAGTACTCGGCGTTGGTGGCGGCCGCCTCGCTGGGCCTGGCCGATGCCGTGCGCACGGTGCGTCGGCGCGGCCAGTACATGCAGGAGGCGGTGCCCGTGGGCGAAGGGGCGATGGCCGCGATCGTGGGACTCGATCTACCCGCGATCGAGGCCGCCTGCCGGGAAGCGGCCCAGGGAGAGGTGGTGAGCCCCGCCAACGTCAACTCGAGGGAGCAGGTGGTGATCGCGGGGCACGCCGCCGCGGTGACACGCGCCGTGGAACGCTGCCAGGCCGCCGGGGCGCGCCGGGCCCTCCCGTTGCCGGTTTCGGCCCCGTTTCACTGCGCCCTGATGATGCCGGCCCAGGAGCGGCTGGCAGCCGACCTTTCGCTGCTTCCCTTTCAGGAGCCCAGGGTGCCCCTGGTCAACAACGTGGACGCCCGGGTGGTCCGCAGCGCCAGAGAGTGCCGGGACGGCCTGGTGCGCCAGGTCTCCGCCCCGGTGCGGTGGCGGGAGTCCGTCGAGCGGCTGGTGGAGGAGGGGGTCACGACCTTCGTCGAGGTGGGCCCCGGCACCGTGCTGTCGGGCCTGGTGCGGAAGATCGCCACCGGGGCTACCGTGATGGCGGTCGGGGATCCCGAGTCGCTGGGCGCGGTGCTTCGCCGGCTGTCGCCCGGCGCGGGGGGGAGCTGATGGGGGCGCTGGCGGAGAAGGTGGCGCTGGTGACCGGGGCCTCGCGGGGGATCGGTCGTGCGATCGCGCTGCGTCTTTCGGCCGCCGGGGCCCAGGTGGTCCTCGGGGCGCGTAGCCAGGGCCCGCTCGGCGAGGTGGTGGCCGCCATCGAGAGTGAAGGCGGCGCCGCCACCGCCGCTCCGCTGGACGTGTGCGACCGAGGCTCGGTATCGGCCTTCGTGGAGCTGGCGCTGGAGCGGTACGGGCGCATCGACTGTCTGGTCAACAACGCCGGGGTCACCGGCGACAACCTGTTGCTGCGCATGAAGGACGAGGAGTGGGATCGGGTGCTGGCCACCAACCTGAAGGGGGCCTTCCTGTGCACCCAGGCGGCGCTGCGGCCGATGCTCAAGCAACGGGCGGGCCGGATCGTCAACATCAGCTCGGTGGTGGGTCTGACCGGCAACGTGGGCCAGGCCAACTACGCCTCGAGCAAGGCGGGGCTGATCGGCTTCACCCGCTCGGTGGCGCGCGAGGTGGCCAGCCGCGGGATCACGGTCAACGCCGTGGCCCCGGGCTTCATCGAGACCGAGATGACCGCCGCCATGACCGAGAAGGCGCGCCAGATGGTCCTGGCCTCCGTCCCGCTCGGGCGGGTCGGCCGGCCCGAGGAGGTGGCCGGGCCGGTCCAGTTCCTGCTCTCCGACGACGCCGCCTACGTGACCGGCCAGGTGCTGGCCGTGGACGGCGGGTTTCGCATGTAGAATGGTCAGTCACGGTCCCCGGGCCAAAAACTGGTGGGTAGCCTGAGCGGACGCTCTCGAAAAAGTCAATGGACGCCTAAGCTTGGGACCTCGCCTCGGCGAGGCCCTGGAGGAGCCGCATGGAGCCTGTTGCCGATCGGGTCAAGAAGATCATCGTGGACCAGCTCGGAGTGGAGGAGGAGCTGGTCAACGCCGATGCGTCGTTCGTCGACGACCTCGGGGCCGACAGCCTCGACACCGTGGAGCTGGTGATGGCTCTCGAAGAGGAGTTCGGGATCGAGATCCCGGACGAGGACGCCGAGAAGATCACCCGCGTCAAGGAAGCCGTCGAGTACATCGAGAAGCACGTGGAGAAGGCCAAGAAGTAGTGGGCGACATCCGCTGCCGCAGCCGACGGCGGGGCCCGGCGGGGAGGCGACTTGTCGGTGCGTGAGGCGGTGCGCCGCCGGGTGGCGGTCACCGGTGTGGGGCTGGTCACGCCCCTCGGGATCGGCACCCGGCCGACCTGGGAGGCGCTCCTGTCCGGCACCCCTGGGGTGGGCCCCATCACCCTCTTCGACGCCTCGCGTCACGCCTCTCGGATCGCTGCCGAGGTCAAGGGCTTCGACCCACTCCTCTGGATGGAGAAGAAGGACGTCAAGAAGATGGACCGGTTCATCCAGTTCGCGGTGGCGGCGTCCGAGATGGCGCTCGAGGACGCCCGCCTCGCTGTGGATGCGGAGAACGCCGAGAGGGTGGGCGTCTTCATCGGCAGCGGGATCGGGGGCTTCGCCACCATCGAGCGCGAGCACCGGGCCCTGCTCGAAGGTGGGCCGCGCCGGATCAGCCCCTTCTTCATCCCGGCCTCGATCGTCAACCTGGCCTCGGGATGGGTCTCGATTCGAACCGGGGCCAAGGGGCCGAGCTCGGCCACCTGCACCGCCTGCACCACCGGCGCCCACGCGGTGGGGGACTCGTTCCGGCTGATCCAGAACGGGGAGGCCGACGTCATGATCGCCGGAGGCAGCGAGGCGGCCATCACCCCGCTCGGGGTGGGCGGCTTTTCGGCGATGCGGGCGCTGTCCACGCGCAACCACGAGCCGGAGAGGGCATCCCGCCCCTTCGACCTCGACCGCGACGGCTTCGTGATCGGGGAGGGGTCGGGGGTGCTGGTGCTCGAGGAGCTGGAGCGGGCCCGGCGGCGCGGCGCCGCCATCTACTGCGAGCTGTGCGGCTACGGCATGTCCTCCGACGCCCACCACATCTCGGCCCCTTGCGAGGACGGTGATGGCGCGATCCGGGTGATGCGGCAGACGCTGCGCGACGCCGGCGTCGACGCGTCCGAGCTCGGCTACGTGAACGTGCACGGCACCTCGACGGTGCAGGGCGACCGGGTGGAGGTGAAGGCGCTTCGCGAGGTCTTCGGCGAGCACCTGGCCCGCCTCCCGGTGAGCTCCACCAAGTCGATGACGGGGCACCTCTTGGGGGCCTCGGGCGGCCTCGAGGCCGGCATCGTCGCCCTGGCGCTGCGCGAGCAGACTCTGCCGCCCACCATCAACCACGATTGCCCCGACCCGGAGTGCGACATCGACTGCGTGCCCAACCGGTCCCGGAAGGTCGAGGCCCGCTACGCGCTGTCGAACTCGTTCGGCTTCGGCGGCACCAACGGGGCCTTGTTGTTTCGCCGCTACGACGAGTAGCGTGCCCTGGTAGGAAGGGAAGATGAAGATCATCGTCTGCGTCAAGCAGGTGCCGGACACCGAGACCCGGATCCGGATCGCCGGGGACGCCAAGGGGATCGAGGAGGCGGACGTCAACTGGATCGTCTCGCCCTACGATGAGTACGCCATCGAGGAGGCCCTGCGTCTCAAGGAGAAACACGGCGGCGAGGTGGTGGTGGTGAGCCTCGGCCCGGATCGGGCCCAGTCGGCGATTCGCAGCGCGCTGGCGATGGGAGCCGACGCCGGCGTGCACCTCAAGGACCCGCTCTTCGAGCCGCTCGACACCGCCGCCACCTCCCGGGCGCTGGCGGCGGCGATCCGGACGCTGGCCCCGTTCGACCTGGTGCTCACCGGCCAGCAGGGGGTGGGTGGCGACAACAGTCAGGTTCCGGGGATGCTGGCCGAGCTTCTGGATCTGCCTCAGGTCACGGTCGCGGTCAAGCTCGAGGTGCAGGACGGCAAGGCCAGCGTCGAGCGCGAGATCGAGGGGGCGCACGAGACCTGGGAAACGCCGCTGCCGGCGGTGGTCTCCGCCCAGAAGGGGCTGAACGAGCCCCGCTACGCCAGCCTGAAGGGGATCATGGCGGCCAAGAAGAAGCCGATCCAGGCCACCGACGCGGCCGCGCTGGGCCTCGGAGCGGAGCAGCTCGCCAACCAGGTCGAGCTGGTGGCCCTCGAGCTCCCGCCGCCGCGGCCGGCGGTCACCATGGTCGAGGCGGAGGACGCTGCGGCCAAGAGCCGCCAGCTGCTCCGACTGCTGCACGAGGAAGCCAAGGTCATCTGAGGGAGGAGAGCAACATGACCTCAACCATCATCACTTTCGCGGAGCAGCGGGGAGGCAAGCTGCGCCGGCCTTCTCTCGAGGCGGTCTCGGAGGCACGGCGCCTGGCGGGGTCCCTCGGGGCCAGCGTGGCCACCGTGCTGATCGGATCGGGGGACGCCGCCCTGTGTGACGAGCTGGCCGCGTACGGTGCCGATCGGGTCCACGTCTTCGACGACGCGGGCCTGTCGCAGTACGCGACCGAAAGCTACGCGGCGGCGCTCGCCCAGGCGGTCCAGGCCGGCGAGGCCCAGGCGGTGCTGGTCCCCTTCACGGCGATGGGCAAAGACCTGGCCCCGCGGCTGGCCGCCCGGCTCGGCGCCGGCCTGGTCTCGGACTGCAGCGCTCTCCAGGTGAAGGAGGGCCGGCTGGAGGCCCGTCGGGCCTGCTACTCGGGCAAGGCGGTGGCGGTGGTGCGCTGGAAGAGCCCGCTGCAGATCGCCAGCCTGCGCGCCAACGTCTTCGCCCTGGCCGAGCCCGACCGGAGCCGGAAGGCCGAGGTGGTCAAGGAGTCCGCGGTGCCCAGCCCGCGGGCGCGGGTCACCGCCGTGCACAAGACCGCCGAAGGGAAGCTGGAGCTGACCGAGGCCCAGTACGTCGTCTCGGGCGGCCGGGGCCTCAAGGCGCCCGAGCACTTTCACCTGGTGGAGGACCTGGCCGCCGCCATGGGAGCGGCGGTGGGCGCCTCGCGGGCGGTGGTGGACGCCGGCTGGGTCGACCACCAGTACCAGGTGGGCCAGACCGGCAAGACCGTCTCGCCCTCGCTGTACGTGGCCTGCGGCATCAGCGGCGCGATCCAGCACCTGGCCGGGATGTCGTCGTCCAAGGTGATCGTGGCGATCAACAAGGACCCGGACGCGCCCATCTTCAAGGTCGCCAACTACGGGATCCTGGGCGACGTCTTCGACGTGCTTCCGGCGCTCACCGCGGCGGCCAAGGAGTACTTCGCCTCCCGAGGGTGAGGGGTCGTCGACAAGACCGGGGACACCATACGGGTTTTCGCCGCAGGCCCGTAGCGGGTCCCCGGTTCTCCGTTAGACTCTCGGCCCGAGAGGTGTGCTGATGCTGCTCCCCGTCCTCCAGTCCTTGCTGACGTTGCTGCTCGCGGCCGGCGCCTTCTACTTCACCTTCCGCCGGCTGGGGCACCTGGCGGTGCTGATCAACACCGGCCGTCGCGAGCGGGAGGACGTGACCTCGGAGCCGGGCCGGCGGCTGGCCCGGGTGGTGCGGATGACGTTCGGCCACCAGAAGGTGCTCGAGGAGCCGTGGGCCGGCGTGATGCACATGTTCTTCCTCTACGGCTTCGTGGTGCTGGGCATCGGCCACCTCGAGGTGGTGCTCGAAGGGCTGACCGCCTTCCTGGCGGCCTTTGGCCGGTCTCCTTTCCGCTACGATCTGTTCCTGCCGGCGGGTCTTCAGAGCCTCTACCACCTGAGCCAGGACCTGATGGCCTTCCTGGTGCTGGTGGTGACCACCATCGCCGTCCTGCGCCGCTGGTCGGGGAAGGTGGCGCGCCTGATGCCGCGCTCGCTGGATGCCGAGATCATCCTGTACCTGATCCTGGCCCTCTACCTGAGCTTCTTCCTGCTGGTGGGCTCCTCGGCGCTGATCCGGATGCGAGCCGCCCAGGACTTCCGCTTCGTCGCGGCACAGCCCTTCAGCACCCTGGTGGCGCGCCTCCTCTCGCCGCTCTCGGCGACGGCGGTGGGCCTCGTCCACGCCCTGGCCTGGTGGACCCATGTGCTGGTCTTCCTCGGCTTCGCCTGCTACATCACGATCTCCAAGCACATGCACCTGATCTTCGCCTGGCCGAATCTCTTCTTCCTCCGCCAGGGGCGGAAGGGGCTTCCGCCGGCGATGGATTTCGAGGCCTCCGAGAAGTTCGGCATCGACCGCATCCAGGAATTGCCCTGGAAGACGCTGCTCGACACCTTCGCCTGCACCGAGTGCGGCCGCTGCAACGCGGCCTGCCCAGCCCACCTCACCCTGAAGCCGCTCAAGCCGATGAAGGTGCTGCACGACGTCAAGTCCAACCTCCGCTACCACAACGGCGCCGCGCTGTTGGCCTTCCGGGACCGCTACGGCCGACCGGTCGAGGCGAAGGCGGCGGAGGAGGAGGCCTGGGAGCCGAAGCTGCCGCTGGTGAGCCAGGCGGCCGTCAGCCCGGAGACCCCCGGCCAGGTTCGCTTCGACGGCGCCTACACCGGCATCGACGGCCAGGTCCACCTCGACGAGCTGTGGGCCTGCACCACCTGTGGCGCCTGCGTCGAGGTGTGCCCGGTGGGCATCGTCTCGGTTCCCGGGACCCTCGTCGGTCTCCGGCAGAGCCTGGTGATGATGGAGTCATCCTTCCCCAAGGAGCTGACCGCCGCCTTCAAGGGGATGGAGGTGCAGGGCAACCCCTGGGGAGTGGGCCAGGACCGCCGTGAGGAGTGGGCGGAGGGGCTCGGCGTGCCGGTGCTGTCGAAGCTTCATCGAGACGATCCGGAGCGGGGGGTAGAGTACCTGTTCTGGGTAGGCTGCGCGGGTGCCACCGACGACCGGGCCAAGAAGGTCCAGCGGGCGCTGGTGAGCGTCCTGCAGGCGGCCAAGGTCGACTTCGCGATCCTCGGCCGCGAGGAGAGGTGCACCGGCGACGCCGCCCGGCGGATGGGCAACGAGTACCTCTTTCAGCAACTGGCCCAGGAGAACCTGCAGACCCTGGGCAAGTACCGGTTCGAGAAGATCCTGACCACCTGCCCCCACTGCTACAACACCCTCAAGAACGAGTACGCCGAGCTGGGCGGGCGCTACACGGTGATCCATCACTCCGAGCTGCTGGTCGACCTGCTGGCCGCCGGCCGGGTGCCTCTGGCGGCCGGCGCCGGCGCGGACGACCTGGTCACCTTCCACGACCCGTGCTACCTGGGTCGCTACAACGGCGGCTACCGCGCGCCGCGCCAGCTCCTGGGCACGCTCGGGGCCAAGACGGCGGAGATGGCCATGAGCCAGCAGAAGGCCCTCTGCTGCGGGGCCGGCGGCGGTCGCATGTTCATGGAGGAGACCCTGGGCAAGCGCGTCAACGTCGAGCGCACCGAGCAGGCGCTGGCCACCGGGGCGCGGACCATCGCGGTCGGCTGCCCCTTCTGCATGACGATGCTGACGGACGGCACCAAGGCCAAGGAGGTCGACGAGCGGGTGCGGGTCAAGGACCTGGCCGAGCTGGTGGCCGAACGGCTGGCCGGCCGAAGCGCCGCCGCGCCGGCATGAAGGATCGCCCGCGGGTCGGCCTGTTCGACCACCCGCGGTTCCGGGCCCACGACGCCGGGCCCGGACACCCGGAGCGCCCCGAGCGCCTGGAGGCGCTGCGTGCCGAGCTGGTCCGAGCCGGGTTGGAGCCGCGCCTTTCGCTTCGCACACCACGGCCCGCCACCGACGCCGAGCTGTGCCGCGTTCACACCGAGGCTCACGTTGGCCGGGTCGCCGGGAGCGAGGGCCGGCGGGTGCGGTTCGACGCCGACACCCAGGCCGGGCCCGACTCCCATGCCGCCGCGCGGCTTGCGGCCGGCGCCGTGGTCGAGGCGGTGGACGGGGTCCTGGACGGCGAGCTGGACCGCGCCTTCTGTGCGGTGAGGCCCCCGGGCCACCACGCCGGGGCGGCTCGGGCGATGGGCTTCTGCCTCTTCAACAACGTCGCGGTGGGCGCCGCTCACGCCCTCGACCGCGGGCTTCGCCGGGTGCTGATCGTGGACTTCGACGTCCACCACGGAAACGGCACCCAGGAGATCTTCGAGGCCGAGCCCAGGGTCCTGTACGTCTCCTCGCACGCCTACCCGCACTATCCGGGAACCGGCTCGCTCCCGGAGCAGGGGAGGGAGGCCGGCGAGGGCTTCACGGTGAACCTGCCCCTGCCCGCGGGTTGTGGCGACGGGGAGTACCTGCGGGTCTACCGGGAGCTGGTGAAGCCGATCGGCCTGGCCTTCGATCCGGAGCTGGTGCTGGTCTCGGCGGGGTTCGATCCGCACGACGACGATCCGCTGGCCGGGATGGCGGTCACCGAGTCGGGCTTCGCCGGGTTGACCGACGTCTGCCTGGAGCTGGCCGGCGGTGCCGCAGGGGGCCGCGCGGTGCTGGTCCTCGAGGGCGGATACGATCTGGGCGCCCTGGGGCGGTCGGTTGCGGCGGCGGTGAGCCGCCTGCTGGGCGAGGACGCCCCCATCGACACGCCCCCGGCGGCGCCCGAGCTCGAGGAGGTGGTGGCGCGCGCTCGAGGGGCGCTTCGCGGGCGCTGGCCGGTGCTCGGCTGACGGTGCTCCGGGCGCCACAGCCGTTCGGCTCGCTTCGTCGCGGCGGCATCCCCCTGCTAGACTAGGCCCGTCATCGCAGGAGGCTGAGCCACAGGTAGTTATGACCAACGACTATCGCTTCAAAGAGATCGAGGAACGCTGGCAGCGACGCTGGAGCGAGTCCGGGACCTTCGAGGTCCAGGAAGACCCGAGCCGGCCCAAGTTCTACTGCCTGGAGATGCTGCCCTACCCATCCGGGGACATCCACGTGGGCCACGTCCGCAACTACTGCATCTCGGACGTGGTGGCCCGCTACAAGCGGATGCGGGGCTTCAACGTCCTGCACCCGATCGGCTGGGACGCGCTGGGCCTGCCGGCCGAGAACGCCGCCATCCAGCGGGGCATCCACCCCGAGCAGTGGACGCGCAACAACATCGCCGGCATGAAGCGGCAGCTGAAGCGCCTCGGGTTCAGCTACCCCTGGAGCCGTGAGCTGGCCACCTGCGACGCCGAGTACTATCGCTGGAACCAATGGCTGTTCCTCAAGATGCTCGAGCGCGGCATCGCCTACCGGGCCAAGGCCCCGGTGAACTGGTGCCCGAAGTGCCTGACGGTCTTGGCCAACGAGCAGGCGGAGGGTGGCGAGTGCTGGCGTTGCCACACCAGCGTCGAAGAGCGGGAGATGGACCAGTGGTTCCTGGGCATCACCGCCTATCAGGACCAGCTCCTCGATGACATGGAGAAGCTCCCCGCCTGGCCGGAGCGCGTCCTGGTGCAGCAGAGGAACTGGATCGGCCGCTCGCCCGGCGCCGAGGTGGACTTCGCCGTCGAGACGGGCGCCGCGCTACGGGTCTTCACCACCCGCATCGACACCATCTACGGGGCCACCTTCATGGCCCTGGCCCCCGAGCACCCGATGGTCGAGGCCCTGTTGCGCGGGACCCCGGGCGAGACCGAGGCCCGCCAGGCGATCGGGCGGCTGCGCTCGCAGGACCGGCGCGCGCGGCTCGAGGGGCGGGTGGAGAAGGAGGGGGTCTTCACCGGCCGCTTCGCCAGAAACCCGTTCAGCGGCGAGCGGGTCCCGATCTGGGTCTCGAACTTCGTGCTGACGGGCTACGGCACCGGCGCCATCATGGCGGTGCCCGCCCACGACCAGCGCGACTTCGAGTTTGCCCGCAAGTACGGGATCGAGGTCCGGGTGGTGATCCAGCCCGAGGGCGAGGCCCTCGACGGCAAGACGCTGGCCGCCGCCTACGACGGGCCGGGCAAGGTGGTCAACAGCGGCCGCTTCGACGACCTCCCGGCGGACCAGGCGATCGCCCGGATGACGGCCTACGCGGAGGCGGAGGGGTTCGGCCGCGGCACGGTCACCTACCGGCTCAAGGACTGGCTGATCAGCCGCCAGCGCTACTGGGGGACCCCCATCCCGGTGGTCTACTGCGCCTGCCGGCCGGGGACCCCCATCCCGGTCCCCGAGAAGGCGCTTCCGGTGGTCCTGCCCAAGGACGCCCCCTTCACCGGCGAGGGCGGCAACCCGCTCACCAAGGTGGCGGGGTTCGTGGAGGCCGAGTGTCCGCTGTGCGGGGGCGCCGCCCGGCGCGAGACCGACACCATGGACACCTTCGTGGACTCCTCGTGGTACTTCTACCGCTACCTCTCGCCGAAGAAGGACGACGGCCCGTTCGACCCGGCTGCCGTCCGCTACTGGTTCCCCATCGACCTCTACGTGGGCGGGATCGAGCACGCCATCCTACACCTCGTCTACGCCCGCTTCTGGACCAAGATGATGCGCGACCTGGGGTTGATCGCCCTCGACGAGCCGGTGGTGCGCCTGTTCCCGCAGGGGATGGTGCACCGGGACGGCGAGGTGATGTCGAAGTCGAAGGGGAACACCATCGCCCCCGACGACGTTCTCGCCCGCTACGGGGCGGACACCCTGCGACTGTACGCCCTCTTCGCCGCGCCTCCGGAAAAGTCGATGGAGTGGAGCGAGGAGGGGATCGAGGGCCCCCACCGCTTCCTGCAGCGACTTCACCGGCTGGTGCAGCGCTACCTGGCCCTCCCCGCGGGGGACGGGGGCCAGCGGGCCTTGCCGGAGGCGGCCCAGGGGCTGCGGCGCAAGCTCCACCAGACGATCGCCAAGGTGACCGCCGACATCGAGGACCGGCTGTCGCTGAACACGGCGGTGGCGGCGCTGATGGAGCTGCAGAACGAGGCCTACCGGACCGAGGAGGCGCTCTCGTCGGGTCCCGGTCGGGCGGTGCTGGGGGAGACCTTGGAGACGCTTGTGGTCCTGCTCAATCCGTACACGCCTCACCTCTGCGAGGAGCTCTGGTCCCGGCTCGGCCACCGGCAGGGCCTGGTCGACCATCCCTGGCCCGAGCACGACGAGGCGCTGCTCCGCGAAGAGACCGTGGAGATCGCGGTGCAGGTTGACGGCAAGGTCCGGGGCCGGATCACCGTACCCCGCGGCGCGGACGAAGGGGCGGTACGCGAGCTCGCCCTCTCCGAGCCGCGGGTCCGCGAGCACCTGGCCGGCCGCCAGGTCGTCAAGGTGGTGGTGGTCCCCGATCGCCTGGTCAACGTGGTGACGCGATGAGCCCGCAAGCCAGGGTCGCCCTCTGCCTGCTGCTCTGCCTCCCGCTGGGCTGCGGCTACGCCCTGGTGGGGCGGGGGGTGGCGATCGACCCCTCGATCAAGGTCATCGCCGTCCCCCTGTTCGAGGACGCGACCGGCAAGCCCGGCATCGACCAGCAGGTGACCGAGAAGGTGATCGAGGAGCTGCTCAAGCGGGGCCGCTTCGAGGTGATCCAGACCGAGGTGGGCGCCGACGCCGTGGTCAAGGGCCGGCTCACCTCGTACCGGGCGGTGCCGGTGGGGTTCAGCGAGAGCGGCGACGAGGAGCAGGCCCAGACCGAGGCCAGCCGATACGCCGTGACCCTCTCCGCGCGGGTGAGGTACCAGAAGGTGGGGGAGACCGAGCCGATCTGGGAGAGCAACAACTTCTCCTTCCGTGACGAGTACGACGTCGGCGACGACCCCCAGGCCTTCTTCGACCGCGAGGATCTGACCATCGAGCGGATCTCCACCGAGTGCTCGCCGACGGAAAAGGCGTGACCTGCGTACGTATCCGAGACGGGACGCTGCACTACTTCCGGCAGCCTGCTGAACGCCTCTTCGACCCGGGCGTCGCTCCACGTCGCAGGCAGCGGGTTCATCACTTCTGTAAGGTCCAGGGTGATCATCGGCATGCCGGCATCGAGAGCGATATCGATATCGGCGAGCGTCTTGAGATGATCGCCGTCGGCGCCATATCCTCGCTCGTAGCCTTCCTGAAACACACCGAACGCTGCATCGGCCACGACGCCGCGGTAGTTACGGTTAGTCAATCCCAACTCGCGAATCGACTGCTGAGCGAGCACGGGAGAGGCATGGTAGCCGCCGACCGCTCGAAGGTGCCCGGGTGTCGCCAAACCCAGCCGGTCACCGCACCCGATTGTCGTTCGCTTCTCCCGAAGCGACACGGGTGCGATGAA
>CAZNNH010000083.1:0-24428 GCA_964574335.1 uncultured Acidobacteriota bacterium | reverse complement strand
GACTACTGGCGATCCCACGCGTTGACAAAAAGGGTCTCGTCGTGAGGCTCGACTCCATCTATGTCGTCTACTGGAGCCTGCGAGACCCTCTCACGCAGAGCCAGAGCCTTCCCGTGCTGCGGGCGCTGGCGCGCGGGGGCTGGCGCGTCGGCCTGATGACGTTCGAGCAGGATGACTGGCGGCTGTCGGGGGGCGAGATGGATCAGGCAGCGGCGTCCCTGGAGGCCGAGGGAATCGAATGGTACCCCCGCGTCTACCACAAGACGCCGCGGGTTCTGGCTTCGGCGTGGGACGTCGTGGCGGGCGGTCTCGCCGCCGGTCGGATCGCCCGGCGGCGCGGCGCACGTCTCATCCATGGTCGAACGACGGTGGGCGCGGCGATCGCCCTGCTGGCTTCGCGATGGGCCGGAACCAGGTTCTTCAACGACGCGGACGGCCCCCTCTCGCAGGAGTACGTCGACGTGGGGATCTGGGGGCCACGATCGATCCCGGCGTGGCTGACACGCAAGTCCGAGCTTGCCTGCCTCGGCGCGGCCGACGGCTCGGCGGTGCTTACGACCCACAGGCAACGGGAGGTCGAGCAGCTTCGGCCCGGCAAGAGGATTGACGTCCTCCCGTGCGGCGTCGACACATCTCACTTCCGCCCCGATCCGGCCGGCGCCGATTCGTTGCGCCAGTCGATGGGCATGAGCGGCCCGGTCCTCGTCTACGCCGGCAAGGGGGGTGGGTGGTATCGCTTCGACGCGACGCTGGCCTTCGCAGCTTGTGCCCAATCGCTGTTCGGCCCCCTGTCGCTCCTGGTCCTGACGACGCAGTCGCCCGAGCTCTTCGAGACGCCGGCCCGGGAGCTCGGCGTCCGCTGCCTGGTGCGCCAGGCTACCCGAGACGAGATGCCCTCCTACCTCTCGATGGCGAAGGCTGGGCTGTCGTTGCTAGCGGATGCCCCGTCGAAACGGGCCTGCTCCCCCATCAAGAACGCGGAGTACTTGGCTTGTGGGCTGCCCGTCGTCACGTCACGCCTGGCCGGGGACTACCCTGATCTCGTTCGCAAGGAGCGGGTTGGTGTGGTAGTGGATTCGTGGGATGCTGCGGCGTATGCCCGGGCTGCCGGGGAGCTCGCGGAGCTGCTGCGCGACCCGGGCCTCGCGGCCCGCTGCAGGCGGGTCGCCTGCGAGCACGTCGGTCTCCAGGAGGTGGTGGTCCCGCGCTACAGCGACATCTACCGGCGATTGCTGGGGGGTGCGGCAGCGCAAGGCACGGGGGCGGTGCCGTGAGGGTCCTCGCCTGGGTGCCTCAGGCGCTCGACACCTCGCCGGGCCAGAGGTTCCGGATCGAGCAATGGGACCCCCTTCTCCGTCGGGACGGCATCCAGATCACCTACGCCCCGTTCGCGGACCTTCGGTTAAGCCAGACGCTGCCGCGCCGGGGGCGGCTCGCTGGCAAGGCTTGGGGCGTGGGACGTGCCCTGGCTCGGCGGCTCGGTGACGCATGGCGGGCGAGGGCTTTCGATCTCGTCTACATCTTTCGGGAAAGCGCCCTCCTCGGCCCGGCGCTCGCCGAGCGAATGCTCTACTGGAACGATGTGCCCCACGTCTTCGATTTCGACGACGCGGTGTGGGTCCGCTACGTCAGCCCGGCCAACTCCTACCTGTCGTATCTCCGGTTCCCCGGCAAGACCGCCACCGTGTGCCGCTTGGCACGTCACGTGATGGCCGGAAACCCCTTCCTGGCGAGCTATGCGCGCCAGCACAACCCCCGAGTGACCGTCGTCCCCACGACCATCGATCTCGAGAAGTACCGACCGAGGGACCGCTCGCCAGGAGCCGCCCCCGCCATCGGCTGGACGGGAAGCTACAGCAGCATCCAGTACATGCATCTGTTGCGGCCGGTGCTGGAGAGGTTGGCCAGGCGACACCCTTTCCGCGTCGTCATCGTAGGTGGGACCGGGTTCTCGGCCGATGGCGTGGAGGTCGAGCATCGTCCGTGGCGGTCGGAGACCGAGGTCGAAGACCTGGCGGACATCGACATCGGCGTCATGCCGCTGGCCGACACCGAGTGGGAGCGTGGCAAGTGCGGCCTGAAGGCGCTCCAGTACATGGCGCTCGGGATACCGACCGTGGTGAGTCCCGTAGGAGTCAACCAGGAGATCGTCTCGCACGGGGTCAACGGGCTGTTGGCCGAGGACGAGGACGCCTGGGAGACGGGTCTCGAGAGACTGCTGGTCGACTCGGAGCTTCGCGGGCGCCTGGGCAACGCCGGGCGGGAGACTGTGGAGCGCCACTATTCGGCGGCCGTACAGGCGCCCCGGGTCGCGGCGGTCTTCCGCGAGGCGGTCGGGGGATCGCATCCGCGTCGATTCGGCGAGCGAGGGGCGCTCTGCGTTGACGGCCGGGGTGCCGGAGGGCGAGACTAGAGCGTATGGGGATTGGCGTGATCCTGGCGTTGCTGGCAGTGACGCCTCCAGCGACCGCTGGCTACGAGATCGGGCCGGGCGACGTGGTCCGAGTGGAGGTGGCCGGCCAGGAAGGGCTGAGCGGGGATTTCCCCGTCAACGCGGAAGGGATGATGTTCTTTCCCTTCCTCGGGAAGGTCAAGGCGTCAGCCATGACGGTCGCGGAGCTGGCGAGGAAGCTCACGACGCTTCTGGCCGACGGGTACCTGAAGACTCCACAGGTGGAGGTGGCGGTCAAGGAATACCGCAGCCGGAAGGTCTTCGTGACCGGAGAAGTCCAGAACCCGGGGGCTCACGGCCTGCGGGCCAACGGGTCCCTGCTCATGCTGCTCGCGGACGTGGGGGGCATCACGGCGGACGCGGGTCACGAGGTGGTCGTCATTCGCCCGCCCGCTCCGACCGCGAACGGGGAGATGGCCGAGGGTGCGGACGGAGGCGCCGGCATTGAGGGAGCCGGCGAGGAGTCGGGTGACGTGGCGGATGGGTCCGAAAAGGCCCCCGCTCCCGAGAACGGCGTCGAGCCCAACGAAAGCACGTTCGTCCCGCAGTGGCCTGGCGAGGTCCCAGGCTCCGAGGTACTTCGGGTGTCTCTGCGCGAGCTTCGCTCCGGCAACCCCGAGAGCGACCTGACGTTGCAGGAAGGCGATACCGTGTTCGTGCCCAAGGCCGCCAGCATCTACGTGACGGGTTACGTGGCGCGACCGGGAGCCATCCGGTACGAGGAGGGGATCACCGTATTCCAGGCCCTGACGAGAGCGGGCGGGCCGACAGAGCGGGGGTCGTCCAAGGTCAGGATCGTTCGGCTGATCGACGGCAAGCGCAAGGAGATCAAGGCCGAGATGACGGACCTGCTGCTGCCTGAGGACACGGTCAAGGTGCCCGAGCGGTTCTTCTAGATCCTTCCGGGGTTCAGCCTCGAAGGGACACTCAGGATGACGGCTGGAGGCCGGGGAAGGCTGGCCGCGCGGCGAACGCTGAGGTGCGGCTGGGCGGTTGGCGTTGACATCCCTAGCCGGGGGGGGCCAGAATCTAAGCTGCGTTTGCTCAAGCGGTTGCGGGCGGTCGAGCAGCGTCAACGTAGCGGTTTGTGGAGTGCCCGGCGCAGGAAGGAATGAGTGGCGGATCAGCAGCTTGCACAGGATTTCCGGCGCTATCTAGCCATCGCTCAGAAACGGCGTGGGCTTCTCGTCACGAGCCTAGTCGTCTGTCTCTGTGGCGCTTTCGTCTACAACTACACGGCTAGGCCTGTCTATCAGGCGGCCGCCCAGATCCTGATCGCGGAGTCAACTCCGGACATCCTTCCCGGAAAGGAGGTCGGCGACCCTCTGCACGACTACCGCACGGAATATACGCTGCTGACGAGCCGCGCGTTGGCCGAGAAGCTCGTCGAACGCCTGAATCTCCACCAGCATCGCGAGCTCCTCGAAGGCTCGATGATGTCGCCCTGGGAGCGGTTCCAGCGGGTGTTTCTGCGGAGGGTTCCAGAGGCCGACCTCGCAAGTGGCGGCATCCCGATCTCGCCGGCAGCCACGGCCCTTCGATCCCGTCTCGCAGTCGAACCCCTGCCGGGTGGTCGCTTGGTCAACCTGCGAGTGAACGCCTACGACCCCACCCTGTCCGCCGCAGTGGCGAACGCCTGGGCCGAGCTGTACATCGAGCAGTCGCTGGAGTTCCGGTACACGACGTCGACGGAGGCCACTTCGTGGCTCGCGGAGCGGGTAGCCGAGCAGAAGGCGCGAGTCGAACAGTCAGAGAAAGCCCTCCTGGAGTACCGGGCTCGCCAAGGCATCCAGGCGTTCACCGAAGGCGAAGGCGTCGTCGCGGACAAGGTGAACGCCATCACATCCGCTCTCATGGAAGCACGCATGCAGCGGATGGAGAAGGAGACGCTGCTCAATCAGGCCCGCGAGCTTCCGCCTTCGCGACTCATGGCCTTGTTGCCGGTCATGCAAAGCCCGGTCGTCCAGGCGCTTCGGACGAGCATCGCCGAGCTGGAAGCCCAGGAGATTCGGCTTTCCCAGACGTTGGGCCCCAAGCACCCCGACATGGTGAAGCTCCGCTCGGACATCGAGGCCGCCCAACAGAAGCTGGACTCCGAGGTCCGCTCGATCGTGGCGTCCCTCGAGACGGCCTATCAGGCCGCCCTGGCGCAGGAGCGGAACCTCGCCGGAGAGCTCGAGACCGCAAAGCACGAGGCGCTGGAGACGAACCGTCAGTCGCTCGAGTACAGCATCCTGAAGCGGGAGGTCGACACCAGCAACGATCTGCTCAAGAACCTGATGAGTCGCAACAAGGAGACCGACCTCGAGACCGAGCTACGGGCATCGAACGTGCGGGTGGTCGAGAAGGCCCAGGTCCCGTCTCGCCCGGTCCTGCCCCGAAAGGCGCGCAACTTCGAGGTGGCTGTGTTGCTTGGCCTGGCGCTTGGCGCTGGCTTGGCGCTCCTGTTCGAGCACCTCGACAACACCCTCAAGACACCCGAGGACGTCAAGGAGCAGCTGGGCTTGCCGTTCCTGGGCATGGTTCCGGACGTGGGGGCGAAGACCACGGGGCGGCTCCCGCGCCCTTCGCCCCTCATCGTGAGGAACCCGCAGTCGGCCGTGGCAGAGTCGTATCGAGTGCTGCGCACCAACCTGATCTTCTCCGTTGGCAAGAGCGAAGGGCGTGTCTTCGTGATCAGCAGCGCGGGCCCAGGAGAAGGCAAGACGACCACGGTGGCCAACCTGGCGTCCTCCCTGGCCCTGAACGGGGCGCAGGTCCTGGCCGTCGACGCCGACCTGCGCCGTCCCACGATCCACAAGCACTTCGGCCTTTCCAAGGCGCCTGGGTTCTCCGACCTGATCGTGGGCAAGAGCCAAGCTTCTCAGGTGATTCAGGACACACGGTTCAAGGGGCTACGCGTCCTGCCTTGCGGGTACGTTCCCCCGAACCCGGCCGAGCTGCTCGGGAGTGAGAGCGTCCAGTCGATCCTCGAGGCTTTCCGGTCCCACTTCGACTGGGTGCTGATCGACACGCCGCCCATCCTGGGCATGGCCGACACGCCCGTGTTGTGTCCGAATGCGGACGGCGTCGTCCTGGTGATTGGGGCCGAGGTGAGCACGCGGCCGTCCATCCAACGGGCTATCGACCAGGTCGCGGGCGTCGGCGGACGCATCATCGGGGCGGTTCTGAACCGCGTGGATCTCGAGCGCAACTCCTACTACTACAGCCAGTACTACGGGGAGTACTACCGCAGCTACTACGCGGAAGGCGCCCGCCGGCCGGATCGGGGGGAGGCACGGCCCGGGCCACGACCGGTGCGTCGGGCCTGAGGCGAGATCCTTCGCCCCACGTCCCATGTGTGGGGCTCAGGATGACGCGACTGCCGGCGCCCGCGTCACTTCCAGGTGACGCGGCTCTTGAAGGTGTCCTTGTGGTCGGTGGTGATGGTGACGTCCGTCGACCACTTGTCGACGCCGTCTTCCCACACGCCCTTCAGCTCGGCCACCAGCGCACGCTGGCCGACGTCCACCTTGGCGGCTGGCGGTGTGGCGGGCCAGGGTTTCGTGCCGCCGTCGGCCTTGGTCACGATCTCGACGCCGGTGAGCTTGTAGTCCTTCTTCCCGTTGTTGGTCAGGTAGACGCGGATCGTGAAGCCGTCGCCGGCCTTGACCCGTGAGGGGCTGGCTTCGAACTGGATGCGGCCCGAGTAGTCCGGGTTGGCCACGGACACGCCCGCCGAGTCGAAGCCCGCCGGACCTCCCTTCCCTCCACCGGCCTGGACGCTGGTGCGGGTCCCCACGAACGTCCGCTTGGCGGCGGCGGCGGCGTTGACGGCGGCCTGTCGTGCGGGTCCTGCCTGGGCGTTCGAGGGGTCGAGCTTCAGCACCTCGTCGTAGAAGCGCACCGCCGCGTCGTAGCGCCCCGTCTGCATGGCACGTTGGCCCTCGCCGAGCAGGTTGGCCACCTGCTGGGCCTGGGCCTGGGCGGGATCCGGGGTGGCCGGCGGCGGCGTGGGCCGGGTGGCGGGGGCCCTGGTGGGCCGGGGCGTCGGCGTTGGCACCGGGGTCGCAGCAGGCGGCTGGGTGACCTCGGTGACCTCCTCGGGGACGAGCTCCGGGACCTGTCCCGCGACCGTCCCCTCCGTGCCAGCGGCACCTTCCTCGTAGGGCTCCTCCGCCACCTCTTCGAAGGGCTGGGTGGCGACAGGCGGCAGCGGTGTGGCCTGGGCCAGGGTGGTCGGCGGGGCCGGTGCCGGCTTGGGCGCGTTCAGCATCCGTAGCGCGAAGTAGCCCCCCCCTCCGAGGATCACCAGGACCGCGGCGCCGATCCCGATGTACTTGCCCATCGGGGCCGCGGGCTTGGGCGGGGCCACCGCCCGTGTCCTGGCCGTGGGCGGACGCGACGGTGGACCCGGGCGCCTCGCCGTCGGGGGACCCGCCGGTCTTCGCGCCGGAGGCGTCGCGGGCCGCGGGGGCACCGGCGGGCGGGCGGGCGGCTGGGGCACGGGTGGGGGTGCGGGCCGCGCGGCGGGCGGCGGAGGCGGCGACGGAGGGGCTGGAGGCTCGGGCGTCGGCTCCGGCTGCGAGGCGATGAAGACGGTCTCCTCGACCTGGGCCGCCGGGGAAGGCGCCGCCGGGACCTCAAACACCGTCTCGTCCTCGAATGTCGGTTGGGGACTGGACGAGGGGACCTCGACCGCGAACTTCGCCGGCTCGCCGCTGTCTGGCGGGATGAAGCCGGCCTCTTCAGGCACCTCCACGTTGGCCACGGTCTCCACGAAGCCGGATTCGGGCTCGATGGCCGCGGTGGCAGCGGTGTCCTCCGCCTCGAAGAAGGCCTCTTCGGGAGCCGCGGCGGCAGCGTCGACCACGGTGGGCGCCTCATCCTCAGCCACTTCCGGGACCACCTCCGGAGCGGGTTCGGCGGCCTCGAAGAACGGCTCCTCCTCTTGGGGCGCCGGGGCGGCCATCTCGGTGGGCTCCGGCAGGTGGCACTGCAGCATCACCACGCCGGCCTCACCAGGAGGCCCGAGCCACAGGACGTCGCCGTTGCGGACCAGGGCCTGGCCAGCGACCCGGTCGTCGTTTACGTAGAGGCCCCTCGGGCTCTGGGTGTCGTGGACCTGGTGGCCCGCCGGATCGAGCACCACCCGAGCGTGGATCGGGCTCACCCCCTCGGCGGGAATGCTCACACCGCAGGAAGGGTCGGAGCCGATCAGGATCTCCTCGCCGGTGTCGCGGACCGCGAAGTCCCGGCCGGAGAGCGGCCCCATCAGGATCGTGAAGGAGGGCGGCTTGGAGGATTCCGTCATGCCTATGATCCTATTGCCCCTTTGTTCGATGGGCCTTCTGGCAGACTACGGGCTGGAGTCAATGCCGATTCTAGGCCCCGACAAGGGGGGGGTCAAGGTGCTCGGGACGCGCTGCGGCGTCAGATCCCCGTGCAGGGCTCGAGGCCGCCCGGTGCGACAGAAGACGAGCTCAGAGCGGGTAGGCCTCCTGCTCGATGGCGGCGGCGGCCACCTGGCGGCGGAGGGCCACGGTGTTGATCGGCTCGCGCTTGGTGAGGCGCTTGAGGGCAGCCAGGTACATCTTCAGGTTGTCGCCCTCCTCGATGGCGGCCAGCAGGCGCCTGGAGAGGACCTCGATCTTGTCCATGGCGTCCTGGGCGAAGCACCGTACGGCTGCCTCCTGGAGCCGGGCGCGGTCCTCGCCCTGGGCCTGGGCCCGCTTCTGGGCGCGGAGCAGGACGCTCTCGAGGGCGTAGGTCTCCATGGCCACGTCGGCGAAGAGGGCCAGCACCTCCTGCTGCTCCTGCAGCTCGGTGCCGAACTTCTGGACCGCCAGGCCCAGACCGGCCAGCGCCGCCTTCTTGGCCCCCTGCAGCATACGTGCTTCGGTGGCCAGGAAACCCTCGTCCACCTCGCGCGCCGAGGGGCCGGCCATCAGCTCGTCCATCAGGGCCTGGGCCTTCTCGAAGACCGGCAGCTCGCCCTTCATGGCGCGCCGGATCAGCCGCCCCGGCACCAGCAGGCGGTTGATCTCGTTGGTCCCCTCGAAGATGCGGTTGACGCGGGCGTCGCGCCAGTAGCGCTCGGCCGGATAGTCCTGGACGTAGCCCGAGCCGCCGAAGATCTGGACCATCTCGTCGATCACGTAGTCGAGGGCCTCCGAGGCCCAGACCTTGACCATCGAGCACTCGACGTCGTACTCCTCGATCCGCTTGGTGGCCGCCTCGACGTCGTCGAGACCGATCCCGGCCAGCTTGCGGTCGATCAGGCCCGCGGTCCGGTAGACGATCGACTCGGAGGCGTAGGCGCGGATCGCCATCTCGCCGAGCTTGTGCTGGATCAGGCCGAAGTCGCTGATCGGCCGGCCGAAGGCCATCCGCTGCTTGGCGAACTTGACCGCCTCCCCCACCGCCTTCTTGGACCCAGAGGTGACGCCGGCGCCGAGCTTGAAGCGCCCCAGGTTGAGGCTGTTGAAAGCGATCCGGTGGCCCTTGCCGATCTCGCCGAGCAGGTTCTCCTTGGGGATCCGGGCGTCTTGCAGGATCAGCGGGCGGGTGGAGCTGCCCTTGATGCCGGTCTTCTTCTCCTCCGGGCCGAGCGAGACGCCGGGCATCCCCTTCTCGATGATGAAGGCCGAGAATCGCTCGCCATCGACCTTGGCGAAGGTGATGTAGACGTCGGCGAAACCGGCGTTGCTGAGCCACATCTTCTCGCCGTTCAGGATCCAGCTCTTGCCGTCCTCGGAGAGCACCGCCCGGGCCTTGGCGTTCATGGCGTCGGAGGCCGAGGATGCCTCGGAGAGCGAGTAGGAGCTGATCCACTCGCCGGAGGCGAACTTGGGCAGGTACTTGTGCTTCTGCGCCGGGGTCCCGAAGTAGACGATGGGCAACGAGCCGATCCCGGTGTGGGCCATGAAGGTGACCGCGAAGCTGCCGTCGAGGGCGGCCTTCTCGGAGACCAGGCACCCCGAGACCTTGTCCAGGCCGAGGCCGCCGTACTCCTCTGGCAGCTCGACCGCCAACAGGCCGAGGTCGCCGGCCTTCTTGAGGATCTCGCGGTTGGCCTCGTAGTTGAGGGCCAGCAGCTCCGGGAGCCGGGGCAGCATCTCCTTCTGCATGAACTCCTCGGCGGTCTGGCCGATCATGCGCTGCTCCTCGGTCAGGTCCTCGGGGGTGAAGACCTCGTCGGGGGTGCGGTCCTCGATCAGGAAGCTGCCGCCGGGGGCGGCCAGGATGGGGGACTTTGTATCGGTCGCCATGGTTCGTTCCTTCCTACTGTTGTCCTGCGGATCGTCGTCGTCCTCTCGGGGGACACGATCCGATCGGGGGACACGATCCGATCGGGGGACACGATCCGATCGGGGGACACGATCCGATCGGGGGACACGATCCGAATTCCATGGCACGTCGGGGGAATTCGGTCATGTCCCCTGGGGCGGCCGGAGCCCCGGTCATGTCCCCTGGGGCGGCCGGGGTCCCGGTCATGTCCCCGAAACCGTCAGGTTCTCGAAGATGCCGGCGGCGCCCATGCCGCCGCCGACGCACATCGTGACCATGCCGTAGCGGGCGTTGCGACGCTGGAGCTCCGCGAGGAGCTGCGTCGAGAGCTTGGCGCCGGTGCAGCCCAGCGGGTGTCCCAGCGCCACCGCCCCGCCGTTGACGTTGACCCGATCGGAGTCCAGACCGACAGCCTTGATCACCGATAGCGCCTGGCAGGCAAAGGCCTCGTTGAGCTCGATGACGGCCATGTCGTCGAGCTTCAGGCGGGCCCGCTTCAGCGCCTTGGGGATCGCCTCGGCGGGGCCGATCCCCATGATCTCGGGGGGCACGCCGGCCACCGCGAACGAGACCAGGCGGGCGATCGGCACCAGGCCCAGCTTCTTGGCCTTCTGCTTGGAGACGACCACGGTGGCGGCGGCTCCGTCCGACATCTGCGAGGAGTTGCCGGCGGTGACGATGCCGTCCTTGGCGAAGGCGGGCTTGAGCTTGGCCAGGGCCTCGGGGCTGGTGTCGCGGCGCGGTCCTTCGTCGACGTCGAAGGTGACGGTCTTCTCCGGGCGGCCATCCTCGCCGGGCAGCGTCACCTCGAGCGGCACGATCTGGTCCTTGAACTTGCCGGCGTCGATGGCGGCCACCGCTTTCTGGTGCGAGCGCAGCGAGAAGGCATCGGACTGCTCGCGGTCGATGCCGTACTTCTGGGCCAGCAGCTCGGCGGTCAGGCCCATGCCCAGGTAGACGTCGGGATAGCTCTCCAGCAAGGTGGGGTTGGGCGAGATCTTGGAGCCGAACATGGGCACCAGGCTCATCGACTCGGTGCCACCCGCCACTACCACGTCGCTCTCCCCCGCCTCGATGGAGCGAACCGCCAGCGCGATCGCCTGCAGCCCCGAGGAGCAGAAGCGATTGACGGTCATGGCCGCAGCGGTGTAGGGGATCCCCGCCAACAGCGCGGTGATGCGGGCCACGTTCATCCCCTGCTCGGCCTCGGGCATGGCGCAGCCCAGGATCACGTCCTCGACCATCTCGGGCTTGACGGTCGGGACCCGTGCCAGGGCGCCCTTGATGGCGGCGGCGGCCATGTCGTCGGGGCGGGTCTGGCGGAGGGTGCCCTTGACGGCCCGGCCGACGGCGGTGCGGACGCTCGAGACGATGACGGCTTCACGCATGGCTCACCTCAGTTCCGGAGCGGCTTGCCCTTCTTCAGCATGTGGGCGATGCGGTCCTGGGTCTTCTTGGTGCCCAAGAGCGAGAGGAAGGCCTCGCGCTCCAGGTCCAGGAAGTCCTGCTCGGTGGCGATCCCCGGGGCGCGGTCGCCGCCGCACAGGATGGTGCTGACCTTGGTGCCGATCGCGGCGTCGTGCTCGCTGATCTGGCCGCCGCGCAGGGCGTTGTAGATCGCCATCTTGAAGACGGCCAGCATCGGCCGGCCCAGGGCCGGGATGTCGGTGCGGGGCCGCCCGGCGCGGTAGCCGGCCCGAGCCAGGCCCAGGGCGGCCTGCTTGGCGTCGTGGATCAGCCGGTCCGGGTTGGGCGAGACCGCGTCGGCCGGGGTGAGGAAGGTGCGCAAAGCCTCGCGGCCCGAGGTGGCCACCTTGGCAAAGGCGATGGTCTCGAAGGCCTTCTGGATGAAGGGCAACGGCTCGGCCCCCTTGACGCAGCGGTCGAGGGCGCGCAGCGTCATCTCCTTGGTGCCGCCGCCGGCCGGGACCACGCCCACGCCCACCTCGACCAGGCCCATGTAGGTCTCGGCCGAGAGGCGCACCCGGTCGGCGTGCAGCGTGATCTCGCAGCCGCCGCCCAGGGTCAGGCCGTGGGGGGCGACCACCACCGGGACCTCGGCGTACTTGAGGGCCATGGTGGCGTTCTGGAACTGGCGCACCATCAGGTCGAGGTCGTCCCACTCCTCTTCCTGGACCGCCAGCAGCACCAGCATCAGGTTGGCGCCGGCGCTGAAGTGCTCACCCTGGTTGCCGATCACCAGGGCCTCGAACTCCTGCTTGGCGTTCTTGGCGACGGAGATCAGCATGCCGATGGCGTCCGGGCCGAGGGCGTTCATCTTGGAGTGGAACTCCACCAGGCCGCAGCCGTCGCCGAGGTCGACGAGGCTGGCGCCGGCGTTCTTCTTGACCACGCCGCCCGAGGCCTTGACCGAGTCCAGCTTGAGCACGCCGGGGCGCTCGGGCATCACCTGGACGCCTGTCGGGCCGAAGGTGGTGGTCTTGCCGTCCTCGGCCGCGTAGAAGCTCTTCCGCCCCGAGGCCAGGAGCTGCTCCAGCAGCGGGGGCAGGGTCCGGCCCTCGGCCTTGGCCCGCTCGGCGACCGCGGCGACCCCCAGACCGTCCATCAGGCGGAAGGGGCCCTGGCCCCACATGTAGCCCCACTCCATGGCGCGGTCGACCGAGAAGACGTCGTCTGCGATCTCGGGGACCAGCGAAGCGGCGTAGAGGCAGGTGGCGGAGAGGACCTTCCACAGGAACTGGGCGGCCCGGTCGTCGCCGGCGAGCACCAGCTTGAGCCGATCGATGGGGTCCTCGGCGGTCTTGGCCCGTTCGAGGGAGGGGAAGCGCGGCTTGCCGCGCTCGTGATACTCCAGCGTCTTCCAGTCCAGGGCGCGGATCTCCGGGCCCTCCTTCTGGTAGAAGCCGCGTTTGGCCTTCTCGCCGAGCATCCCGCGCTCGAGCATCTCCTGCATGAAGTCGGGGACCTTGAAGACCTCGCGCTCCGGGTCGTCGGGGACGGCGGCGTAGAGGTTGCTCGCCACCTTGACGCAGACGTCGACGCCGGCGATGTCGGCGGTGCGGAAGGTGGCGCTCTTGGCGCGGCCGATGGCGGGGCCGGTGAGGACGTCGACCTCCTCGACGCTCAGGTCCATCTCGATCATGGTCTGGAGCACCTTGCCCAGGCCGTAGGAGCCGATCCGGTTGCCGATGAAGTTAGGCGTGTCCTTGCACCGCACCACGCCCTTGCCCAGCACCCGGTCGCAGAAGGCCTCCATACGGGCCAGGACGGCCGGGTCGGTTTCCGGGCCGGGGATCGTCTCGAGCAGCTTCAAGTAGCGGGGCGGGTTGAAGAAGTGGGTGCCCAGGAAGCGGCGCCTGAAGCTCTCGGGCAGGTGGCCGGACATGGCGGCGATCCCCAGGCCCGAGGTGTTGGTGGTGACCACGGCGTCCTTGGAGATGGCCTCGGCGACCCGGGAGAAGAGCTGCTTCTTGATCTCGAGGTCTTCGATCACGGCCTCGAAGACCCAGTCGGCGTCCTTCAGCTCCTTCCAGTGGTCCTCGAAGTTGCCGGGGCGGATGCGCTGGGCATGCCCGGCCAGGTGCAGGGGGCTGGGCCTGAGCTTGGCCAGACCCGCCAGGGCCTTCTTGGCGAGCTGGGACCGGTCAGCGGCCTGGGGCGGGACGATGTCGAGCAGCACCACATCGACGTCGGCTGCCACCAGGTGGGCGGCGACTTGTGCGCCCATGGTGCCGGCGCCGAGGACCACGGCCTTGCGGATGTCTTGCTTCACGGTTCACCTGCCTTGCTCGCTCTTCCGGGGACATGACCGGGTTTCCTCCATCGGGCAAGGGAATCCCGGATCGTGTCCCCCGAAGCTATGTCCCCCGGGTGGCTTGGGGGACACGATCCGGATCTCCAGCAACCGAGTCCGAGATCCGGTCATGTCCCCTGGGAGGCACGGACATCTCTGGCCCCTGAGTGAATCATCATTCATTATATACGGCCCGCCCGCCTCCGTCGAGCCAAACCGGCGCGCGGCCCCGCGGTCTTGGGCGCGCGGGCGGCCTCAGGCGGCGTACAGGGTGTCGATCACCTTCCGGTACTTGTCCTCGACCACTCGGCGCTTGACCTTGAGGGTGGGGGTCAGCTCTCCCGCGTCGATGGTGAACTCGTTGGCGAGCAGCGCCACCCGCTTGATCTTCTCAAACTGGGCCAGGTTGCCGGTCAGCTCGTCGACGGTCTTCTGGTACAGCGCCTGCACCTCGGGCTTGGCGATCAGGTCCTCGCGCCCGGTGAAGGCCAGCCCCTTCTCCCGGGCCCACTTCTCGAGGCTGTCGAAGGCGGGCACGATCAGGGCCGCCGGGAAGTTGCGCTTGTTGCCGATCATCACCACCTCGCCCACCAGCGGGTGGGTCTTGATCTGGTTCTCGATCGGCTGCGGCGCGATGTTCTTTCCCCCCGAGGTGACCAGGATGTCCTTCTTGCGGTCGGTGATCACCAGGAAGCCCTGGGCGTCGATCAGGCCGACGTCGCCGGTGTGGAACCAGCCGTCCGGCTCCAGCACCTCGGCGGTGGCCTCGGGCTTGTTGAAGTAGCCCTTCATGACGTTGGGGCCGCGGGTCAGGATCTCGCCGTCTTCGGCGATTTTCACCTCGATGCCCTCGAGGGTCTTGCCCACGCTGCCCGGCTTGAGGTCGTCGATCCGGTTGACCGCAATCACCGGGCTGGTCTCGGTGAGGCCGTAGCCCTCGAGGATCAGCAGGCCAGCGGCGCCGAAGAACTCGGCGATCTCCTTGGGCAGCGGCGCTCCGCCCGAGACGAAGAGCCGCAGCCGTCCGCCGACCCGCTCCTTGATCTTCGAGAAGACCAGCTTGGTGGCGATGGCGTGCTGCAGCTTGACCAGAGCGCCGGGCTGACTCTTGTCGACACGCGCCTGGAAGACCTGGCCGCCGACGCCGATCGCCCACTTGAAGATCTTCTGGCGGAGCGGCGGGTCGCTCGCCATCTTCTCGTTGACCCGGGCGTACATCTTCTCATAGAGCCGGGGCACCGAGGCCATGAAGGTGGGACGGACCTCAGCCATGTTCTGGGGGACCTTCTCGACGCTCTCGGCGTAGGCGATGGTGACGCCGGCCTGCAGCATCGCGTAGTGGCCGACCATCCGCTCGAAGCTGTGGCACAGCGGCAGGAACGACAGGCAGACATCCGAGGGGCCGACTTCGGGCAGCGCCTTGAGGCCAGCGTGGACGTTGCTCGCGATGTTCCGGTGCAGGAGCATCACGCCCTTGGGGTCGCCGGTCGTGCCCGAGGTGTAGATCAGGGTGGCCAGGTCCTCGGGCCCCACCTGGGCGGCCCGTTGGCGCACCGCTTCGGGGTCCCCGGCCAGGGCGGCACGGCCCTTGGCACGCACCTCGGCGAGCGGAGTGGTTCCTTCGGGGGCGGGCCCGTCGTCCATGAAGATGACCTGCTGGACGGACGGCGCCTGCGGGCGGGCCTCGGCCAGCTTGGCGGCCTGGATGGTGTTGGAGACGAAGGCGATCCGGGAGCCGCTGTCGCGCAGGATGTAGGCCACCTGGTGCGCCGGCAACGTCGGATAGATCGGGGCGTCCACCGCGCCCGCTGTCAGCGTGGCCAGGTCGGCGTAGGCCCACTCCGGCCGGTTCTCCGACAGGATGGCGACGCTCTCGCCCGCCTGGAGCCCCAGCGCGCGCAGGCCCATCGAGAGCTCCTCAACCGCGGTCTTGAGCTCCGCCCCGCTGATGTCCCGCCAGACGCCGTCACGCTTCACCTTGAGCTGGTCCGGCTTCTGGTAGGTGTCGACGCAGTGGTAGAAGATGTCGCAGAGGGTCCCGCTTCCCATCACTCCCCCCTGTCAGCGGCCCTTCGCCGGGACCGCGTGGGACGGCTGGTTGTGGTTGCGGCGGCGCCTCGCAGAAACAGGTCCACGACGGGCTCCGCCAGCTCGGCTAGATCGTAGTCCTTCTTGCTCAGGATCCAAGAGGTGACCATCTCGTCCAGGGCCCCGAAGAACGCCTTGGTGGCGAAACGGATCGGCAGGTCCGGGCGGAGGGTTCCATCTGTTTGGCCTTCCTCCATCACCTCGGAGACGATCGCGAAGTAGTCCTGCAGCCAGGAGGCCGAGAACCGCTCCATGAACTTGGTCGACTGCCTCAGCTCCACCTGGAACACCACCGCCAGCTCGCGGTTCTCGCCCAGCAAGCGTAGGTGGTGCTCGGCGATGGCGCGCAGCCGGGCGGGCACGCCCTCGACGGTCGCCAGCTCGGCCCTCCCCCTCTGGATGTGCTCGGACATCACCTCGTCGAAGAGCGAGACCAGGATGTCTTCCTTGCTCCGGAAGTAGAGGTAGATGGTGCCGTCGGCGACGGCCGCCTGCTGGGCGATGTCCGAGATACGGGCGGCAAAGTAGCCCTTGCGGGCGAAGACTCGCACCGCCGATCGCAGGATTCGCGCTCGCTTGTCGTCCGTCTTTCGGCGTGCCACTGTGCTTGCGGTTGAAGCGAAGCCAGTATGGTTGCGGGCGGAGGGGGTGTCAAGACGTGGCGGTGCCGGAAGACCCGTATTGTGTCCCCGGGTTTCCCCGGCGCATTGCCCGCCCTGCGGGGCTGGGATAATCTGCGTGGCGAGCATGAACCGCCCCACCGTGTTCCTCGGCCTGGGCTCGAACCTGGGCGATCGCCAGCGCCACATCGAGACCGCCCTGTCGCGCCTCGAGCGACGGGGCTTCCACCTCACCGCGCGTAGCTCCCTCTACCTGACCGAGCCGGTGGGGGGGCCGCCGCAAGGATGGTTCTTGAACGCCGCGGTGCAGGGCGAGACCGACCTGTCGCCCGGGGCGCTGCTGGCGGCGTGCCTGGCCACGGAGCGAGAGGCGGGCCGGGTGCGCGGGGAACTGAACGGCCCGCGCTGCCTCGACATCGACGTCCTGCTCTATGGGGACGTCGTGCTCCACCAGGACGGCCTTTGCCTTCCCCATCCTCGGCTGCACCAGCGCCGCTTCGTTCTGGTGCCGCTCTCCGAGCTGGCCCCCTTGGTCCGCCACCCGGTGCTCGGTCTGAGCGTCTCGGAGCTCGTCGCGCGCTGTGCCGACCTCTCCGAGGTGGTTCGCCACCAGCCGGCCGAGGTGGCCCACGGATGAGCTTCCAGTACCTGGCCATCGACGGACCCACCGGCGTCGGCAAGACCGCGGTGGTGGAACGGCTCGCGGAGCGGCTGGACGCCAACAAGGTGCTCGAGGACTGGAGCGAGAACCCGTTTCTCAAGCCCTTCTACGACGGGCGTGGCGGAGCCGTGTTCCAGGCCGAGCTGTTCTTCTTGCTGTCGCGGTACCGGCAGCAGCAGGAGCTGGTCCAGCGCGAGCTTTTCCAGCAGCTCACGCTGTGCGACTACGTCTTCGAGAAGAGCCGGCTGTACGCCTACCTGAACCTCGACGACAGCGAGCTGATGATCTACGAGAAGCTCTACGGGCTGCTGAACGAGGGCGTGCCGCGCCCCGATCTGGTGGTCTACCTGCAGGCGCCCACCGAGATCCTGCTGCGCCGGATCCGCGAGCGCGGCCGGCCCGAGGAGAAGCGGCTCTCCGAGGAGTACCTGGCCGAGGTCAACCGCGCCTACAACTACTTCTTCTTCCACTACACCCAGACCCCGCTGCTGGTGGTCAACACCACCGACGTCGACTTCACCGATCGCCCCGAGGACCTCGACGACCTGATCAAGCAGATCCGCGGCATGGGCAAGGGGACCCAGTACTACGTCCCGATGACGTCGCGGGGATAGTGGCCGCCGCGACCGGTGCGCGCGGTCACAAACAGGGTTTCGGGTGCTTGACGCGGGGGCACGGGTGGGCCATGCTTTCCCGAGCATTCCCATGGCCTACGCGGTCCGCTCCCGTTCGCAGCAGCTCCGACTCAGCTTCGGGGATCTGCCGCTGTGGAGCGAGCGTGGCCTCGAAACCGCGCTGGCGCGAGAGTCCGGGCGCCGGGTCTCCCTGACGGTCACCGACAACCGATCGGTGCTGCTCTCGTTCCGCCGGGTCGACGGCGAGGTGAGGCTGCGTCTGCACCGGATGTTCCTGCATGCGCCGATGGCGGTGGCGAAGGCGCTGGCGCGCAGCCTGCGCCGCCGCAGCCGTGGCGCCGACGGCGAGGTGCGACGCTTCATGAACGAGAACCTGCACCGGGTGCGCAAGGTGAAGCGGCCGCTGCCACCCTTGCAGACCCGGGGACGCAGCCACGACCTGCAGGTCATCTACGATCGGCTGAACCGGCAGTTCTTCGACGGCCGCCTCAAGGTCCCGCTGACCTGGGGGCGGGGTGGCGGCCGCGCTCGGCGTGGGGCGCTCACCTTCGGCAGCTACGATCCGGTGCTGGGCCTGATCCGGATCCATCCCGTGCTGGATCGCGTGGACGTGCCGCTGTTCTTCCTCGAGAGCGTGGTCTATCACGAGATGCTCCACGACCACATGGGCGGCGTGCCGGACGGTGCCGGACGCACCGTCTACCACTCGCGCGCCTTCCGCGAGGCCGAGGCCCACTACCCGCGCTACCGGGAGGCGCTGGCCTGGGAGAAGGAAAACCTGCTCCGCCTGGTCAAGGCCAGCCAGGCGCTCGACCGCCAGCGGAAGGCCGAGGCGGCGCTGCGCCGCGGAAGATCGGCGTCGTAGCCCCGGGGCCGGCAGCCGCCGGCAGTGGCGTGCGCGTCGCGCAGTCGAAGGCTCTCGCGACCTCGGCAGTGCCGTTGCGGGGATCATTCTGAGGGCGACTCGGCCGGGATCCTTCCGGGGTTCAGCCTCGAGGGGACACCCAGGATGACTTGTCCGTTGGCCCAGCCTCGACGCCCCTGGTAGGTTCGTGAGCGGGCGAGAGGGTATCCTGGGCTGCTGATGCGCCACCTTCGCCGACTGCTTCCCTACCTGGCCCGCCACCGGCGTGGAATCCTGCTGGGGCTCCTGTGTCTGGTGTTCACCACCGCTCTCTCGGTGGCGACTCCCTGGGTGCTGCGGCTCGCCATCGACGACCTGACCGTCGAGGTGACCCGGCAGAAGCTCTACCAGTACGCGGGGGTGATCGTCGCCATCGTCGCGGTCGAGGGGATCTTCCGCTACGGGATGCGGAGCATCCTGATCGGGATCAGCCGCGAGATCGAGTACGAGCTTCGCAACGACCTCTTCGACCACCTGGCCCGGCTCTCGGCCCGCTACTACCAGCACCATCGGGTGGGCGACATCATGAGCCGGGCCACCAGCGACATGTCGGCGGTACGGATGGTGCTGGGACCGGGGATCATGTACACGGCCAACACCGCCGCCACCTTCACCGGCACGATCGCGGTGATGCTGACCATCAGCCCCAGGCTGCTGGCGCTCTCGCTGGTGCCCCTCGTCTTCGTGTCGGTCCTGGTGCGCTACTTCGGTCGGCGCATCCACGACCGCTTCGAGGCGGTGCAGGAGCAGCTCTCCAACCTCAGCGCCCTGGTCCAGGAGAACCTGGCCGGGGCCCGGGTGGTGCGCGCCTACGCGCAGGAGCGTTTCGAGGAGGAGCGCTTCGCCGCAGCCAACCAGGAATACGTGGAGCGCAACCGTCGGCTGATCCGGCTGTTCGGCGGCCTCTACCCGGCGATCCAGTTCCTGATGGGGGTGGGGGCGATCATCGTGCTCTGGATCGGCGGACAGCTGGTGATCGCCGAGCGCATCACCCTGGGTCAGTTCGTGGCCTTCGGCACCTACCTGGCGATGCTGCACTGGCCGATGATCGCGCTCGGCTGGGTGGTCAACGTCTTCGAGCGCGGCGAGGCCTCGATGGGACGCATCGCCCAGCTCCTGGACGAGCCGCCCGAGATCCAGGACCAGGGTCCGTTGCCGATCGAGGAGCTGCAGGGGGCGGTGGAGTTCCGGAAGCTGACCTTCGCCTACGACGGGCGGCCGGTCCTCCAGGACATCGATCTGGTCGTCCCCGCCGGCACCACGGTGGCGGTGGTGGGCCCGACCGGCTCCGGCAAGAGCACGCTGGTGAGCTTGCTGGCCCGCCTCCACGAGGCGCCGCCCGGGTCGCTGCTACTCGACGGCCACGAAGCGGCGCGGATCCCGCTCCGGGTGCTGCGGGGGGCGATCGGATTCGTTCCGCAGGAGACGTTCCTGTTCTCGGAGACGATCCGCGAGAACGTCGACTTCGGGGCCGGCGAGACCGAGAGCTCACAGGTCGACTGGGCCGCCGACGTGGCCCAGCTCTCGCGGGACGTGGCCGACTTCCCGGAAGGGTTCCAGACCTTCGTGGGCGAGCGGGGCGTCACCTTGTCCGGGGGTCAGAAGCAGCGGACCGCTCTCGCAAGGGCGCTGGCCACCGACCCGAAGATCCTGGTCCTCGACGACGCGCTGGCCTCGGTCGACACCCACACCGAGGAGGAGATCCTGAAGGGGCTGCGCCAGGTGATGGCAACCCGTACCACGTTCCTGGTCTCGCATCGCATCTCCACGGTGAAGGAGGCCGATCTGATCGTGGTGCTCCGTGAGGGGCGGATCGTGGAGCGCGGCTCCCACGCGGAGCTGGTGGCCCTGGGCGGCTTCTACGCCGACCTCCATCGGCGGCAGCTCCTCGAGGACGAGATGGAGCAGTCGGCATGAGCACGGGCTCGGACTTTCACGAGGACGATCCCGGGGCCCGGAGCTACGACCGCCAGCTCCTGTGGCGGCTGCTGCTCTACCTGCGTCCGTACCGGCTGGCGGTGCTGGCGGCCTTCGTGCTGATCGTGGCGATGGCCGGCCTGGACCTGGTGGGGCCCTACCTGACCAAGGTGGCGATCGACCGCTACATCGTCCCTCGCCAAGCCTCGGGGCTGGCCAACGTGGCGGCGCTGTACGCTGCGGTGCTGGTGGCCGGCTTCGCGGTCCGCTTCGGCCAGATCTACATCATGCAGATGACGGGCCAGAGGATCATGCAGGACATCCGGCGTCAGCTCTTCGGCCACCTGCAGGCCCTCCACGTCGCCTACTTCGACCGGAACCCCGTGGGCCGGCTGATGACCCGGGTCACCACCGACGTGGATGCCGTCAACGAGCTCTTCACCTCCGGAGTGGTGACGGTCTTCGGTGACCTGTTCACGCTGTTCGGGATCATGGGCGTGATGCTGACGCTCAACTGGCGGCTGGCCCTGGTGACCTTCTCGGTGATCCCGTTCTTCTTCCTGGTCACCAACTGGTTCCGGAGCGGCGCCCGCCGGTCGTTCCGCGAGGTCCGCAAGGCGGTGGCGCGGATCAACGCCTTCCTGCAGGAGAACCTGACCGGGATGTCGGTGGTCCAGCTCTTCCGCCGCGAAGAGCGCAACGTCCAGGCCTTCGCCCGGATCAACCGCGACCACGCGGAGGCCAACCTGCGGACCATCTTCTACTACGCGGTCTTCTACCCCGCCATCGAGCTGCTGGCGGCGGTGGCGATGGCGCTGATCCTGCTCTATGGGGGCAGCCGGGTGCTGGTCCACGCTCTGACGCTGGGGGCGCTGGTGGCCTTCATCCAGTACTCGGAGCGCTTCTGGCGTCCGATCTCCGACCTCTCGGAGAAGTTCAACATCCTGCAGGCGGCGATGGCCGCTTCGGAGCGGATCTTCGTGCTCCTCGACACCGCCCCCCAGGTGGTGGCACCGCCGGCGCCCCTGGAGCTGGGCGCGGTGCGGGGGCGGGTGGCCTTCGAGAAGGTCTCGTTCGCCTACAACGAGGAGAACTGGGTGCTCCGCGACATCGACTTCGCGGTCGAGCCGGGCCGGAGCGTGGCCCTGGTGGGCGCCACCGGCGCGGGGAAGACGTCGATCATCAGCCTGCTGGCCCGCTTCTACGACGTGCAGCAGGGGCGGGTGACGCTGGATGGCGTCGACGTGCGGGAGCTGGATCCCCAACGACTGCGCTCCGCGCTGGCGCTGGTGCTGCAGGACGCGCATCTGTTCAGCGGCACCATCGCCTCCAACCTGCGGTTGGGCTCACCGATCTCGGACCAGCAGATCGAGCGCGCCGCCCGGGCGGTGCACGTGCACGACTTCATTAAGGCGCTGCCCAAGGGCTACGACACCGAGGTCCAGGAGCGCGGGGCCACGCTCTCTGTGGGACAGAAGCAGCTCCTCTCCTTCGCCCGCGCCCTGGCCCACGACCCGCGGGTGCTGGTCCTGGACGAGGCCACCTCTTCGGTCGACACCGAGACCGAGGTGCTGATCCAGGACGCGCTGCGCGTCTTGCTGCGCGGACGCACCGCGATCGTGATCGCCCACCGGCTGTCCACCATCCAGAACGTCGAGGAGATCCTGGTGATGCACAAGGGGCGGATCCGGGAGCGAGGCAGCCACCAGGAGCTACTGCTGCAGCGCGGCCTGTACTGGCGCCTCTACCAGCTCCAATACAAGGACCAGGAGCTGCGGGCGGGCGGCGGCGAGGCGCTGCCGGCGACGGTGTAGGTCTCGGGATACGACGGGCCCGACTTCGGCGCGGCCCGGGCCGCCTACTCCTTCTTCGCGATCGCTACGACGTTCTGCGCCAGGCAGCCCAGAGACCCGAGGCGAGCCAGGCGCTCGACCCGCCCAAGATGGTGACTGGCGGACCGGACCAGCTTCCTCTTCCAGTCCAAGAACCAGGGAGTGGGGTACTGGTAGTAGTGCCCCACGAGCTCGTGCCAGTTCGGCGTCTGGACGGGAGGCTCGCTGGCGATCTCGAGCACACGGAACCCGGCTTCGCGGAGCATGCGCGTCAGCGTGCGGTCCGTGTAGTGGACGACGTGCTCGTAGGAATCCCACAGGCCCTTGCGGGGGTGGCGGCCTGCCATGCCGAGGAGGCGCTGCTTCAACTGGAACCAGCGTGCGTTCGGAACCTTCACGTAGACGACGCCATCGTCCTTCAGGAAACGGGCGGCCTCGCGGAGGAAGGGCTTGGGCTCGCTGATGTGCTCAAACACGTCCGAGAGGGCAACGACATCGAAGGTCCCGGCCTTCTGAGCATCCAGATCGTCCAGGAAGCAGTTGAAGACCGGGAAGCCCCAGCGCTCGGCCAGGGGTGCGAGGGAGGGCGACGGTTCGACGCCGACCACGTCCCAGCCACGCTCCCGCGCCAGACGGAGCAGCATCCCCATGTTGCAGCCCACGTCGAGGAACCGGCCCATCCTCTTGTGTCGCTCGATCCTGCGGATCTCGGCGCGGTAGTTGGGGTCGCGATGGTGTTCGGCTCGACCCTCGAAGATCAGTCGTGCCTCGGCATAGTAGAGCTCGGTTGCACCCCAGTACACCTGCTCCGGAGCCTTGAGCCGCGGGGAGGTGTAGATGAGGCTGCACACCGCGCACTGGCTGATCCCGATGACGGCGTGCTCCGTGTACACACGCGAGGCCTGCTCCGAGCCGCACAGGGGACAGGGCACGGCGATGACGTCCTTCTCGCCGTACTCGTCCTTCTGGGTGCCCCCGTGGACGTAGTCGTTCTCGCTGGACTCGGCAGTCAGGGGCACGGAGCCTCCTTATGGGTGCGGCACCGAGCGCCGCTACGGTGCCTGGCCGCCTGCGGAACGGCCACGACTTGGCGGGGGCCGTCTACCGGCGTCACGCTTGCCTCCGCTGCCTCCGCAGGAGGTCCCACACGAGGGTCGCGTAGGCCCTGACCCCCAGCGGCAGCACGGCCTCGTCGATGTCGAACTCCGGCGTGTGGATGTTGGCGGTGATGCCCCGGGCCTCGTTGCGGACGCCCAGCTTGAGGTAGAGGCCCGGGATCCGCTCGGCGTAGATGGAGAAGTCCTCCGATCCCATCTGCGGCCCCACCTCGCGCACGTTGGCCTTGCCGTAGATGCGCCCCAGGGAGGGGAGGCAGGCCAGGGTGAGCGCCTCGTCGTTGAGGGTGGCTGGGGTCCCGTCTCCGATGAAGGAGAGCGTGGCGGTGGTTCCGTGGGCCTGGGCGACACCGTGGACGGTGCGCTCGAGGGCGTCCTTGGCCGTCTTGCGGGTCTCGGCGCCCAGCGTGCGGAGCGTGCCCTTGAGCGTGACCTTGTCGGCCAGGATGTTGAAGCGGTTACCGCCGTGGATCTCGCCGATGGTGAGCACCTTGGCCTGCTGGGCGTCGGTCTCTCGGCTGACGATGAGCTGGAGCGCCTGGACGAGCTGGGCCGCGATCGGGATCGGGTCGAGACCGGTGTGCGGGTAGGCGCCGTGGGTGCTGTGGCCCTGTATCTCGATGATGAAGGTGTCTGCGGAGGCGAAGATCGGGCCGACGCTCCACCCCACCTGGCCCACGTCGAGGAAGGGGTCGATGTGGAGGCCGAAGATGGCCACGGGCGCGTGGTCCTCGAGGGCCCCTTCCTTGACCATCAGGGCGGCGCCACCCTCTTCCCCCTCGGGCGGGTTCTCCTCGGCGGGTTGGAACAGGAAGACGACGGTTCCGGGAAGCTGGGCGCGCAGTCCGGCCAAGACCTCGGCGGTGCCCAGGACGATGGTGGTGTGGGCGTCGTGGCCGCAGGCATGCATCACGCCCGGGGTCTGGCTGCCGTAGGGGCGTGAACCGACCTCCTGGATCGGCAGGGCGTCGAGGTCGGCGCGCAAGGCCACGACAGTGGTGTCGTCTGCCGCTCCCCTCAGCACGGCCACCACGCCGGTGTGGGCCACCGGGTGCCGGACTTCCAGGCCCAGCGCCCGCAGACGGTCCGCCACCAGCTTGCCGGTTCGAAGCTCGCGATTGCTCAACTCGGGATGCTGGTGGATGTCGCGGCGGGTCTCGATCAGCCGTGGGGTCAGCGCC
>CAZNNH010000082.1:0-24989 GCA_964574335.1 uncultured Acidobacteriota bacterium | reverse complement strand
GGCGCGGCCGCGGGCGTGCTGGAAGGAGACCCGGCCGCCGGAGAAGCGCCAGTCCAGGTCGTACTGGAGCAGCTCGCCGGTGCCCCAGGTATCGCGGATCCGGTAGTTGCCTCCGGCCCCCACCGTGTAGGCCTGCAGCGACAGGCTCGAGGTCGCCCCCAGCGAGCGGGTGAGCTGGGCCTGGACGAAGTTCTCGCCGAAGCGGTCGATCTCGTCCGGGGCCATCGGGTTGAAGCGCAGGTCGCGCCCGAGCACCTCCTCCTCGGTGGCCAGGAACGCGAGCTGGGTGATCTCGCGCCCCACGAAGCCGAAGAGCTTGAAGAAGGAGCGCTCCCCCTGCCGGGAGGCGCCGAAGAACAGGCTCCGCTGCCGGATCCCCGAGTGCTCGCGAAAGCCCTCGGTCTGCTGGTACGAGCCCCGCCCGTAGAAGGCCAGGCCCGGACCGACCCGGCCGGACTGGAGGCCGAGGCTGGCCCGATAGGTCCCGAAGGAGCCGGCCCCCAGCGAGGCCAGGGCCTGTGGCTGCTCCTCGAGGTCCAGGCTTTCGAAGTTGATCGAGCCGCCGTAGGCGGCGGCGCCGAAGGTGGAGGTCCCGACGCCTCGCTGGACCTGGATGCTCTGGAGCGAGCTCGTGAAGTCTCCGAAGTCGGCGAAGTAGACGGCGGAGTCCTCCGGCTCGTTGAGGGGCACGCCGTCGAGGGTCATGTTCAGGCGGGTCTGTTGGACGCCGCGGAGGTAGAGGTACGAGTAGCCGGCGCCGAGGCCGGTGTCCGAGTACGCCGTCACCGACGGCGTCGAGGAGAGCAGGAACGGCATCTCCTGGCCGTGGTTGCGCTCAGCGATCTCCGCGGGTCCGAGGTCGGTGCGGCTCACCGGCGCCAGGGCGTCGGCGCGCACCGCCTGGACCACCACGCTCTCGCTGACCCGGTAGAGGGCTTCGAGCCGGAAGTCCTCCTGCCGGTCCCCGTCCACCGTCACCGTGCGGGTGGCGTCCTGGTAGGCGCGGTGCGACACCGCCAGGGTGACCTCACCCGCCGGCACCGACAGCCGATAGCTCCCGGCGGCGTCGGTCTGGGTGGAGAGGGTCGAGCCCTCCACGCCAACCGTGGCCCCGGCCAGGGGCCGGTCGGACGTGGTCCGGACCGTCCCGGAGAGCCGATGGGTCGGCTGGGCCCGGACGTTGTTCCCGAGGCCCACGAAGAGGAAAGAGAAGAGAACCGCCGCCGAGCGGCGTGTTGCCGTAGTGCTCATCAAGCGCCTCCTGCCCTGCCCACGCAGGGCCGTCGACGCGGATTCCATCGGGAGGTGTCGATCCACAGAGGAGCGCCTCGCGGCGCCCCTGCCTTCCCTACGCCGGTGCTAACCGGATCAGGTTCGAGGGTGTGATCTCAGGCCGTCTCGGCCACCCCTAGGCTTCCGCCAGCTCGGAGTGTCCCTCGCTGCCGGGCCTCGCGTCAAGCGGCGGCGGGACTCAGCCGGCGAACAGGTCGGCCGGGGCCGCACGCTGGATGACGTCCGCGGTCTCGGCCGGAGGGTCGTGGTCGGTGGCCACCACCAGGTCGGCGGCGGCCGCGTACAGCGGTCCCCGCTGGGCGAGCTTCTCGGCGATCTCGTCCACGATCGACCGGCCGGTGAGCGAGGGGCGGTTGGCATCGCCGCCGATGCGCTTCGCGATGGTGTCCTTCTCCGCCGTCAGCAGCACGCAGAAGCCGCTCTCGCGGAGGGCTTCCACGTTGCGCGGGTCCTCGACCACGCCGCCGCCGCAGTCCAGGATGCGCCGGCTTCCCGCCGCGGCCCGCGCCACCTGCTCGCGCTCCAGCTCGCGGAAGCGCGGCCAGCCGAAGCGCTCGACGATCTCGGGGATCGAGAGACCGGCCTCCCGGACGATCTCGTCGTCCAGGGCGACGACGGGCCAGCCGGTGCGTCGCGCCAGCAGGCGGGCGATGGTGGACTTCCCGGTGCCCCGGTAGCCGATCAGCACCAGGTTCCGCTTCATCGCGCGGCCGCCCGGGCCAGGGCCTCGCGCACCGTCCGGTGCATGGCCTCCCGCGGCGCCTCGTGGCCGGTGAACAGCTCGAACTGGAGCGCCGCCTGCTCGGCGAACATGCCCACCCCGTCGACGGTCGGGGCGGCGCGCTCGCGGGCGAGGCCCAGCAGCCGGGTGGTCAGCGGGTTGTAGACCACGTCGAAGACCGGCAGGTCGGCCCGCAGCCAGTCCTCGGGGACGGGGAGGGCGTCGACCGCGGGAGACATGCCGATCGGCGAGGCATTGACCAGGAGCTGGACGCGCTCCTGGGCATCCGGCTCCAGGTCCACGACCACGCCGGGGCGGACGCGGTTCAGGTCTGCCGCCAGCGCGGTGGCCTGCTGTCGCTCGATGGCCTTGAAGCGCAGGCAACGAGCGCCGGCGTCGACCAGGGCGAAGGCGACGGCTCGCGCCGCGCCCCCGCTGCCGACGATGAGGACGTCGCGGTCGCGGGGATCGCAGCCGGCGCTCCTGAGGGCGCGGACGGCGCCCGGGCCGTCGGTGGAGTAGCCGGTCAGCACCCCCCCGTCGTTGACCACCGTGTTGCACGAGCGGCAGCGCTCCACCGAGGGGTCGAGGCGGTCGAGGTGCGGGATGATCGTCTCCTTGTGGGGGATGGTGACCGAGAAGCCGCGCAGGCCCAGCGCGCGCATGGCGGCGACGGCGCCCCCGGCCTCCTCCACCCGGAACGCCACGTAGGCGAAATCCAGGCCCGCCTGCTCGAGGGCGGTCCCGTGGATCAGGGGGCTCAGCGAGTGCTCGACCGGGTTGCCGATGACGGCCAGGAGACGGGTGTGTGCCGTGTGCATCTTGGAACGATACCAGACCGAAAAGAGGCTGGCCCCCGATCAGAGCAGGAACACCACCGTGACGAGGGCGTAGATCGGCAGCAGGATCATCGCGCTCATCATCATGTAGCCGACGAAGCTCGGCATCTTCACCCCACGGTGCTCGGCGATGGCCCGCACCATGAAGTTGGGGCCGTTGCCGATGTAGGTGTTGGCGCCCATGAAGACCGCCCCCAGGCTCACCGCCTTGAGCAGCTCGTGGGGGACGCCCACCACCTCCGGGGTGAGGCCCTGGCCCTGGGCCAGCGCCAGGAAGGTCAGGTAGGTCGGGGCGTTGTCGAGGAAGGACGAGAGCAGGCCGGTGGCCCAGAAGAACTGCCAGGGCTCGTGGACCCCCAGCTCGGCGCCGCGGGCGCGCAGCAGGTCGAGGGCCGGCACCATGGTGACGAAGATGCCGATGAAGATGACGGCCACCTCCAGGATCGGATGGAAGGTGAAGTGGTTGGCCTTTCGGAGGTCGCGCGGCGTGCGGACCATGGAGACCACCGCCAACCCGATCATGAGCAGCTCCCGGGCCGGGGCCTTGAAGAACGCCACCGCCACCAGCACCCCGCCCAGCAGGGCCAGGTTCCCGGTCCCGGCGCAGCGCAGCGGCCGCACCTCGAGGCGGTCGTGCCGGCGGTCGGTCGGCGTCTCCCGCCGGTAGGCGAAGGTGTCCCAGACCAGGTACACGCCCAGCACCAGGACCGTGGTCGCCAGCCACTCCGGCGCCAGCCGGAAGGTCCAGGTGAAGGGGACGCCGGCCAGGTATCCGAGGAAGAGCGGGGGGTCCCCCAGCGGCGTGAGACAGCCGCCGATGTTGGACACGGTGAAAATGAAGAAGACGACGGTGTGGGCCACGTGGCGGCGCTCCCGGTTGGTCTGCAGCAGCGGCCGGATCAGCAGCATGGAGGCGCCGGTGGTGCCGAGGAAGGAGGCGAGCAGCGCGCCCACGGCCATGAAGCCCGCGTTCACCCGCGGTGTGGCCTGAAGGTCCCCCTCGAGCAGCACCCCCCCCGAGATCACGAACAGGCTCCCCAGCAGCACCATGAAGGAGATGTAGTCGCCGCCCGAGTGGAGGAGCGCGGAGGGCGCGTGGCGCAGGTAGAGCACCAGGACCGGTGCGGCCAGCGCCAACGAGAGATAGAGCTTGTTGAGGTTGGACTCCCAGAAGTGGGAGAGGGCCAGGGGGAGGGTCGCCACCGCCAGCAGCAGCAGGACGAAGGGGATCACCCAGGCGACGCTGGGGACGAAGGCCGCGTGTTCCATGATGTCCGCTACCTCGCGCCGGTGAGGGTGCCCCACGCACAGGCGAGGGAATGAATGATGATGGGATCGAGCATGCCGTTCTCCAGTGCGGCCGCCACGCCTGGCCGCAAGACGAGCGGAGATTGTAGCGGTGTTGGGGATCTTTCGCCCGGCCGGGGGGATCCGGAAGGACGGCGCGGGCACCGTAGGATGCGGACCGTGGAGGCGCCACAGGGCGATGGTTGTAGAATCGCCCGGGTCTTCTCATGCCACCGTCCTCCGCCACGGGGGCGAGTCTCCCGCCGGATGCCGGTCGACCCTGGGGGTCGATGGCAGCCGGTGGGCGGTGTCGGGCCCTGCTCGCGCCCCTTTCGGCCCTGCTGAGCGTAGAGCTCGTCCTGCTGTTGGCTGCGGCCGCGGTGTCCGTGAACCCCTTCCGCGGCGCCACCTACGCTCGCTGGGACTCGTTCAACTACCTGAGCATCGCCACCCGCGGCTACTACCTCGAGGAGGAGGGCGGCCGGGTGGTGGGCGGAAACGCCGCCTGGTTCCCGGGCTATCCGCTGCTGATCCGCACGCTGAAGCCGATGGGTCTGACGCCCGCCAAGAGGGGGAAGCTGCTGAGCACGGCCTTCGCCTTCGGCCTTCTGGTCCTGATCGGGAGGCTGCTGCCGCGCCAGAGGCCGGGCGGGTCGCGACTGCCGGCGCTCCTCCTGGCGGCGTTCTTCCCGGGTTTCATCTACTCGCACACCGTCTTCCCCACCGCCATGGTGGCCTGTCTCACGCTGCTGGCGCTGTGGCTGTGCGCCCGCCGGAGGTTCCTGGCCTCCGGCCTGCTGGGAGCGCTGGCGGCTTCGGCGTACCCGACCGGCTGCCTGGTCGGCGCCGCCATGGGCCTGGGAATCCTCCGCGATCGCGAGCTGAGCTTGAGGCACAGGCTCGGCGCCCTCATGCAAGGGCCACTGCTGGTGGGCGCCGGCCTGATCGGTGTCTTCGCCTACCAGGCGAGGACCATCGGGTGGGACGGGTTCTGGCGGATGCGGCACGACTACTTCGACAACACCCCCACCGACCCCTTCTCGAGCTTCGTCGCCGGCACCCATCACGTGTGGCATCTCGAGTTCGTGCCGGAGCTCCTCCCCCAGGCCCAGACGCTGCTGGTGGCCGTCGTGATGACCGCGCTCGGCGCCTGGTGCTGGCACAGGCGCCGCTCGCTCTTGCCCCTCGAGGTCCTGCTCTTCGTGAACGCCGTCGTCTTCTGGCTCTTCCCACTGGCCGTGGGCAGCTACGGCGCCACCCGCTGTGAGGCGCTGCTGATCGGCATCGTCCCGCTCCTCGCCCGCCTCCCGAGCGGGCTGCGTGCCGTTCTGCTGGCGGTGTTCGTGGCCCTCGGGACCGGGCTTTGCCTGCTCTTCTTCCAGAACCAGTTGGTCTGAGCCAGGCCCCTCGCGGCTTCGCGATCACTGCCGCCGCTGTGCTCGGCGTCACAACCTAGGGTCCTCCGGTGTGGGAAGGTGGGAGCTAGCCTCGCGACGACCGAGGCCAGGGATTCATGTCGACAGACCCTACGCTCACGCTGAGCCCGGGGATTCCTCCGGGTACACGCTTCGGCACGTTCGAGATCCTGTCGCCGCTCGGCCGCGGCGGTATGGGCGAGGTGTACCGGGCCCGCGACATCCGGCTCGGCCGCGAGGTGGCCCTGAAGATGCTTCCCACGCGGAGCCTGAGCGATGCCGACTCCCGGGCCCGCATGGAGGCCGAGGCGCGGCTGGTGGCCTCTCTCAATCACGCCAACATCGCCTCGCTGTACGGCGTCGTCGACTCGGCCACGGCGCCGTGCCTGGTCCTGGAGCTGGTCCCGGGACGCACCCTGGCGGAGAGGCTCGCCTTCGGCCCGCTGCCGCTCCGGGAGGCGCTCGGCATCGCCCGCCAGATCGCCGAGGCGCTGGAGGCGGCGCACCTGGGCGGTGTGGTCCACTGCGACCTCAAGCCGTCCAACGTGAAGGTCACTCCGGAGGGCCGGGTCAAGGTGCTGGACTTCGGCCTGGCCGATGCGCCGGGCTTCGTCGCCGCCGGGGACGTCTCCGGGCTCGGCGCGCTGACCCACGGGGGCGCCCAGCCCCTGTGCGGCACGCCGGCCTACATGAGCCCGGAGCGGATCGGGGGGAGGGCGGTCACCGCGCAGATGGACGTCTGGTCCTTCGGCTGCGTCCTCTACGAGATGCTGACCGGGCGCAAGGCGTTCCAGGGCGCGACGCTCTCGGAGACCATCGTCGCCATCCTGGACAAGACGCCCGACTGGCGCCGACTGCCCCCGGAGACGCCGATGCGGGTCCGGGAGCTGATCGAGCGCTGCCTCCGGAAGGACCCCCACCGTCGGCTGCGACACATCGGCGACGCCCTGATCGAGATCGAGGCGGCGCTCCAGAGGCGCCCGCCGGTCGTCGCATCCCCGGCTACCCCGCGCTGGTACCTCCGTGGGTCCTCGATCGCCGTCGCCGCGTCGCTTCTGGCGCTCACCATCGGGTTCGGCCTGGCGCCGACGGCGAGCCCGCCTCGCGCGGCCCGCCTTCATCTCAACGTCCCGGCCGCCGCTCCGCTGGCCCTCGACCGCCAACCCTCCATCGCCCTGTCTCCGGACGGCACGGAGCTGGTCTACGTCGGCACTGATGCCGGCGGCTCGCGCCTGTACGCGCGAGACCTCGACGAGCTGGAGGTGAGGCCGCTGGCCGGGACGGACGGGGCGACCAGCCCGGTCTTCTCGCCGGACGGATCGTCGCTGGTCTTCGCCCGCGGTGGCAAGATCGAGCGGCTGCCGGCCGCCGGAGGCGAGCCGGTGGCTCTCTGCGACGCGCCGGCGCTTCACGGGATGGCCTGGGGAGACGACGGCCAGCTCTACTACTCCCCGACGAGCGACGGTGGGATCCACGCCGTCCCGGTGGCGGGCGGAAGCCCGCGAGCCATCACCGTCCCCGACATCGAGGCCGGGGAGTCCGCGCACCGATGGCCGGAGGCGCTTCCGGGCGGGCGGGCGCTCCTGTTCACGATCCACCGGGCCGGGAGCGACTCGCTGGACGAGGCGCGCATCGCCGCGCTGTCGCTGTCCACGGGCCAGCGCAAGATCCTGATCGAGGGAGGCGCCTTCCCCCGCTACCTGCCCACCGGCCACCTCGTCTACGCCCGCTCCGGCACGCTGTTCGCCGTCCCCTTCGACGTCGCCCGCCTCGAGGTCCGTGGGCCGCCGGTGCCGGTGGTGAACGCGGTCAGCTTCAGCCCGCTCAGCGGGGCCGCGCACTTCACCTTTTCCCGGACCGGCGTCCTGGTCTACTCCCCCGGCGGCACCCAGCCGGTCGCGCGCTCGCTGCTCTGGGTCTCGAGAGACGGCGCCACCCGACCGGTCACCGGAACACGACGGGCGTACTGCGGTCCACGCCTGTCCCCGCAGGGCGGGCGGCTGATCCTGGCCATCGAGGACGACCGGGGCTTCGACCTCTGGTCGCAGGAGCTGGACCGGGAGGCGCTGATGCGACTCACCGCCGAGCCGGGCAACGAGCGGCTGCCCCTGTGGATGCCTGAAGGGCTCCGCTTCGTCTACTCGGCATCGGCGACGGAGCAGGCCTCGAGCCTCTTGTGGAAGGCCGCCGACGGCGGTGGCGAGGCGCTCACCCTGCTCGACACCGGCCACGAGATCGTGCCGGGGAGCGTCTCTCGAGACGGCGCGTGGCTCGCCTACACGGAGCGGGACCCGGGGCGCGGATCGACCGGCAGCGACATCTGGGTGCTTCCGCTGTCGGCGGGCGATCGACACCCGGAGCCCTTCCTCCAGACACCGTTCGACGAGGCGGGTCCCTCCTTCTCGCCCGCGGGCAACTGGCTGGCCTTCACCTCGGACGAGTCGGGCCGGAGCGAGGTCTACGTCCGGCCGTTCCCGGGCCCCGGCGGCAAGTGGCAGGTCTCGACCGAGGGGGGCAGCGAGCCGGTCTGGTCCCCGAAGGGCGACGAGATCTTCTTCCGCAGCGCCACCAACATGATGGCGGCGCCGGTGACGACCCAGGACGGGTTCCAGGCTGACAAGCCGGTCATCCTCTTCGAGGACACCTACGATCGTGGCCTGTTGGGCTACCCCAACTACGACGTGACGCCGGACGGGAGTCGCTTCCTGATGATCCGGAGCGAGCCCCGGCCGGCCCCGACCCAGCTCAACGTGGTCCTGGACTGGTTCGCCGACCTCACCCGCTGAGGCGACCGACGCCGGGCTGGGCCGATCGCCACGGTGATAGACTTCGGGTCCCGGCCGCCTGCAGGCTCATACGCTTCCCGAGGGTGCAACCCATGACCACATCACGGATCATCTGGACCAAAGTCGACGAGGCTCCGGCGCTGGCCACCTACGCGCTGCTCCCCATCGTCCGGGCCTTCACCCGCGGCGCGGGGATCGAGATCGAGACCCGGGACATCTCCCTCGCCGGCCGGGTGATCGCCAACTTCCCCGACCGCCTGACCGAGGAGCAGAAGACACCCGACCACCTGGCGTGGCTCGGCGAGCTGGCCAAGACCCAGGAGGCCAATATCATCAAGCTCCCCAACATCAGCGCCTCGGTCCCCCAGCTCAAGAGCGTCATCCAGGAGCTGCGGCGGAACGGCTACGAGATCCCGGACTACCCGGAGGAGCCCAAGACCGAGGCCGAGAAGGCGCTGCAGAAGAGGTTCGCCAAGTGCCTCGGATCCGCGGTCAACCCGGTGCTCCGGGAGGGCAACTCCGACCGCCGGCCGGCGGTGGCGGTGAAGCGCTTCGCCAGGAAGCACCCTCATCGGATGATGAAGCCGTGGCCCGCGTCGGGCTCCAAGGCGCGCGTCGCCCACATGGAGGAAGGGGACTTCTTCGGAAGCGAGCGCTCGCTGACGGTGGCGGCGGCCACCGAGGCCCGCATCGAGCGCGTCGCCGGCGACGGGACCACCACCGTGCTCAAGGAAGGGATCCCGCTGCTGGCGGGCGAGGTCATCGATGCCGCGGTGATGAGCGTCGCGGCCCTGCGCCGCTTCTACGCCGAGCAGATCGAGGCCGCCAGGCGGGACGGCGTGTTGCTCTCGCTGCACCTCAAGGCGACCATGATGAAGGTCTCGGATCCCATCATGTTCGGCCACTGCGTCTCGGTCTACTACCAGGCGGCCCTCGACAAGCATGCCGCGACGCTCCAGCAGCTCGGAGCCAACGTCAACAACGGCCTGGCCGACGTCCTGGGCCGGCTGGATCGGCTCCCGGCCGACAAGAAGGCGGAGATCGAGGCCGACATCGCCACCGTCTACCAGACCCGGCCCGCCCTGGCGATGGTGGACTCGCGAAAGGGGATCACCAACCTCCACGTCCCCAACAGCGTCATCGTCGACGCCTCGATGCCCAACGTGATCCGCGACGGCGGGAAGATGTGGAACCAGGATGACGAGCTCCAGGATTGTGTCGCCATGGTCCCGGACCGCTGCTACGCCACGATGTACGCGGAGATCCTCGAAGACGCCAAGCGGAACGGCCAGTTCGACCCGGCGACGATGGGCAGCGTCTCGAATGTCGGCCTGATGGCCCAGAAGGCCGAGGAGTACGGCTCCCACGACAAGACCTTCGAGTCTCCCGCGGTCGGGACCATCCGCGTCGTCGACACCGTGGGCACCACGCTCCTGGAGCAGGCGGTGGCGCCAGGCGACATCTTCCGGATGTGCCAGGTGAAGGACGCCCCGATCCGCAACTGGGTGAAGCTGGCCGTCACCCGAGCGCGTGCCACCGGGTCTTTGACCTTGTTCTGGCTGGACGAGAACCGGGCCCACGACGCCGAGATCATCAAGAGGGTGAAGGCCTACCTGAAGGAGCACGACACCGGCGGCCTGGACATCCGCATCCTGAAGCCGGTGGAGGCCATGAAGCTCACGCTCCAGAAGGTCCGGCGAGGCGAGGACGTGATCTCGGTGACCGGCAACGTCCTGCGCGACTACCTGACCGACCTCTTCCCGATCCTGGAGCTGGGCACCAGCGCGCGGATGCTCTCCATCGTCCCGCTCATGAACGGCGGCGGGCTGTTCGAGACGGGCGCCGGCGGGTCGGCCCCCAAGCACGTGGAGCAGTTCCTCAAGGAGGGCCACCTGCGGTGGGACTCGCTGGGCGAGTACTGCGCTCTCGTCCCGTCGCTGGAGCTGGTGGCCGACAGCGCCGGGAACCAGAAGGCGAAGGTGCTGGCCGAGGCGCTGGACGCGGCCATCGCCGCCTACCTCGAGAACGACAGGCTGCCGTCGCGCAAGGCCGGCGAGATCGACAACCGGGGCGGCACGTTCTACCTGGCCCTGTACTGGGCCCAGGCGCTGGCCGCCCAGGACCGGGACGCGACGCTCCAGTCCCGCTTCGCTGGGGTGGCGCGGGCGCTGGCCGAGAAGCAGACGATCATCACCGAGGAGCTGCTGGCCGCCCAGGAACACCCGGTCGACCTGGGAGGGTACTACCTCCCCGACCCCACCCTGACCGAGCGGGCGATGCGCCCGAGCGCCGCCTTGAACGCCATCATCAACGGCGTGGAGTAGCTCCCCGATCACGCGGCCTATGATGTCCTCCGCCCAGTCGGAGCCCCTGCCAGCGCGAGACGACGGCCCGCCGCCGATGTCCAGCCCCCCCGAACGCGGCGCGTTGCACGAGATCCTGCTGGCCCTCGGGCTGCTCGAGCTGATCTTCTGGACCCAGTTTGCCTGGGTGCGCCCGACCAACTTCGGGGGGATCGACGAGTGGTTGCTGCTCTCGCTCTTCACCAAGGGCATCCTCGGGATGCCCACGTCCCACCGCCCGCTCGTCTTCCTCTGGTACTACCCGGCGGCGGCGCTGGCGCCGAACCACCTGTGGGCCTACCACCTGGTCCAGGCACTCTACCTTTCGGCCTGTGGTTGGTTCACGTACCTGCTCGCCCGTCGGCTGCTGCCGGGATCACCGTTTCTGGCCTTCCTCACCGGCGTCTTCACGCTGGTCTGGCTTCCGACGGATGGTACCCGCCTGGCGACCGTCGCCACGATCGCCTACCCCGCGTGCGTGTCCATGATCGTGTTGGCGATGCTGCTGCTGTTGGAATCCTACCGAAGAGGCAGCATCCCGCTGCTGGGAGGTGCCGTGGCTCTGGCCGCGGTCTGCCTCAGGAGCTACGAGGGTGTGGCTGGGCTCGCGGCGTGCGCCCCAGTCGTGCTTTGGCTTGGGGGCGGGCGCGGCCGGCGCCTCTGGATCTGGGTCGGTGCCTGGGAGCTGCCGGTGCTGGTCAGCCTCGCCTTCGTGGCCTGGCCGGTGCTGGTTCCCGGCCTGGAAGGCTCCTATCAGGCCTCGGTGCTCGGCCTGGACCGAGGCCCGCTGAGCATCCTCGTTCGACTGGCCGGCTTCTACTACCAGCACCTCTCGCCTCTCGTGATATCTCCGCCGGGCTCGCTGGCCTCGGTGGCGGTGCCGGTGGCTGTCGTGGCGTCGGTGGCCGGCTGTGGGCTGGTCTGGCGGCTCGGTGGAGGGAAGCCGCTGGGCAGCGAGCCGAGGCGTCTCCTGCTGGGGGCGGCCCTTGTGGGTCTGCTCTTCGCCGGAGCCGGCTACGGGCCTTTTGCCCTCTCCTCGGGGATCGAGGGACCCCACCGGGTTCAGCTCTTCGGCGCCCCTGGTATCGGCCTGCTGCTGGCCTCCTCGATCGGCTTGGTCTGCACCGGCCTGCGCCCCCGCTGGCGTCCCGCCTGCGCCCTGGCCCTGGTGTCTTGGATCGTTGCCGCCGGCACCGGCGCTACCGTAGCGCTGCAGGAGTTCTGGGATTACTGGAGCTACTACCCGGCACAGGCGCGGATGCTGCGGGGCCTGACGACCCGGGTGCCGGATGTTGCGCCGGGCACTCTGGTGATCCTCGCCGAGCCGGGCTGGGTCTGGCCGGCCGGCTTCACCTTCCGACATGCCGTCGAGCTCTTCTACGACGGCCGCGCCACCGGACTCGCCTGGCGGGCCCAGGACCTGCTCTACACGACGCGCTTCGAGCCCGACGGGATTCGCTGCGAGCCTATCCCGCCGATACGGAAGGGATGGGGCGAGACAACCACGATGCACGACTACGACGAGACGATCGTCGTGCGCCCGACGGGCAGCGGGGGGGTGAGGGTGCTCGACGAATGGCCCGACATGCTCCCTCCGCTTCCCCCGGGAGCGCTCTATGAGCCGGCGGCCCGAATTCGGCGGCGGCGCAGTGATTGGCCTCAACTTCGGCTGCTGGAGCAGCCCACCGCAGGCCTGCTCCAGGCCCGCCCGTCGCGCGGATCATCCTAAAGGGGGCCGCGCCGCCGCTCGAGGGTCCCAAAGGGCACGGGCTCGGGTGGGCGCAGATCACCTGCAGGCATTGTGCCAGGTGGCCGCTGTCCCTATGATGAGCGAGGAGCATGCTCGGAGACCCGAAGACGCGCCCGGCGAATCCCCCGCAGGTCAGCATCGTCAGCCCCTGCTACAACGAGGCCGAGTCGCTCGAGGAGTTCCTGCGGGAGCTGCTCGATGTCTGCGACGGTGTCCCCGACGTGTCGTTCCGGGTGTTGGTGATCGACGACGGTAGCGAGGACGAGTCGGCGGCGATCGTCGAGGCCGTGGGCCGGCGAGACCCGAGGATCGAGGTCCATCGGCTCTCCCGCAACTTCGGCCACCAGGTGGCTCTTTCGGCCGGGCTGGAGCTGGCCTCCGGCGACGCCGTGATCATGCTCGACAGCGACCTCCAGCATCCCCCGGCCCTGGTCCCGCAGATGATCACCAGGTGGCGGGAGGGTTTCGACGTGGTGTCGGCGGTTCGCGACCGGACAGCCGACGCCTCGCTCCTGAAGCGGGCTTCCTCCCGCGCCTTCTATCGTCTGCTCGCCCGCGCCACCGACACCGAGATCGTGGCCGGGGCGGCGGACTTCTGCCTCCTCTCCAAATCGGCGCACCAGGCGCTGCGGCGCATGCCGGAACGTCACCGGTTCCTGCGGGGAATGGTCTCGTGGATCGGCTTCCGCCGGACCTGCCTGCACTATCGCGCGCCCAAGCGCCGTCATGGACGGACCAAGTACACCACCTGGAAGATGATCCGGCTCGCGCTGGACGGGCTGTTCTCGTTCTCGGTCTGGCCGCTGCGGATCATCGGCCAGGTGGGCGCAGCCGTCGGGGCGGTCGGCTGCGCCTATCTGGCGTACGTCGTCTACCGCTTCGCCGTCTATGGCGATACCGTTCCCGGCTGGCCGTCGCTGATCTCTACCGTGCTGGTCCTGGGAGGCCTGCAGCTCCTGGCGCTGGGAATGGTGGGCGAGTACCTGGCGCGCGTCTACGAGGAGTCGAAGGCGAGGCCCCTCTACTTCCTCCGAGACGACGGACGGGGAACGGAGCCCCGCCAGCCACACGATGAACGGGACGGCCAGGACCCCCACGGAGCGTGAGCTCGCCCACGAGCGCCTGGGCCGGCGCTTCGAGCAACTGGTGTCCGGCTACGACACCCAGCGCCGGATCGAGGTCCTGGTCGACGACTTCCTCGGCGGGCAGATCGCCGGGCAGTCCGTCCTCGACGTGGGCTGTGGGCTCGGCTACTTCTCCGAGCGCTTGGTGAGCCACGGGGCACGGGTGACGGCTTGCGACATCGGCCCAGGCTTGGTCGAGACCGCCGCGCGGCGGGCGGGTTGTACTGGTGTGGTGGCCGATGCCCTGGCCCTCACCGCCACCTTCGAGCCGGGTTCTTTCGACGTGGTGCTGTCCTCGGAGTGTGTCGAGCACACCCCTGCGCCGCGTGACGCGATCGCCCAGATGGCCGCGGTGCTCCGCCCGGGGGGACGCCTGGTGCTCTCGACCCCGAACACGCTGTGGCGACCGGTGGTCCGGCTGGCGAACGCCACCCACCTGCGCGCCTTCCGGGGCTACGAGAACTTCAGCACCTGGGCGGGCATCCGCTCGGTCCTGGCACGGAACGGGATCGCCACCCTGCGGGAGCAGGGCCTGCACCTGTTCCCGTTCCAGCTCGGCCTGCACGGCGTCTTGCGCTGGTGCGACCGCCATCTCCAGGGGATGCGCGTCCTGATGATCAACATCTGCATCCTGGGCAGGAAGCAAGGCTGACGCAGGGGTCTGGTCGGCCTAGGCGGCGACGGCACGAGCAGCCAGGACTGACGAGTGGCCGGCGACCCTGGCACGGATCGCCGGCACTCCAGCGGAACCGGGAGGTGCTGCTCGGTCTCGCCCCGGGGCAGCCGCTCGGGCCAGTGGTGGCCTACGGCGTCGAGCAGGTCTATCGCTACTACACCGTGCGGAAGAACCCGTAGGCCGAGCCCGGCAGGCTCCGGCGGGGTCCTGCCGGCGGCCAGGTCCGGCCGACGGATCCACCGCGATTCGGCAGCGGCACGGGTCGTGGGCCGTATAATCCGGTGCAGTCTGAGCCGGTAGCCGCGATGGTCCTCTCCCCGGGCGTGCGACTCGGTCCGTATCAAGTCAGGTCGACCCTCGGCTCCGGGGGGATGGGCGAGGTCTACCGGGCCCAGGACACGCGCCTCGACCGCGACGTCGCCCTCAAGGTCCTGCCCGAGCGGGTTGCGAACGACCCGGTTCGCCTCAATCGTTTCGCGTACGAGGCTCGGGCCGCCGGCTCGATCAGCCACCCCAACATCACCGCGGTCTACGACGTCGGAGAGGATCAGGGCGTCCACTACGTGGTGACGGAGCTGCTCGAGGGCGAGACGCTTCGCGAGAGGATGCGCTCCGGGACCCTCACCGCCCGTCGGGCGGTCGAGTACGGCATCCAGGCGGCGCTGGGCCTGGCCGCCGCCCACGACAAGGGCGTCACCCATCGGGACCTCAAGCCCGAGAATTTGTTCGTCACCAAGGACGGCCACCTCAAGATCCTCGACTTCGGCCTGGCCAAGGCCACGTCCCCGCTGACCGCCGCCAGCGAGAGCTCGGACACCGCCGCCCTCTCTCCCCAGACCGACCCGAACGGCGGTGTCGGCACCATCGGTTACATGTCGCCCGAGCAGATCGACGGTCGCGAGGTGGATCAACGCTCGGACATCTTCAGCCTCGGGATCGTGCTCTACGAGATGCTCGAGGGCAAGAAGCCCTTCTGCGGCAGCTCGGACGCCGGGGTCCTGGCAGCCGTGCTCAAGGACGACGCCGAGCCGCTGGCGGGGCGAACGGTTCCCGAGGCGATCAACAACGTGGTCCTGCGCTGCCTCGAGAAGCGTCCCGAAGACCGCTTCCACTCAGCTCGAGACCTGGCCTTTACCCTCCAGGCCGTGACCTGGTCGGGCGGCAGCCGCCCCTTGGCGGGCGAATACGTCCCGGCGCAACAGGCGGCGAGAGCGTGGCGACGACGGGTCGGCCTCGCGGTCTCGGCGGCGGTCTTGCTGACGATCATCGGCGTCGTGTGGTGGCGGGGTCGTCCGCGGCCCTTGGACCTGTCCCGCCACGTGCCTCGGCAGCTCACCGTGAACGCCGCCTGGGACGGGGAGCCGGCGCTCTCCCCCGACGGCACCCTGGTGGCCTTCACCTCGGAGCGGTCCGGCAACCCCGACATCTGGCTGGCGGACGCCGGCGGGGGTCCGCCGCTGCGGCTCACCAGCGATCCGGCTGCCGATCGTGCCCCAGCCTGGTTCCCGGGCGGCAGCCACCTCGCCTTCACCTCCGATCGCGGCGGGAGCGAGGCGATCTGGACGATACCGCGACTCGGTGGGGCACCGGTCCTGTTGATCCCGAATGCGAAGGACCCGGCCATCTCCCCGGACGGGGCCCGGATCGCCTTTTCGCGACGGGGCAACGCGGGGTTCCGCATCTGGGTCACCCCGATCGACGATCCGGCGAATGCCAAGGCATTGACGACGGACGCCGACGGCTTCTGGCAGCACGAGCGGCCGGCATGGTCGCCCGACAGCACGACGATCGCGTACCAAACCTTCCACGACATCTGGGTGGTCCCCTCTGCCGGGGGGAAGGCGACACCGCTCACCGAAGACCAGCCGACCGACTCCAACCCGACCTTCTCGCCGGATGGCAGGTATGTCTTCTTCGACTCGTACCGCGAGGGGACCTTCGCGATCTGGCGGCGCAGCCTCGGCGGGCACCTGATGGAGAGGCTGACCAGCGGCGCCGGCTCGGAACGCTGGCCGAGCCTCTCCCGAGACGGCCGCCGCATCGCGTACGCCAGCGCCGTCGAGGAGCACTCTCTGGTCTTGAAGGACCCCGAATCAGGCGAACGGTCCGTCCTTCCTGAGACAAGGATGATCGACCAGCCCGTACCGGCACCCGATGGCCGGACGGTGGTCTTCGTCACGCAGGTGGCGGGAGAACCGACCTGCTGGCTCGGACAGGTCGCCGCCGGCCGCCTGGAGGGTCCGCCGCACCGGGTCATCGACCGTCCGGCCTGGTGCGCCAATCCCCAGGTCTCGCCCGACGGGCGCTGGCTCACTTTCACTAGCATCGAGAACGGTCAGCGCGATCTCTGGGCCGCACCCCTCGCGGGCGGCATCGGCCAGCGTCTCACGGACGATCCGGGCAACGATCTCGACCCGGTCTGGTCTCCCGACGGAACCCGCGTCGCCTTCGGCTCGGAGCGGTCGGGTACGACTGAGATCTGGACTGGCGTCTTTGCCGGAGGCCAGCCACTCGGCCAGCTCCGCCAGGTGACGAAGGGCGCCGACGGCGCCATCGCGCCCACCTGGGTCGCCGACGGTTCCCGGATCGCCTACCTGGCCGGGCCCCAGTCGGACGCCTGGATCACTGCTGCAGAGGACGATGCGACCCCGTCCCGGCTCACCGCCGGCGCGCGGGCCATCAGCATGACCTGGGACGACCGGCGAGGCGCTCTGATGATCCTGGGGCTGTGGGAAGGGAGCCGCCCCGCCATGCGATCCGTCGACCCAGATACCGGAGAGATGCAGCCTGTGGCCGCTGTCGCCCCCTCGGTACCCGAGGCCGTGATCCTGGACGCTCGCGTCTCCCGCAACGGGCGGCTGCTAGCGTGGGTCGAACGGGTGGTTCGCGGGGACGTCTGGCTGCTCGAGCCCGGCCCGGCGCCAGAGCACTGAGCTCGTTCCATATCCCTCCCACAGACCAAGGGGGACCAGATGAAGGCCAAGAAGATCAAGGAGACCACCAAGGCGCTCAAGAAGCTGCTCGACAAGCTCCACGACATGCCCGACGACCAGGAGGCGCCGCTCGCCGACCTCAAGAAGCTGGAGCGCGAGCTGGACAAGAGCCTCTTCTCGCGCGGGCGAACGAGTTGCTGAGATCCAATGCGCCGTAGGCTCGACCTGCTAATCGCAGGTCGGTGCAATCTCCGTTGCTCGTACTGCTACCAAGAGCGCTCACGGTCGCGCGCGCGCATGGGTTCCGCCACCGCGCGCGCGGCCGTGGACGCCCTGCTCCGCTGGAGTCCCGATGACCCGGGCCCGAGCTTCAGCGGAGGCGAGCCGCTGCTCGAGGCCGAGCGGATCCGTGAGGTCGTCGAGTACCTGGACCGGCGACGCCCGGGCGGGTCGGTCGTCGACTACGCGGTCACCACCAACGGCACACTACTGACCCCAGAGCTCGCGGGCTTTCTCCTCGCGCACGGCTTCCGGGCCCAGGTCAGCTTCGATGGCGTCCGTGCCGCTCAGGAGCACCGGGCGCCGGGAAGCTTCGACGCGGTCGACGGAGCGGTACGCCGGCTGCTGGCGGCACGCTCGCGGTCCGCCCGCGGCACCGTCTCCGTCGAGATGACGCTGACGGTGGCGACGATCCCGTGGCTCGCGGAGTCGGTTCGCTACCTGGTCGGCATGGGCCTCGATCACATCCAGGTCGGCCCGGTGATCACCTGGGAGCCCGCCTGGCGCGACGAGGCCGAGACCGAGCTGCGCCGCCAGGTCGACCAGGTCCTGGCCGACAGCCTGGAGCTGTTCGAGCGAGAGGGGAGAACGCCGGTCGCCTTCCTGCGCCCGAGAACCCGACGGCAACGCCGGCCCTTCGTCTGCGCGGCGGCATCCGGCGATGCGGTGGCCGTGGACGGCGACGGACGCGTCTGGGGTTGCCACCTGTTCGCTTCGTCCCTTCAGCGGCTCCCGCCCCTGGCGCGCGAGGCCTCCGACATCCTCGCCCTCGGCCCGATCGACGACCCCGATCTCGACCGGCGCCTCACCGAGCTTCCGCGTGCCGCGCGCTCCCTGGACCTGCTCGCGGACAGAAAGGCCAGGAGGTCCTCCCGTCACGCCTGTAGCGACTGCCCCCACCTGAGGGAGTGCCTGGTCTGCCCCCTGGCCACCTGCCACATCCCCGGCAACCTCGACCCGACCCGGGTGCCGGACCTGCACTGCGCCTTCAACCGGATCACGCTCGAGGCCGCCGCTGCCTTCCAGGAGCGCACCCTGGAGACCCGGCTGCTCCACAAGCTCGAGCGTCTCGACGCCCCGCTCCGCCACCTCGATGCGGCCCTCGACCGGCTGGACGCTCGTCAGTAGCCGCAGGAGGGGTCAGAAGAGCACGACGCCCCACCCGCGAACGGCCAGCAAGAAGACAACCATCCATACGAAGACGATCTCGCCTCCCAGCACGACGACCATCCCGGTCCTGGCGCGGGCGCGCGGAAGGATCCGAACGGCTCTCGCCTCCCAGCCCAGCCAGAGATGCGACAGGATGAAGGCGCACTGGGACCAATCGACCGTCTGGTAGTCGAGGAAGGCCATACCGCTTGGGGTCCGCCAAGCCAGCTCCCCGAACGCCACGGCGGCCATTTAGACCTGAGGGAAGGATGCGACCGCCAAGGCGGCACCCAGGAGAAACTCCTTCCTAGCCATCCTCTTCTCCTATCTCGTCTCGAAACAGATGCCTGAAGTAGCGCTCCGGCGCGTCGAGGAAGTCGCGGGTGACGTTGAAGTGGTCGGTCTCATGGTAGGTGATCTCCTGGATGGAGCTGCCGTCGAGGCTCAACAGGACCGCCCCTGGGTACGCGAGAAGGACCGGCGAATGGGTGGAGATGAGGAACTGGGCGTGCCCCGGCGTCTCCAGGTCGTGGATGATCTTGAGGAAGGAGAGCTGGCGTTGCGGCGAGAGCGCGGCCTCGGGCTCGTCGAGGATGTAGATCCCCTGCTCGAAGCGGTTCGAGAACAGGGACAGGAAGGACTCGCCGTGAGACTGCTGAAGGAGCGACCGGCCGCCGTACGCCCGCAGGTCGGAGACTTGCTCGATGTAGCTCGCGAAGTTGTAGAAGCTCTCGGCCCGCATGAAGAAGCCGTCGGCGACCTTTGGCAACCAGGACAGGCGGAGCCACTGGGCCAGCTCGGAGCGCTCGGCGAGGGACTCGCGATGATGGTCTCGGTTGCCCCCTTCGGGATTGAAGCCGCAGCACTCGGCGAGCGCCTCGAGGAGGGTGGACTTGCCGCTGCCGTTCTCGCCCACGAAGAAGGTGACGCTGGTTCGAAAGGTGATGTCGACGCCACTGGAGAAGGCGGGGACGCTGAAAGGGTATCGGCTTCGGTCGACCTCATCGGGGAAGCTGACGACACGCCGCAGGAACGGTGCGCGCATCGAGCGGCCGGAGGACGCTGGCTTGCGCCGCGCAGCCGTCCGGCTCATGTCAAGGGCTCCACCCGTCCAGGTCGGCGACCATGAGTTCCCGGACACCCCGGCACCGCACGACGTACCGAGACGAAATTGCACCCCTCCGTCTCGAGAGGAGGCTCAGCCGGAGATCGATCCCGCGGGGCGCACGCGTGACCGAATCGACCCGTACCCAGCTCTCAGGAAGCTCTTGGATCTCCTTCTCGAGCCACCGCAGGTGTCGAGGCATGGCGTTGTCGGTCCGACGAGTCGCGGGCGTCTCAGTGTAGGCGATCCCCGGTGAAGCGGTTGCGGCCCGCCCAGTACGGGCACTCGGGGCACGACTCACCCTCCGGGTAGTCGATCCCCTCCTCGTGGGGACAGCCCAGAATGCGGTCGCCCATGGCCACCGAGCGTACCCCTTCGCGCCTGATGAGCTCCGCCACCTCTGTATCGATCTGGGAGTCTGCGCGGATGTCGTGATCGGTCGTGAACCAGCGCTCCAGGATGTACGGGTCCTCGTCGTCCTCTCGGACGATTCCTACCGCCACCTTGGTCGCGAAGTCGGCGGTGGGTCCATCGAAGACGATGGTCGCTACCGGGTGACCGCGGAATCCTCGTTTCGCCATCTTGGCGACGCCCGACTTCCTGCCTGGCTTGCCCATGGTCTACCCCTCCGGTCGGGCGGTTCCCCCTAGGATACGAGCGTCCCCAGTACGGCCAGCCTTCCCGCCGCCAGACCGCGCCGTTGAAGCTGGCCGCCTGCTCGAAGCCGAGCTCGAGCAACGCAGAGAGACCGAAGTCGACCAGTAGCTCCGCTATGAACCGCCATGCGCTGTCCGCCCTGCCCGGACGGCAGTATCGATCTCTCGTCCCCACAGTATCGGCACGCGGCAGACCCACGCCCGTCCTGGCCGTCACAGGGTCCGGCGGACACCCCAAGCCTCACACCCCGACCTCTCGGCGGATGCGATCCGCCCAGGCCGGGTCCGACGGCGCCACCAGGAGCACGGGGAAGCCATGAGCCCGGCCTTCGGCCACGACCCCCTCGCTGTCGTCCACCAGGAGGTCTATGCCGAACGCCGGAGGGTACTTGCTCGGCCTTGTCCCGGGCAGAGCCTTTCCGACCGCTCGGTCATGGACCGCCTGGTTCACCACCCCCGCCAGGCCTGCCCCGTAGGCCCGGAACAAGAGCCGAACCATCCACAAAGGTCGCAGGGAGGTGGTGTAGACCCAGAGCTCGTGACCGGCGGTCGCGAGGTCACGAAGCAGAGCCGTTGCGCCCGTGCGGAGCTGCTCGGACACGAGCCAACCCAAGACGATGCTCTGAGGCGGCTCGGTTGCGAAACCGCCTGAGGCGGGCACCAGAGTGCCATCGAGGTCGAATGCGATCCTCATTCATTCTCTCGGGAAGCCCTTGCCCAGCACGAGGGTGTACTGCCGGTTGAGGGATGGCACATCCGTATCGCCCAAAGCCGGAGGCTCAGTTCTCGGTCGGAGGCTGCTCGATGCATTGGCACCGCACGGACGACCCAACGCGTGGCGCCTGTCCGGGGAATCGCCCAGTCGCCCGACCGCGGACGGGGCTGCGCCCGTCGTGTCGTCGAGAAACCCGGCGTGCCGCTGACTTCACCGGAAGGCATCCAGACCCTCCACGCCGCCGTAGGGATGTCCGAGGACGCCCAATTGCCCCTCGCGGAAGCTCCCGATGTCCCGGCGCCGATCACGCGCCTCGCCACGGACAGGCTCACCACGTCTCCGGCGGCCGGCATCCCTGAAGCCACGGCGAACGTGGCGATGCTGCCGAGGAACAGGCCGAGACCCAGCAGGTGGGCGAGCTTCGACAGGTTTCGGGCGCTCAACCTCTTGCCTCCTGCGCCCTCGGTGCGGTCACTCGAGGTAGCCATGCGAGAACATACCCATGGAAAACAAGCGGGTAATGATGCCGGCGGTTGCGGTGCCGATCAGGAGGAGAAGCCACCGCCACCGACCCCAGGCCGGGCGTAGTCCCGCGAGCTGGACAAGGACGTCCGCCACGTAGGCGAGGCAGTAGAGCACGTTGGCAAGGACCGCCATCACGAAGATGAAGAGAAAGAGATTGACGCTCAGCGAGCGCCACGACCCCGGAAACCCCGCGACGAAGTAGACGGCGACGATGGCCAGCAGGACAGCGTTGTAGAAGACACGGCCCCACTCCCAGAACCGCGGGGCGTCGGCCGCGATCGCTCGGAGGGCCCGGGGTGGGCTGTCTGTGGCCTGATGCTCGTTCGTCACCTGTTATCCTCGGAGCAACCTACCCCAGGGCCGCACTTGCCGGAATCCGACGCAGTGCTCACGGTCGCGATCTCTTGGGCTGCCTCCTCGCTACCCAGAGACGGCCCGCACACACTCGTCGCAGAGGGGATCCCCTGGTCACGTGCGACGACGGTCCGCGTCCGCTCATCACGCGAGCAGAAGGAGCAGCGTCCAGCCTGAGTGGTCCGAAGGTGGAAGATGCTCTCCGCCCTACGATCCAGCAGTTCAGCCGCAAGGGCTAGGCAGCGAGCGCACATGTAGACGTCGGCGCCGGCGACGCCGGCCCGACGCCTGGGGGACTTGGAGCCGTCGGGCTCCTTCCTGTGCTGGTGGCTGGGTCGCTTCTTGATGGGCGGATCGGGAGAGTGCCCGTCCTCTATACGAATGGTGATCTCGTCGCCGGGAGTCAAGTCAGCAAGCTCAACCCAATCGAGATGCTGCTGCTGGGGCTCGCTCGTCTCAAGGCCGGCGAGCGTGCAATGCAGCTCAGACGGCCGTTCCGGGCGAGGAGTCACCCAGTCAACAATGGCCGACAAGACGCCTTCCCGAACAGCCCCGCGGCGGAGGCGCTTGCCGTTGCGGAGCATGAGAAACGAGATCATTGCTCACCTCGAGCTGCGCCCGCCCAACAAGCTGGGCTGCCCAATGTCCCGAGCCTCAGCCGGCCGAAGCCGGGGCCTTCACGACCAGGGTGCTGAACGAGTCGGCGGGCAACGTCGGCGCGACGACCGAACGGCCGGCACTGATCCGCACCGGCATCGGCTCGGCCATGTCGTTCTGGATCACGATCACCAGGCTCCCGTCGGGGTTCTGGAAGGCGAGCTGGTTCTCGTAGCCGCTCCAGCTCGCCGCCTCCACGCGCCGCGCGCCCGGGCGGACGAACGCGCTCAGGTGCTTCATCAGGTAGTACTCGTGCGTGTACCGATACGTCCGGGCTTCGGCGTCGACCGTGACGAGCGAGTTCTGGGCCCAGCCCCAGCGGCTGACCCCGCCCTGCTTCAGCGCCAGGTTCCAGTAGAGGTACGCGTTCGCCCCGTTTGTCAGGTAGTGCCTCATCAGCGTCCAGGCGTAGCGGCAGTACCGCCAGTCGTTCTTACCGTCGCCGCACTCCTGCTCCGTCTGGTAGAGGGGCCGCTCCGGGTAGCGGCGGTGGATGCCGGCGATCGCCCCCTTGCCCGCCCACTGGAAGCCCACGCCCTTCACGAGGGGGGCAACGGCAGGGTCCTGGAGGCTCACGTCAGCCAGCTTCTCGTTCGCCCGCTCCAGGGTGCCGAAGAAGACGTCCACTCCACGCTGGGCCATCTCCGGCCCCAGATGGGTGATGAACCGCGCCAGGCCTTCCGCCGTCCAGCAGCAGCTCGGGAACACCTGGGCCGAGTTGAACTCGTTCTGAGGCATCACCATAGAGATGGCGATACCGAGCTTGCGGTACTCGTCGATGAAGCGGCCGAAGTAGGAGGCGTAGGCCCGGAGGTGGGGCTCCTCCAGGATGAACATGTCCGCGCCCTCGCGACCGACCTGGTCCGGACGCAGCCCGTTCTCGACCCCCTGCTGCCACGGCCCGGGCATCGCCATCGCGTAGTGGCGGTTCCTCTTCATCCAGGTGGGCGGGCTCCACGGCGAGGCCCAGAGCCGGAGCGCCGGCTGCTGCGCCTGGGCCGCCTGGATGAAGGGCACCAGCGTCTCCAGGTCGTTGGCGATCGTGAAGTGCTCGAGGGCGAAGTCCCCGTCGACCTCGTCGTAGGAGTACCAGTCGCGCGAGAAGTCGTTGGCGCCGACGGGCATCCGGCACAGCGTGAAGCCGGCGCCCACACCGGGCGCGAACAGCTCCCGCAGCACCGCCTCGCGATCGGCCGGCGAGAGCATCGAGATCGCCGTCCAGCCGAGCTCGTTGAAACACGCCCCGAAGCCTTCGATCGCCTGGAGCCGGGCATCGGTCCGCACGAACACGTCGGCGCGCCCGCCGGGCTCCAGCCCCAGCGCGCGACTCTGCCAGGGAGCCTCCCGCGTGGTGACGTACCACTCCACACCCGTGCCCGGCTCCGGAGCCGGCTCCGACGCCCGGGCGAGGCGAGGCGCGAGGGGAGACGTGGCCAACAGCGCGGCCGTGCCCTTCAGCAGGGACCGGCGGCTAACGGGGGTGGTGGAGATGGGGTATCGCTCGCTCATTGAAGGGAGGATACCGAATCTTGAAGGCTCAGGTAGGTCGGTCCCGCAACCGGCTGTGCCTCACCCCGTAGAAGGCATAGATCGCGATCCCGACCGCCATCCAGACCCCGAAGCGGACCCAGGCGACCGGAGGCAGGCCGAACATCACGAAGAGGCAGGCGGCGGCCCCGAGCGGCGCGATCACCCAGACCATGGGCACCCGGAACGGGCGCGGCCGGTCGGGGTCGCGCAGGCGGAGCGCCAGGACGCCGAGGCAGACCACCAGGAAGGCGAACAGCGTGCCGATGTTGGTGAGGTCTCGTCGTCGTCGAGGACCGTCGCGCTAGCGCCACCACCACGCCGGTCAGGATGGTGGTGACGTGGGGGGTCCGGAAGCGTGGGTGGACGGCGCGGAAGGCCCGCGGAAGCAGCCCGTCCCGGCTCATCGAGAAGAAGATGCGGGGCTGGCCCATCTGGAAGACCAGCAGCACGGCGGTCATCGAGACGATGGCGCCGAAGGGGATGATCGCCTGCCCCCAGCCGATGCCGGCCACCTCGAAGGCCCGGGCCAGCGGGTCGGAGCCCTTGAGCTCGGTGTACGGGACCAGCCCGGTCGCCACCAGCCCGACCACGGCGTAGATGAGGGTGCAGGCGACCAGCGAGCCGAGGATGCCCCGGGGCATGCTGCGCTGGGGGTCCTTGGTCTCCTCGGCGGCGGTCGAGACGGCGTCGAAGCCGATGTAGGCGAAAAACACGATGGCGGCGCCCTGGTGGATCCCTCGCCAGCCGTTGGGGGCAAAGGGGACCCAGTTGTGGGGGTTGAGGTGGAGGATGCCCACACCGACTAAGAGCGCCAGCACCGCCAGCTTCAGGACCACCATCGCGTTGTTGACCC
>CAZNNH010000081.1:11741-25888 GCA_964574335.1 uncultured Acidobacteriota bacterium | reverse complement strand
AGCGGGCCGAGCACGTGATGCTGGTCGACCTCGGCCGCAACGACCTGGGCCGGGTCTGTCGGTTCGAGACCGTGTGCGTCCCGGAGTTCATGACCCTGGAGCGCTACAGCCACGTGACCCACATCGTCAGCTCGGTGACCGGCGAGCTGCGCCCGGACCGCGACGCCCTCGACGCCCTGGCCGCCGCCTTCCCCGCCGGCACCCTGAGCGGCGCCCCCAAGATCCGGGCCATGGAGATCATCGACGAGCTGGAGCCGTGCGGGCGGGGGATCTACGGCGGCGCCTGCGGCTACCTGGACCTGCGCGGCAACCTGGACTTCTGCATCGCGATCCGGACCCTGGCGCTTTGCGGCGGCCGCGCCACCGTCCAGGCCGGGGCCGGCATCGTGGCGGACTCCGACCCGGCCACGGAGCAGCGCGAGACCGAGGCCAAGGCCGGCGCCATGCTGGAGGCGCTACGCCTGGCGGGGCAGCTATGACCATGGCACGACCGATCCGGCTGGTGCTGATCGACAACTACGACTCGTTCACCTACAACCTCTTCCAGTACCTGGGCGAGCTGGGCGCCGAGACCCGAGTGGTCCGCAACGACGAGCAGACGGCGGCCGCGGTGCTGGACCAGCATCCGGACCGGATCGTCATCTCGCCCGGACCCGGCACCCCCGACCAGGCCGGCATCAGCCTGGAGCTGGTGCGCCTGGCGGCAGGACGGGTGCCGCTGCTCGGGGTCTGCCTGGGCCACCAGTCGATCGGCCAGGCCTTCGGCGGGCGGGTGGTGCGCGCCCCCAAGCTGATGCACGGGAAGACCTCGTCGATCCACCACGACGGCCGGACCGTGTTCGCCTCGCTGCCCACCCCCTTCACCGCCACCCGCTACCACTCGCTGGTGGTGGAGCGGCAGGGCCTCCCGGACTGCCTGGAGGTCTCGGCCTGGACGGAGGACGGCGTGGTGATGGGCCTGCGCCACAAGCAGCACCCGGTGGAAGGGGTGCAGTTCCACCCCGAGAGCATTCTCACCGACACCGGCAAGCGGCTGCTGCAGAACTTCCTGGAGCTCGGCGACGAAGGAGGTATGAGGCGGTGAAGGAGCAACTGGCCAAGGTGATCGGGGGAGATCGTCTCAGCGAGGCCGAGGCGGCCGCGGCGATGGGCACGATCATGGACGGCGCCGCCACGCCGGCCCAGATCGGCGCCCTGCTCGCCGGGCTGGCGTTGCGCGGCGAGACCGACGACGAGATCGTGGGCTTCGCCCGGGTGATGCGCGAGCGGGCCACGCCGATCCGCTCCCGCGAAGCGGTCGACACCTGTGGCACGGGAGGGGACGACTCCTTCACGTTCAACATCTCGACCCTGGCCTCGCTGGTGGTGGCCGCCTGCGGCGTGGCGGTGGCCAAGCACGGGAACCGGGCCGCCAGCAGCCGCTGCGGCAGCGCCGACCTGCTGGAGGCGCTCGGGGTGCGGGTGGACGCGGGGGCGACGGCGGTCCAGGGCTGCCTCGAGGAGACCGGCTGGACCTTCCTGTTCGCGCCCGCCTTCCACGCCTCGACCCGCCACGCGGTGGGTCCCCGCAAGGAGCTCGGGGTCCGCACCGTCTTCAACTTCCTGGGACCCCTGACCAATCCGGCCCTCCCCGTCGCCCAGGTGGTCGGCGTCCCCCGCCCCGAGCTGACCGAGCGCCTGGCCCGCTGCCTGGGCCGGCTGGGCCTGCGGCGGGCCTGGGTGGTCCACGGATCGGGGCTGGACGAGCTGTCGCTAGAGGCGCCGACCGAGGTCGCCGCGCTGGACGGCGAGGGGGTGCGCCGCTTCACCGTCACCCCCGAGGACGCCGGGCTGGAACGCTGCGCCCCGGCGGCGCTCCTGGGCGGCGATGCCGCGGAGAACGCGACCATCGCCCGGGAGGTCCTGGGCGGCGCCCAGGGACCGCGGCGCGACGTGGTCGTGCTCAACGCCGCCGCCGCGCTGGTGGTCGCCGGACGCGCCGCCGACCTCCGCCAGGGCGCGAGGCTGGCGGCCGAGGCGCTGGACACGGGCCGGGCCCGTGACCTGCTGGAGCGCGTGAAGGGAGCCCTGGCCGAATGAGCGCCACGGTGCCCGGCCTCGGCGAGATCCTGGCCCACACCCGCGAGCGGGTGGCCGCGCGCAAGAACCAGTACCCGCTGGAACGGCTGCTGGCCTCGGCGCCCACCCCCGGCGCGCGACGGCCCTTCGAACGGGCCCTGGCCAACGGCGATCGGCCCAACGTGATCGCCGAGTTCAAGCGCCGATCCCCGTCCCGCGGCGCCATCCGCGAGGACCTTCACCCGGTGAACGTGGCCCAGGCCTACGAGGTGGCCGGGGCGGCGGCGCTGTCGGTCCTGACCGAGGAGGACTTCTTCGGAGGGTGCCTCGACGACCTGCAGCAGGCGCGCTACGGGACGCTCCTGCCCACCCTGTGCAAGGACTTCATCGTCGATCCCTACCAGGTCCGTGAGGCCTGGATCGGCGGCGCCGACGCGGTGCTGCTGATCGTGGCCGCCCTGTCCGACACGGAGCTTCGCGACCTCCAGGCACTGGCCGGCGAGCTGCGCCTGGACGCCCTGGTCGAGGTCCACGATGCCGCCGAGCTCGACCGGGCGCTGGGGGTGGGAGCGCATCTGATCGGCGTCAACAACCGCGACCTACGTTCCATGAAGGTACGCCTGGAGACCGCCCTGGAGCTGGCCGAGCGTATCCCCAAGGACGTGGTGGCGGTGGCCGAGAGCGGCATCCGCAGCGGCCGGGACATCGCCCGGCTGCGTGCGGCCGGCTATCGGGGCTTCCTGATCGGAGAGCACCTGATGCGGGCCGCCGATCCCCGGCGGGCCCTCGAAGGCCTGCTCGAGGAAGCCCAGAGAGAGGAGGCCAGCCGTTGACACGACCCGGACCGGCCGCCCACATCCGCGTCAAGATCTGCGGGATCACCTCCCCGGAGGACGCCCTTCTCGCCGCCGCCGCCGGCGCCGACGCCATCGGCCTGGTGCTCTGGCCGGCCAGCCCCCGCTACGTCGACGAGGAGCGGGCGCGAGAGATCTGCTCGCGGCTGCCGCCGTTCGTGCTGCGGGTGGGTGTGTTCGTGGATGCCACCCGGGAGCGGCTGGCCCACACCGCGGTCAGCCTGGGCCTCGACGTGCTGCAGATCCACGGCGAGACGCCGCCCGACTCGCTCTCCGGCCTGCCCCGGCGGACCCTGAAGGCAATCCAGGTCGGACCCGGCTTCGATCCGGAGCAGGCGCTCCGCTACGTCGGCAGCGTCGACGGTATCTTGCTCGACACCGGCACCGCCGACGGTGCGCGGGGGGGGACCGGTCGCGCCTTCGACTGGAAGCTGGCCGGGGCGGTACGCGCCGGCGCCCCCTACCTGGTGCTGGCCGGCGGCCTCCGCCCAGACAACGTGCGACAGGCGATCGAGGCGGTGCGGCCGGACGCCGTCGACGTCTCGAGCGGCGTGGAGGCGGAGCCGGGCCGCAAGGACCCGGTGGCGGTGCGCGCGTTCGTCGCAGCCGTGCGGGGGCGATCGTGAGCTGGCCCTGGCCGGATGCGGACGGCCGGTTCGGCCCGTACGGCGGCCGCTACGTCCCCGAGACGCTGATGGAGCCGCTGCGCGAGCTCGACCTCGCCTACCAGGAAGCCCGACGCGACCCGGCCTTCCAGGCCGAGCTGAAGGCCCTGCTCCGCGACTACGTGGGGCGCCCCACGCCGCTCACCGAGGCGCGACGGCTGTCCGAGGAGCTCGGCTGCCAGGTGCTGCTCAAGCGCGAGGACCTCTGCCACACCGGCGCCCACAAGATCAACAACGCCCTCGGGCAGGCCCTCTTGGTCAAGCGCATGGGCAAGCGTCGGGTGGTGGCCGAGACCGGGGCCGGCCAGCACGGCGTGGCCACCGCCACCGTCTGTGCCCTGCTCGGCCTCGAGTGCGTGGTCTACATGGGCACCGACGACATGGCCCGCCAGGCGCCCAACGTGAAGCGGATGCACCTGCTGGGCGCCGAGGTCCGGGGGGTGACGTCGGGCAGCCGGACCCTCAAGGACGCCATCAACGAAGCCATGCGGGACTGGGTCACCAACGTGCGGACCACCCACTACCTGCTCGGCTCGGTGCTGGGCGCCCACCCCTACCCGACCCTGGTCCGGGACCTCCAGGCGGTGATCGGCGAGGAGGCCCGCGCCCAGGTCCAGAAGCTCACCGGCTGGCTCCCTGACTTGCTGGTGGCCTGCGTGGGCGGCGGCTCCAACGCCATCGGGCTGTTTTTCGCGTTCCTCGACGACCCGGTGGAGATGGTCGGGGTGGAGGCGGGCGGCCGATCGGACCAGCCCGGAGAGCACGCGGCGCGGTTCCTCGGAAAGGGCGCCGGTCCCGGCGTGCTGCACGGCACCCACACCTACCTGCTGCAGGACGAGGCCGGCAACGTGCTGCCCACCCACTCGGTCTCAGCCGGCCTCGACTACCCGGCGATCGGCCCCGAGCACGCGCTGCTCCGAGACGTCGGCCGGGTGCGGTACTCCTCGGTGCGCGACGACGAGGCCCTCGCCGCGTTCCACCTGCTCTCGGAGCGCGAGGGGCTGATCCCCGCGCTCGAATCGGCCCACGCCGTGGCCTACCTGGTGCGAGAGAAGGCGACGCTCGTCGGCAAGACCGTGCTCGTGGGCCTGAGCGGCCGAGGGGACAAGGACCTCGGCATACTGGAGAGCCAAGCGTGAGCGCCACGGAGATGGCACCGTCCCGGATCGGGCGTCGCTTCGCCGAGCTGCGGCAGGCCGGCCGGGTCGCCTTCGTCGGCTTCATCACCGCCGGCGACCCGAGCCTCGAGAGGACCGTCGAGCTGGCCCTGCGCCTCGAGGACGGCGGCGTCGACGTGCTGGAGCTGGGTGTGCCCTTCTCCGATCCCCTCGCCGACGGAGAGGTGATCCAGCGCTCGAGCCAGCGGGCCCTCGAGCGCGGTGCCACCCTGCCTCGGATCCTCGAGGTGGTGGGCCGGATCCGGGAGCGGAGCGAGCTGCCCCTCTTGCTGTTCAGCTACCTGAACCCGCTGCTGCGAATGGGGCTCGGGCGCCTCGGCGAGAGCGCCCGCGCGGTGGGCCTCGACGGGGTGCTGGTCACCGACCTCCCCCCCGAGGAGGCCCGGGAGTGGATCGCGATCGCCCGCGCTCACTCCCTCGACACCGTCTTCCTGGCCGCTCCCACCAGCCCCAATGACCGGCTCCAGCGGATCGCCGAGGTGTGCCGCGGCTTCGTCTACGCGGTCAGCCGCACCGGCGTGACCGGCGAGCGTGTCGACGTCTCGGCCGACGCCGCCGCGCTGCTCGGGAGGCTGCGTGAGCGGACCGGCGAGCCGGTGGCGCTGGGCTTCGGGATCTCGACGCCCGAGCAGGTGGCCCAGGCGGCGGCCCTCGCCGACGGCGTGGTGGTGGGCAGCTCGCTGGTCCGCTTCCTGGAGGAGAATCGTGACGGGGACATCACGGAGCACGTGCGGTGGCTGAAGACCGGGATGTGACGGATCGCCGCGAGGCGATCGAGGAGTGGCGGCGGCGCATCGACCTGATCGACGAACAGCTGGTCCGGCTGCTCAACAGCCGCTCGGCGTGCGCGGTGGAGATCGGCCGGGCCAAGCGTTGCCTGGGGATCCCGATCTACGACGCGGTGCGCGAGGCCCACATCCTGGAGCGGGTCTCGTCAGCCAGCCCGGGGCCGCTCGACCCCAACGCCGTGCGCCGGGTCTTCGAGCGCATCATCGACGAGAGCCGGCGCCTGGAGCGCCTGGCCGCCGACGAGATCGACGGGGAGGAGTGACGACATGGTCATCGTGATGGAGCCCGGCGCGGGCGAGGAGCAGATCCAGCGCGTCATCGAGACGCTGGTCGAGGTGGGCTACGACGTGCACCGCTCCACCGGCGCCCAGCACACCATCCTGGGGGCGGTCGGCGTCACCACCCGCCCCCTCGACCCCCGCGCGCTGGAGCTGCTGCCGGGGGTCAAGGAGGTGGTGCGGATCACCGAGCCCTACAAGCTGGTGGGCCGCACCTTCCAGTCGACGGACACCGTGGTGGACGTGAAGGGGGTCCCCATAGGCGGCGCCGAGGTGGTGGTGATGGCCGGCCCCTGCTCGGCGGAGTCGCCGGAACGGGTGGAGGCGATCGGCCGCGCCGTGTACTCCGCCGGCGCGCGGGCGCTGCGCGGCGGCGCCTTCAAGCCCCGCACCTCGCCCTACACCTTCCAGGGGCACGGCGAGGACGCGCTGCGCTGGATGCGCGACACCGGGGACCGTCTCGGCATGGCGGTGGTCTCCGAGGTGATGGACATCCGCAGCATCGAGCTGATGCTGCGCTACGTGGACTGCCTGCAGATCGGGGCCCGCAACATGCAGAACTACGACCTGCTCAAGGAGCTGGGACGGGTCCGCCGACCGGTGCTGCTCAAGCGCGGCCTGGCCGCCACCATCGAGGAGTGGCTGCTCTCGGCCGAGTACATCCTGGCCGGCGGCAACCGTGACGTGATCCTGTGTGAGCGCGGCATCCGGACCTTCGAGAACGCCACCCGCAACACCCTCGACATCTCGGCCATCCCGGTGGTCAAGAAGCGCAGCCACCTGCCGATCCTGGTCGATCCCAGCCACGGCACCGGGCGGCGCGACAAGGTGATCCCGATGGCACGGGCGGCGGTGGCGGCGGGTGCCGACGGCCTCCTGATCGAGGTCCACGACGATCCGGACAAGGCGCTCTCCGACGGACCGCAGAGCCTCTACCCCAGCCAGTTCGAGCGGCTGATGGGTGAGCTGCGCATCATCGCCCCGGTGGTGGGTCGGACCCTCCCGCTCGCCCCCGCGCCGGCCGAGGCGACCTCGGGCCAGTGAGCGAGAGCCCCACCGAGCCGCCCTCGGCGATCACCACCCAGGACGACCACGACGCGATCCGGGTCGAGGGCCTGACCCGGCTGTTTCGAGGCAAGCCGGCGGTGGACCGGGTCTCCTTCCGGGTGGCGCGGGGCCGCTTCTTCGGCTTCCTGGGACCCAACGGCGCCGGCAAGAGCACCACCATCAAGATGCTCACCGGCCTGCTTCGGCCCACCGCCGGCGAGATCGCCATCGAGGGTCAAAGGCTCGGCGACGACCCCCTGGCGGTGAAGCGTATCATCGGCGTGCTGCCGGAGGAGCTCGCCCTCTACGAGCGTCTTTCGGGCGAGGAGTACCTCCACTTCGCGGGGCGCATGTACGGCCTGCCCAAGGCCGAGACCCGGCGACGCACCGAGGAGCTGCTGGCCTTCCTCTCCCTGGCCGAGGACCGCGGCAAGCTGGTCGTCGACTACTCGCACGGGATGCGCAAGAAGCTGGCGCTGGCGGCGGCGCTGATCCACAGCCCGCGGGTGCTGTTTCTCGACGAGCCCCTGAACGGCATCGACCCGATCTCGGGCCGGGTGGTCACCGACCTGCTGCAACGCCTCGCCGGCAAGGGAGTCACCCTCTTCTTCACCTCCCACGTCCTGGACGTGGTGGAGCGGCTGTGCGACGAGGTGGCCATCATCGACGCCGGGCGACTGGTCGCCCAGGGGAGCCTGGAGGAGATCCGGCGCCAGCGGGAGGTGGCCCAGGACGCCAGCTTGGAGGACGTCTTCCTCAAGCTGGTGGCGGCCGACGTCACCCGGCAGGACCTCTCGTGGATCGGCTGATCGCCCTGGTCGGGCTCCGCTGGCGGATGGACCTGCGGGCCCTGCTGCGACGCCGGGAGCGGCTGCTGGGCCTGATGCTGGTGCTGCCGGGCCTCTTGTTCTTCTCCGGGCTCGGCTCCCTGGTCACCCTCTTCGGCGTGGCGGCCCTGGAGCGGTGGCAGCCGGAGGCGGTGCTGCCGCTCGTCTCGGCGCTGGCTACGCTGGTGGGGATCGGCTGGCTGGTATCACCGCTGGTCGCGGGGGTGGCCTGGAGCGAGACCCACGACATGACCCGCCTGCTGCACTTCCCGGTGCCCCTGGCCACGCTGGCCGTCTCGTCGCTCCTGGCCAACCTGCTGCAGCCGATGGTGCTGGCCGAGGCGCCCATCATGCTGTGTCTGGCGCTGGCCACCGGCGGGGCGGGGCGCTTCCCGCTGGCGTTTCTTGGGGTCTGCCTCTCGTTCGCGCTGGTCCTGGCCGTCTCCCAGGTGCTGGGGCTGCTGGTGCACGGCCTCTCCCGCAATCGTCGGGCCCACGACCTGGCCCTGTCTCTGGGCCTGGTGCTGGGCGCTGGCTTGACGCTGCTGCCGCTCTTCCTGCTCCTCTCCGGCCCGCGGGGGCTCGGCCGCGTGCTCGCCTTCCTCGTCGACGGAGACCTGTTCGCCTGGTCCCCGTTCGCCTGGGGGGTGCGGGCCGCAGTCCACGCCGGCCGTGGTGAGGGGCTCGCCTACGTGGTCAGCATCCTGGCCGCCGTCCTGGCGCTGCTGGCGACGATGGGCCTGTCCACCGTGCTGATCCAGTGGGTGTACCGGGGCGAGCTGCGCCTGGGTCCCTCCACGCCGCCGGCCCGCTCGACGACTGCGCGGATGTGGCTCCGGGGCCCGCTCGGCGCTCTGGTCGAGAAGGACCTGCGGGCCGCCTGGCGGGATCCCGCGCTCAAGACTACGCTGTTCATGAGCCTGCTCGGCCCCCTGCTGCTCCTGGCCCTCTTGTCGCGGGGAGGAGCGGAGCCCGCGTCGCCGACCGCCATCCTGCTGCTGGGTGCCTTCGTCGGGCTGGCCGGCTTCGGAGGGAACGCTTTCGGGCTGGAGCGGCGAGGGGTCTCGCTGCTGCTCGGCTTCCCGATGGACCGCTTCTGGCTTCTGCTGGGAAAGAACCTGGCGGCCCTCGTCCTCCGCGCGCCCGGCCTCTTGGTGCTGTTGGTCGCCGGCGCCGTGGCGGCGCCCGCCGCCCTGCTGCCGGCCGTTGCCGTGGTCGCCCTGGCCACGCTGCTGATCTCGTTGGCCTCCGACAACTACCTGTCGATCCTGTTTCCGGTGGCGGCGCCCGCCCCCGGGAAAAGCCCCGTGTCCGGGGCGGGCAGCCGCGGCTGGGCCGCCTTCGGCGTCACCGCCGCGCTGGTGCCGGTGATCCTGGTGCTGGCCGGCCCGTTCGTGTTCTTGTCCTGGCTGCCGCTGCTCCTGGGCCGACCGTCGCTCTGGCTCGTGAGCCTGCCCCTGGCGCTGGCGGGCGCCTCGGCCAGCTATGCGCTGCTGACCGCGGGCGCCGCCCGACTGCTGGCGGCCCGGGAGCCCGAGCTGCTGGAGCGGATCCTGGAAGAGGTTTGAGACGTCGGGCTACTTCGGGTCGTCCTTGCTGCGTACCTTCTGGATCGCCACCACCAGCTCTCCCCTCTCGGGGAAGCTCTGGCAGGTGAGGGTGACCGTGTCTCCGACCGAGTTGAGCGTGTACCAGCCGGGTACGGAAGACTCGTCGACCACGTAGCCGACCGAGTCGTCGTCGTGCGTGATCTCGATGACCTTGTTGTCTCGATCCAGCTTCAGGATCTCGCCGGTCACCGTGGTGGAGCTCTCTTGGGCCTCCTGCGCTCTCGCCGCCACGGCCAAGCCGAGAATCGCCACCAACATCAAAGCCAGGGTCTGCTTCATCACCAACGCCTCCTTTCCGGCACTCGTCCCCACCAACCTACGCTGCACCGGGGGAGGCGTCAACCCGCCCGGGCCGCACGTGTGACCCGGGTCGCTTCCCGCCTCGCCGCCTCATCGCCCAGTTGACACGCGGACGCCAGTTCCTCTATCGTGGGGCCTCCGATACACCCGAGCGCGAGGTCGCTGCGGCGTCGTGACGACGGCTCACGCTTTCCCCCTTTGACGTTCCTTCCACCGAGATAGGCCATGGCCAACGACGAGTCTCCCCTCCCCACCCCCAAGCCCGTCGCCAAGGGCAAGGGGCGAGGCCCGCGCTCCAACGGCGCCCGCGCCAACGGGGCCCGTTCCAACGGCGCCCGGGCCAGCGAGGCGCCGGGCGACGGGTCCCCGCTCCCCGAGGCGCCAACCACGCCAGCCACGCCAGAGGCGCTCGCCGGGGCCGCCACACCCGAGGCACCCGAGCCTCCCGAGCCTCCCGCCCCGGAAGCCCCTGCCGCACCGACCGGCGTGGCCGCTCCTGCCTCCCCGCCCGGCGGCCCGCGACCGGCCGAGGCGCGCCTCGACCTGGCCGTGCTCAAGGAGATGGGGATCTCCAAGCTGGTCGGCGTGGCCCGGACCCTGGAGATCCCCGGCGCCGCCTCGATGAAGAAGCAGGAGCTGGTCTTCCAGATCCTGCGCGCCCAGGCCGAGAAGGAAGGGCTGATCTTCTCCGAGGGGGTGCTGGAGATCCTGCCGGACGGCTTCGGCTTCCTGCGAGCGCCCGAGTACTGCTACCTGCCGGGGCCCGACGACATCTACGTCTCGCCTTCGCAGATCCGCAAGTTCGACCTGCGCACCGGCGACACCATCAGCGGCCAGATCCGCCCCCCCAAGGAGGACGAGCGTTACTTCGCCCTGATCAAGGTGGACGCCGTCAACTTCGAGCCCCCCGACCGCTCCAAGGAGAAGGTCTTCTTCGACAACCTGACCCCCCTCTACCCGGAGAGCCGGATCGTGCTGGAGACGGTGCCGCAGGCGCTGTCCAACCGGGTGCTGGACCTGATGACGCCGCTGGGCAAGGGGCAGCGCGCCCTGATCGTGGCCGCGCCCCGCACCGGCAAGACCATGCTGCTGCAGGCGGTGGCCAACGCGATCACCACCAACCACCCCGACGTGGTGCTGATCGTGCTCCTGATCGACGAGCGCCCGGAAGAGGTCACCGACATGCAGCGCTCGGTCCACGGCGAGGTGATCTCCTCCACCTTCGACGAGCCCGCCGACCGCCACGTCCAGGTGGCGGAGATGGTGCTGGAGAAGGCCAAGCGCCTGGTGGAGCACAAGAAGGACGTGGTGATCCTCCTCGACTCGATCACCCGGCTGGCCCGCGCCTACAACACCATCGTCCCGCCCTCCGGGAAGGTGCTCTCGGGCGGCGTGGACTCCAACGCCCTGCAGCGGCCCAAGCGCTTCTTTGGAGCGGCCCGCAACGTCGAGGAGGGCGGGAGCCTGACCATCGTCGCCTCGGCGTTGGTGGAGACCGGTTCCCGGATGGACGACGTCATCTTCGAGGAGTTCAAGGGGACCGGCAACGCCGAGATCGTGCTCGACCGCAAGCTCACCGACAAGCGGATCTTCCCCTCGGTCGACATCAACCGCAGCGGCACCCGCAAGGAGGAGCTGCTGGTGGCGCCGGAGGAGCTGAACCGGGCCTGGATCCTGCGCAAGGTCCTCTCCGCGCTGTCGCCGGTGGAGGCCATGGAGCTGCTCCTGGAGCGCCTTTCGAAGACCAAGACCAACAAGGAGTTCCTGGAGAGCATGTCGTCGGCCGGATAGCCGGCCGCGGGCTCCGCCCGCCTGCGTCTTCACGAAACGAAGCCGGCTCCTGCCCAGGGCGTACTGGTAGCGCAGCAGCAGGGTCTGCCCGCGCCTCACCGGGGGCGTCAGCCCTGGCGGAGGTCCGGCCGGCGCCGACGGCCCGAGCGCAGGTCTCGACGCGTCGACGATGCCGTCGCGCCACTGGGGAGGGTCTTCCGGGCAGGCTAGGTGCGAGTACCCAGCAGGTTGTGCCGATAGCTGCGGCTCAGCCGCAGCGTGGTCCCGTCTTGAAGCAGCACGCCGTGCTCGCCGCCCTCCAGAGGGCGGATCTCCTTCACCCGGTCCAGGTTCACGATCACCGAGCGGTGGATGCGACGGAAGCGCTCGGGATCGAGCTGTGACTCGATGCCGCCCAGCGTGTGGCGCAGCAGGGGCGACCGCGCGCCGACGTGGAGGGTGACGTAGTTGCCGGCGGCCTCGATCCAGTCGACGTCCGAAAGGCGCACGAGCTCGAAGCGCTGGCCGCTCTTCACCAGCACCCGCGACAAAGGGCGCGGCCCCGGCCAGGACTCCGCCATCAGCTCGAGCAAGCGCCGCTCGAGGTCCCGATCCCGTGTCTCGCCCTGGCGCTCGCGGGCCCGCGCCACCGCCTCCAGGAGCCGCTCGCTCTCGAACGGCTTGAGCACGTAGTCCACGGCGTGGACGTCGAAGGCACGGACCGCGAACGACTCGAACGCGGTGACGAAGACGACCGCTGGCAAAGACCCCTCGGGCAGGGCGGCCAGCACGCCGAAGCCGTCCATCTCCGGCATCCGTACGTCGAGGAACACGAGGTCGGGTCTTGCGTCCAGGATCGCCTGGGCGGCGGCGAGCCCGTCGCCGGCCTCGCCCACGATCTCGACGTCGGGGAGCGGGTCGAGGATCTCTCGGATCCGGTCGCGGGCCGGCGGCTCGTCGTCCACGATCAGCACGCGGAGCGGCCCCGAGGCAGGCCTCATGGCGTCGCCGTGGCGACCTCGTCAGCCGCCGCCCCCGGCTCCCACGGCAGGTCGATGGTGACCCGCGCCCCCTGGTCGGGCCTCGACTCGATCCGCAGCCGCTGACCGGACCCGTAGAGCTGCTCCAGCCGGGCGCGCATGTTCGTGAGCCCGACGCCGGGCTTCGGCGGCGCGCCGCCGGCGTCGAGCCCGCGCCCGTCGTCTTCCACCAGAAGGCGCAGCCCGCCCTCCACCCGCGAGGCGCGCACCACCACCTGTCCCGGCCCGGCACGCTCGGCGATGCCGTGGCGGATGGCGTTCTCGACCAGGGGTTGGAGCACCAGGTACGGTACCCGGGCGCCGAGCAGCTCCGGCGGCACCTCGATGGCGACCGTCAGGCGGTCCCGGAAGCGGACCCGCTCGATGCCGAGGTAGCGGTCGAGGAGCTCGAGCTCCCGGCGCAGCTCGACCTTCTGGGGGGTCGAGTCGTCGAGGGTCAGGCGCAGGAAGTCCCCGAGGCGTGCCAACATCCGCTCCGCCGCGTCGGGGTCGCGACGCAGCAGCGAGGAGATGGAGTTGAGGGCGTTGAAGAGGAAGTGGGGCTCGAGCTGCTTGCGCAGGGCGTCGAGTCGCGCCACCGCCAGCGCCGCCTGGAGCTGTGCCTCGCCGATCGCCCGCGCCTGGTCGCGCCGCTGGAGCTCGGCCACGTGGGCCATGCTCAGGAGGACGATGTAGGCGGTGACGCCCCAGGCCAGCTCGGGGGCGATGGTGTCTCGGACCAGGGAGGCCCAGGTGGTCGCCTCTCCGCGCGCCAGCGTGTTCAGGGTGCCGCTCAGGGCCATCAGCAGCGGCGAGAATAGAAACGCCGCGCCGGCGTGCAACAGCAGGTGACGTCGCCTCTCGCCGAGGGGGAAGCGGGCGGTCAAGAGCGCCACCAGAGGGTAGAGCAGGAGCCAGCAGCCGAAGTGGAGCAGGTTGTCGGTGGGGATCGCACTCCAGTCGACGCTCTCGCCTCTGGCCCAGCCCCGAAGCTTCCAGGCGAAAGAGTACGCGAGGGCGAGGGCGAGGCACACACCCGCCACCCCCAGCCACTCGCGGCCGCGCTGCCGCAGCGTGGGTCGTCTGCCGTCGCCGGGGCGGTCTATCGAGGTCATCTCCACGACCGCCTCCAGCATAGGGCAACCGCCGGCCCGCCACTAGCCGTTCGGCCGCCCTCCGTCCCACGGGCCGGGCGGTCGTCCCCGCCGGCGGCACCTCGTCACAAGCCGGAGACGCCGCCAGCTTCCGTCTCCGTAAGATCCCGCCCACGGTCACGATCCGGCCGGGGAGGAGGAGGCGATGGGAAGGACCTGTGGGCGACGCGAGTTCATGCACAGCGGCACCGTGCTGGCCGGCTGCGTGCTGGGGTGTCCGGCGCTGTGGGCCCGGGCCGGCGAAGGACCGGGGCCGACGCCGGAGGCCTACGTCTTCGACGAGACCATGTCCTACTGCAACGCCGAGTGCACGCCCGAGAGGTGCAAGTGGCTGGGCGACGACATGGAGTTCAAGCGCGACAAGGCCCGCGAGCTGAGCGAGAAGCTCCACAAGACGATCCGGGCCGAGGAGATCGTCTGCTCCCGCTGCCGGGTCCCCGAGCCTTTCGAGGCGATCGTCAAGTGCCCGATCCGCGAGTGCGTGGTCGAGAAGGGGCTGCTGTCGTGCGCCCACTGCCCCGAGCTCGAGGACTGCCAGCGCGCCAACCCCAAGACCCGCGAGCGGGCGCTCGCCATCCAGCGCGTCGTGCTGGGTCCG
>CAZNNH010000081.1:0-11641 GCA_964574335.1 uncultured Acidobacteriota bacterium | reverse complement strand
GAACGTGGCCCTGGCGCGCCGCTTCACCCCTCTGTCCGAGACGGAGATGAAGGGGCTGCGGGCCGCGGTCGGGGAGCCGCAGCGGGAGGTCCTGGCCCGCTTCCTGCAGAACCACCGGGACGTCTGAGCCGGCCGGCGCCGGTTCCGGCTTGACATTCTTTTCGGCTTGCCCCAGTATTTAACCATCCGTTTGTTTGAAACCGCTGGTTGAATGAGCCTGACCCGACGACGGATCGAGAGGCGCAACCCGGAGGCGACCCGAAACGCCCTGCTCCGGGCGGGCACCGAGCTGTTCGCCGAGTCGGGCTACGACGGGGTGCGGGTCGAGGCGCTGGCGCGCCGGGCCGGCGTCAACAAGGCGATGATCAACTACCACTTCGGCGGCAAGCGCAAGCTGTACGAGACGATCATCGCCTCGGTCTTCGACGAGCTGGGGAGCCGAGTGACCGCGCTCGAGGCCTCGCCTCGGCCGCCGGGCGAGCTGCTCCATGAGTTCATCGGCGGATTCACCGAGCTGGCCGCCCGTCACCAGCCCGGCTTCCCGGCCCTGGTATTGCGCGAGATCATCGCCAGCGGGAAGTTCCCTCCCTGGCTGCAGCCCCGGGTGATGAAGGTCTTCCTGGGCATGCGCGCGATCATCTCGAGGGGGGTGCGGGAGGGACGGTTCCGGCCCGTCGACCCCACCATCGTCCACATGAACCTGATCGGCGGGCTGGTCTTCTTCCTGGCCACCGAGCCGGTCAGGCGGCGTGCCTTCGAGGCCCAGCGGCTGGGGGAGCCGCCATCGATCGAGGCGTACGTCCGCTACGTCCAGGAACTGATGCACAGAGGGCTCGAGCGCCCCGGGCGCTCGAGGACCCCGCGAGGAGCCTCCGCATGAAACGCGACACGGCCGTGCTGTGGGCCCTGCTGGCGATCGTCGCCACCGGCTGCCAGCAGCGGGACGAGACCCTTCCGATCACCGCCTCCGGGCACGTCGAGGCCACCGAGGTCACGGTCTCCAGCAAGGTGGGGGGCGTGCTCGAGTCGGTCCCGATCGAGGAGGGGGACCGGGTGGAGGCCGGCCAGGAGCTGGCCCGGCTGGAGACGATCGACACCGAGCTGCGGCAACGCTCGGCCCGCGCCGACCGCGACCAGGCAGCCGCCGAGCTGCGCCTGCGCCTGGCCGGGGCCCGGCAGGAGGACATCGCCGAGGCGGAGGCGCTGGTGGCCCGCGCCGAGGCCGACCTCCAGGGCGCCACCAAGGACCTGGAGCGGATGGAGGGCCTGCTGGCTTCCGGCTCCGGCACCACCAAGTCGCGGGACGACGCGCGCACGCGGCACGACGTGGCGGCGGCCAGCCTCGACTCCGCCCGGGAGCGGCTCCGCAAGCTGCGGGCCGGGTCGCGCCAGGAGGAGATCGACGCCGCGCGGGCCCGCCTGGCGGCCGCCGAGGCCCGCATCGCCCAGCTCCAGCAGCAGCTCGACGACGCGGTGGTGAAGAGCCCGGTGGCGGGGGTGGTCACGGAGAAGCTGGCCGAGACCGGCGAGCTGGCCTCTCCGGGCACCGGGCTGGCCGTGATCACCGACCTTCGTGACGCCTGGCTGACCGCCTATGTCTCGGGCCCCGACCTGGGCCGGCTTCGGATCGGACAGCCGGCCGAGGTAATCACCGACGATGGCCAGAAGCGGACCGGCCGCGTCACCTTCACCTCCTCCGAGGCCGAGTTCACCCCCAAGAACGTGCAGACCCGGGACGAGCGGGTCAAGCTCGTCTACAAGATCAAGATCGCCCTCGAGAACCAGGACGGCCTGTTCAAGCCGGGGATGCCGGCGTCGGTCCGGCTGGAGCCGGCGGGTCCGTTGCCGTGACCGACAGGGCGCCGGTGCTGCTGCGGCTTTCGGAGCTGTCGCGCCGCTTTGGCGACGTCCTGGCCGTGGACCGGGTCTCGCTGGGAGTGCAGCGCGGCGAGATGTTCGGCCTGATCGGTCCCGATGGTGCCGGCAAGACCACCACCCTGCGGATGGTCCTGGGGATCCTGGCCCCCACCTCCGGCAGCGTGGAGACCTGCGGCCTGCAGCCGACCCGGGACCGCCGCCGCCTGGCCCAGAGGGTCGGCTACCTGTCCCAGCGCTTCTCGCTCTACGGCGACCTCTCGGTGGACGAGAACATCGCCTTCTTCGCCGAGATCCACGACGTGCACGACTGGCGGCCGCGCCGCGACCAGCTCCTCGACCTGGTGAGGATGACGCCTTTCCGCTCCCGCCTGGCCGACCGCCTCTCCGGCGGCATGAAGCAGAAGCTGGCCCTGGCCTGCACGCTCATCCACACCCCGGAGCTGCTGGTGCTCGACGAGCCCACCACCGGCGTCGACCCGGTCTCGCGCCGCGACTTCTGGAAGCTGCTGGCGCGCCTGCAGCGCGAGGGCCTCACCATCCTGCTCACCACCCCGTACCTGGACGAGGCGGAACGGTGCGGCCGGGTGGCGCTGCTGAGCAACGGCCGCCTGCTGGTCGTCGACTCGCCCGGCGCCCTGCGTGCCCAGGCGGTGGGCACGTTCCTGGAGGTGGTGGTGCGACCCCGGCGCGACGCGATCCTGCGGCTGCGCTCCCACCCCGAGGTGTCGGAGGTGGAGGTCTTCGGCGACCGGCTGCACGTGACGCTCCCCGCCGTGCCGCCGGCCCACGCCGGCGAGGCCGCCGAGCGGATCGCCGCCGAGCTTCAGGCGGCGGGCCTGGAGGTGGAGTCGGCCCGGGCCAGCCTGCCGTCCCTCGAGGACGTGTTCATCCATCGCATCCGGGCCGAGCGGACCGAGGGCCCGGACCAGAGTGAGGTGGCGCCATGAAACGCCTTTGGGTCGCTCTGCTGCCGATGCTGCTGGCGGCTCATGCCGAGGCCACCGAGCCCGCCGGGACACCGGGCGACACGGCACGGCTGACGCTGGCCGAGGCGGTGGAGCGGGCGGTGTCGGTGTCGGCCCGCCTGCGCGAGCTGGGCCAGCTCCAGCTCGCCGCCGACGCCGACCTGCGTGAGGCGCGCTACGGGCGCCTCCCCTCCGCCAACCTGACCGCCGGCTACACCCGGCGCTCCGACATCCCCGAGCTCCTCTTCCCCACGGCGCCCGGAGAGCCGCCCCGCGGCTTCCCGAACCTCCCCGACAACTACACGGTCGGCCTGCGTGCCAGCGTCCCCGTCTACACCGGAGGCCGGATCAGCGGCGGGATCGACGCCGCCCGCGGGCGGCAGCAGGCGGCCGGGCTGGACGTCGAGGCGGGCCGGCGCGACCTGGTCCTCGAGGTGCGCCAGGCTTACTGGGGGCTGGTCACGGCCCGCGCCAGCGAGCGGGTGCTGCGCGAGGCCCTCTCCGCCTTCGAGGCCCACATGAAGGACGCCGAGAACCGGGAGCGCTTCGGCCTGGCCGCGCGCAGCGAGGTGCTGGCGGTGCGGGTGGAGCAGGAGCGGGCCGAGCTGCGGCGGCTGCGGGCCGACAACGCCGCCCGGATCGCCGAGGCCAACCTGCAGCGGCTGCTGCAGCTTCCCCCGGAGACGAAGATCGAGCCGACCGAGCCGGTGGATCGAGAGGGGGCCGAGCCCGGCGAGCTCGAGGCCCTGGTCACCGCGGCGCTCGAGGCACGCCCCGAGCGGAACGCGCTGCTGGCCCGGCTGCGGGCGGCGGAGGCGAGAGTCGGCATCGAGCGGGCCGCGCACCTTCCCCAGGCCCGGCTCTCGGCCGGCTACCTGTACGCCAACCCCAACCGGAACTACGTGCCGCCGGACGAGAGCTGGCGCGATAGCTGGGACGTCGGCGTGGAGGTCTCGCTCAAGGTCTTCGACGGCGGGCGTACCTCGGCGTCGGTGGCCCGGGCCCGGGCCACGGCGGAGGGGCTGCGGCAGCGCCTGGACGACCTGGAACGCGGGATCCGCCTCGAGGTGACCCGGGCCTATCTGGAGCTGGGCACGACCCGGGTCGGGGTGGGCGTGGCCGAGCAGGCCCTGGTCGCCGCCCGCGAGAGCCACCGGGTGTCGGCCGAGCGATATCGGGAGGGCGTGATCCCCTCGTCCGAGCTGCTGGACGCCGAGGTGGCGCTGCTCGACGCCGGCCTCAGCCACACCCAGGCGCTGGCCGAGGTGCAGGTGTCCGCCGCCCGGCTGGATCGAGCGGTGGCGAGGTAGCCGTGGCCGCCGCCGTCGAGCTGCGCGAGCTGACCAAGCGCTTCGGTGACTTCACCGCCGTCGACGGCATCTCCCTGGACGTCGAGGCGGGCGAGATCTTCGGCTTCCTGGGGGCCAACGGGGCGGGCAAGTCCACCACCATCCGGATGCTCTGCGGCCTCTTGGCGCCCACCGGCGGCACCGGCCGGGTGCTGGGGATCGACGTGGCCGCCGACCCGGAAGGCGTCAAGCGGCGGATCGGCTACATGAGCCAGCGCTTCAGCCTCTACGAGGACCTGAGCGTGCTCCAGAACCTGCGCTTCTTCGGCGGCGTGTACGGCCTGCGCGGCGAGCGGGCCCGGGAGCGGGAGCGCTGGGCGATCGAGATGGCCCAGCTCGAGGGCCAGGAGCGGCGCCTGACCCGCGAGCTGCCGGGCGGCTGGAAGCAGCGGCTGGCCCTCGCCTGCGCGGTCCTGCACGAGCCCCAGGTGGTGTTCCTGGACGAGCCCACCAGCGGCGTCGACCCGATCTCGCGGCGGCGCTTCTGGGCCCTGATCGACGAGATGGCCTCCCAGGGGGTGACCGTCTTCGTCACCACCCACTACCTGGACGAGGCCGAGTACTGCCATCGGCTGGCGCTGATCCACGCCGGCCGCCTGGCCGCCCTGGGAACGGTGGGCCAGCTCAAGCAGGTCTTCGCCGACCGCGCCGTGCTGGAGGTCAGCGCGGCGCGCCTCGGCGAGGCGCTCGAGGTGCTCGCCGAGCAGCCGTGGGCGCTCGAGACCTCGGTGTTCGGCACCCGCATCCACGTGGTGGTGCGCGACGCCGAGGAGGGCCGCCGACAGGTCACGGCCACCCTGGAACGGCAGGGCAACCCGCCGCTCGGCATCGATCGGATCGTCCCCTCGCTCGAAGACGTCTTCATCCACCACGTCGAAGAGGAGGAGGCGCGGCGCACGGGCGCCGTCCGCCGGGGATGAAGCGCACCTGGGCGGTGACCCGCAAGGAGCTGCGTCAGGTGGTGCGCGACCCGCTGAGCCTGATCATGCTGATCGGCCTCCCCGCCTTCATGCTGATCCTCTACGGCTACGCCCTGAACTTCGACGTCCGGCACATTGCGCTGGCGGTCCAGGACCGGGACCACAGCGTCGAGAGCCGCGACCTGGTGGCCGCCTTCGTCAACTCGACCTACTTCGACCTGGTCGAGGCCCCCGCCCCGGGCGAGGATCTGGAGAGGCTGGTCGAGCGGCGGCGGGCTCGGGCGGTGCTGGTGATCCCGGAGGAGTTCGGCTCCCGGATCGGCGCCGGCCGGTCGGCGCCGGTCCAGCTCCTGCTCGACGGCGCCGACGCCAACACCGCCACCACCATCCTCGGCTACGCCCAGGGGCTGGTCGCCGAGGCCAACGGGCGGCTGCTGAAGGACCGCCGCGCCCGGCTCGGCATCACCCTGAAGCCCGGCATCGCCTACCAGCCCCGGGTCTTCTACAACCCCGAGCTGAAATCCACCCAGTTCCTGGTCCCCGGCCTGATCGGCTTCCTGCTGATGCTGACCGCGGTGCTCTCCACGGCGCTCAGCGTGGTGCGCGAGAAGGAGCGCGGCACCATGGAGCAGCTCCGGGTGGCGCCGCTGCGCACCTACGAGCTGATCCTGGGCAAGACCCTCCCCTACCTGGCGATCTCCTACCTGGCCACCGTGATCATCCTGGTGGCGGCGCGCCTGCTCTTCGAGGTGAAGGTCGAAGGGCCCTACCTGGCCCTGTTCCTGGCCACCCTGCTCTACCTCTTCGTCGCCCTCGGCCAGGGTCTCTTGATCTCCACCTTCGCCGACACCCAGGCCTTCGCCTTCCAGGTGGGCCTGATCACGTCGATGCTCCCCTCGATGCTGCTCTCCGGCTTCATCTTCCAGATCCGCTCCATGCCCCCGTTCCTCCAGGCGGTCACCTACCTGGTGCCGGCCCGCTACTACCTGGTGATCCTGCGCGGGGTGATCCTGAAGGGGGCCGGGCTCGCCCCCTACTGGCACCAGGTCCTGGCGCTGCTGATCTTCGGCCTGGTAGTGATCACCCTGGCCTCGTTGCGCCTGCTGCGGAGGGAGGTCTAGCGGTGTACGTGCTGTGGCGGGTGATCGTCAAGGAGTTCCTGCAGATCCGCCAGGACACCCGGATGATCCCGGTGATCTTCGTGGCGCCGGTGATCCAGCTCACCCTCTTCGGCTTCGCGGTCAACACCGACGTCACCCGGGTCCCCACCGTGCTGGTGGACCAGGACCGAAGCGCCGAGAGCCGCGACCTGGTCGACCGCTTCGTGCAGTCGGGCTACTTCGAGCTGGTGGGCGTGGAGGAGACGGCGGAGGCGGTCGAGCCGTGGCTCTTGACCAGCCGGGCCCAGGTCGCGCTGGTGATCGCCCCCGGCTTCGGGCGCGACCTGCTCTCGGGCCGCAACCCGCGGGTCCAGGTGCTGGTGGACGGCGCCGACTCGTCGGCCACCACCGTGGCCCTCGGCTACTCGAGCGCGATCATCGCCGGACGGGCCCGGGAGGTGCTGGCCGATCAGGCGCGGCGTCTGGCCACCCGGGGCGGGCCGATGGCCGGGGCGTCGGTCGGCTCGATCGAGCTGGTGCCCCGGGTCTGGTACAACCCCGACCTGCTCAGCCGCTGGTACTTCGTCCCGGCGGTGCTGGCGCTGGTGCTGATGGTGATGACCACCATGCTCTCGGCGATGGGGGTGGTGCGGGAGCGCGAGATCGGCACCATGGAGCAGCTCATGGTCACGCCGATCCGCTCCTGGCAGCTCCTGGTGGGAAAGCTGCTGCCCTTCGCCGTGATCGGGTTCATCCAGGTGCTGCTGATCAGCGCGGTGGCGGTGTTCGGCTTCCGGGTCCGGCTGGCCGGCTCCTTCCTGCTGCTGCTCGGCTTGACCATGCTCTTCGTGCTCAACAGCCTGGGGCTGGGCCTTCTGGTCTCCACCGTGGTCCGCAACCAGCAGCAGGCGATGATGGGCGCCGTCTTCGTCTTCATCATGCCCATGGTCTACCTGTCCGGGCTGATCTTCCCCATCGAGAACATGCCCGAGGCCATCCAGCGGGTGACCTACGCGATCCCGCTGCGCTACTACGCCGAGATCATCCGCGGCATCTTCTTGCGCGGCTCGGGCCTGTCGGTGCTGTGGCCCCAGGCGCTGGCGCTGCTACTGATGGGCCTGGCGACCATGACCTTGGCCGCCCTCCGCTTCCGCAAGCGCCTGGACTGAGCCCGCGCCGGCCGATCCTCCGCGGGCAAGCCCGCGCCGGCTAGTCGCCCGCGGGGGCGGCGAAGACGGCGGCGCGCTGGATGTCCTCGTGGCGCACCTTGGCGACGTCGAAGCCCTGCAGGCTGGCCACCAGCCGCGAGAGCGCCTGGTCGAACGAGGGCACCGTCTTGCGGGCCCGGGTCAGCGGGCTGGTGCGGGCCAGCACGTAGTTCTTCACGTAGGGGTGGCGGATCCCCTTCTTCTTGAGCGCGGCCACCACCGTGCCCAGGGCGGCGTCCGCCGCCTTCACCTTCTCGGCCCGCGCTTTTCGGATCTCGAGCGCATCGGGGAGCTTCCCCTTCACGAAGCGATCCACCCGCTTCAGCATCGGGGCGAAGGCCCCGCCGGCGAAGCGGCGGTTCTCCTCGTAGACCAGGCCCAGGGTGATGAAGTGGGGGGCCTCGAACTGGAAGGCCCAGTCCTCCTCGCCGCTTCGGGGCTTCTCCTGGCACAGCCCCCGGTACATGCGGATCACCTCCAGCGACTTCTCCTTGAGGTTGTGGGCCTTCTCGGTGTTGAGGGCCAGGATCTGATAGGCCACCTCGGTCTCCGGGACCAGGATGGCCGGGACCAGCGAGGCCTTCAGCTTGACCAGGGCGGAGAGCCGGTGGTGGCCGTTGGGCGTCCAGTAGGTGCCGGGCTGGGGCGAGACCACCACCACCGGGTCCACGAAGCGGTCGATCTTCTTGATCACCTCGGTCAGCCGCTTGGCGTGGGTCGGCGACAGGTCGCGCTGGTAAGGCGTGGGCGCCACCTTCCCGATCGGCAGCAGGCAAAACGCCTGCCAGTGCCCGCCCACCGGCTCGCGGTACACGGCCAGCACCTGCCCCCCGTCCCCCTCCACCTGCTCCACGAGCGCCACCACCCGCGCCGGATATCCCATGCCCGGAGCCTACCCGCCCGACGGGGGTCAGGTCCATACGGACACGAACCCGCCCGCCCAAACTGGATTCGCTCGCCGCTAGCAAGAACCTCGACCCGCGGAGCCCTTCAGGCGTCTCAAGACGCTGGTAGGGGCTTGCCCTGGATCGGCCGGACCCGACCACTACGGAGGCGCTCTTGAGACCAGCCGTCCCGCTGATGCTCGTCGTTCTGGCCGCCCTGAACCCGCCGGTAGATGCCGGCGGGCCCGGCTCCACTCCACCGTCCCGCCCGACCTGCTCGGGTTCGGTGCCGCTTCGGCTCACCCACGGCCTGCCGGTGGCCAACATCGACATCCAGGAGACACCGGTCGACCTCCTCCTCGACCTCGGCGGCTTCGAAACCGTGAGCCTCACCGCCCAGGCACTCGACCAGGTGCGCCCCGCCTTCACCGGCAAGACCCGCAGGTTCGAGAACGCGCGCGGCGACCGGCTGGTGGCCCGCGAGTATCGGCTCTCCCGGGTGGCGCTGGGCCCGCACGTTTTCACGGACGTGGTGGGCTCCGAGCACGCCTTCGCGCCCGACCTCGCCCCGCCGATCGAGGCCGGCTACCTCGGGCTGGGGCTGCTCCGCCAGTTCCACCTGACGATCGACTACGGCCGGGGCGAGCTGGGTCTGGTCGACCGCCGCTGCGCCAGCCCGGAGCTTCCTGAGGGCGGGCCCTGGCGCCGGATCCGTCTCGAGTCGCAGAAGGACGGCCTGCGCATCTCGGCTACCGTCGACGGACGAAGGCGCCGGCTGGTCCTCGACACCGGCGCCTCCTACTCGACCATCCGCCCCGACGCCGCACCCCGCGAGGGTCGTCGATCGGTCGGCCGCCTGGAGCTGTTCACGCCCTCGAGCCTGGTCATGGGCGGGGGTGAGGTCCCGGGGATCGACTTCGCCGTCGTCGACCTGCCCGGCACCGGCACCGACGGCATCCTGGGCTGCAACTTCTTCGCGGAGCACCAGGTCGTCATCGACCTCGACGCGCGGAGCGTGGCCTTTCGGCCGGCCGCTCCGCCGACGCCGCATCCTTGCCCGGCCCCGGACGCCGACTGACCGCCTCGGGCCGGCGCCTAGCAGGGCGCAATGACGCGATCGGCGGTGGCGAACATCTCGACCGTCTGCGGCATCCCGCCCACCACGCCGATCGCGAGGCGCTCCTTCAGACCGAGGTGCTCGAGGCAGGTCCCGCAGGTGGCGATCCGGGCGCCCCTTTTCTCGAGCGCCCGCAGGCTTTCCAGCACCTCGCTCCCCTCGGTGGTGAGGAGCACGCCGCCGTTGAGGCAGCCCACGAAGTCCACGGGGACCTCGGAGGCGACCAGCTTCTCGAGGAAGATGCGCAGCAGCTTGCGGCCCAGGACGTCGTCACCGCCGCCGATGCGGTCGGAGCTCAGGTACAGGAAGGTCATCTCGCACTCCCCTTCTCCCACCACGTGGCGTTCGTCGTGGGAAGCCGGCTCGCCCCGGCTTCCCGACGCGGGATCAGGCAGAGGCGGGACGGCGTGAACCGGAGTCGAGCCGGGGACGCCCGCCGGGCGTCCGCCGGCAGGCTCAGGTCAGCGTGTTGGCGGGTCGGTAGGCTGACATCACAAGAACTCGTTTCCCGCGGCGGCCACGGGGCCGCCCTTTGCCGCTCCTTCTATCGGTGGCAACCGTCGCTGTCAAGCGACGCGGCGCCGGCTTCGACACCCGCCGCTTCGGCTTCCAGCTTCGAAGCCGCACTCAGGACGACGTCCCCGGCGCCGTCCTTCTGAGGGCGTCACCTGCCAGCGCCCGAAGAATCTGGGACGCAGGCCGGGATCCATCCGGGGTGCGACTTCGAAGGACACTCAGGATGACGGGCACGCGGTCAGAAACGCAGCGAGACGAAGGCGCCGCCGGGTTGGAGGCCGCCGCCGAGAACGACGCGGCCGGGCCCCAGCGCCACGCTGAAGGCAGGCACCAGGGGTCGCGGCTTGCCGAGCTCGGTGGGGCTGGGCGGCGGCTTCGGCCGCCGGTCCACCAGCCGCGGCACCGTCCACCCCACCGCGACGCCGACGGCGGCGCCGGCCAGCACGTCGGTGAGGTAGTGCCGGTCGGCGGCCACCCGCAGGTAGGCGGTGGCGGTGGCGAAGGTCAGGCCGGTGGCCCACACCCACTCCTTCCCCTGGTCCCCGCGCAGCGAGGCCAGGCTGCCGGAGGTGACGGCCAGCGTGAAGGCGGTGGCCGCGTGACCGGACGCAAAGGAGAGGACGCTGTCCCGAGATCCCATCTCTTCGCCCCGCGGCGGGTCCTGGGCGTGGGCCCAGGGCCGCTGCCGGCGGAGCAGGAACTTGGTCCCCTGGGTCACCCCCTGGCTGAGGGCGACGGCCTCGACCAGGAGCAGCACCTCGTCGCCGAAGCCATCCTCGAAGCCGCCGCGCACGGCCACGAAGGTCCCCACCGACCCGACCAGCGACAGCATCAGGGTGGCGTCGCTCCAGGCGTCGGCCTTCTCCCGGTTGGCCCATCGCCAGTGGCGGCGCGCCGCCGCATCGAGACCGTTCAGCGTGTCGCGTCCCTCGTCGTCGCGGTCGCACCAGCGACAGGTCCAGGTCCTTTCCTTGTCGGTGAAGAGCTGGGGGACCAGCGCCGCCCCGGCACCCGCCAGCGTCAGCGGGACGTCGAGCGAGGGACGGTAGTCGAGGCCTCCGGCGCTGGCCGGATCCTGGGAAGAGGCCGCCACCGGGGCGAGAACGACGAGGAGCCCCAGCACCAGCGCGGCCCCGCGGCCCTTCACCGACGCGGCCGGTCGTTCGGTCTCGCTCGCCACGGCGCTTCTTCGGCCGAGCCTACTCGACCCGGGGGAGCTCAACGAAGCTGGCCCGATCGGGGGCATGGTAGACGCGCTGCACGGCCTTCCGGAAGTCCTCGGGCCGGGCCCAGAAGATGCTCTCCACGAACGTCTGTGGGTTGCGGTCGTAGAGCGGGAACCAGCTCGACTGGACCTGCACCATGATCCGGTGCCCGGGCAGGAAGAGGTGGTGGGCGGTGGGCAGCGCGAAGCGGTAGACGAGGGGCGCGTCGGGGGTGAGGGGCTTGGGGCTGGAGAAGCCCTCCCGATAGCGCCCGCGAAGGATGTCGGCCGAGACCATGAGCTGGTAGCCGCCCAGCTCCGCCTGGCGGGGAACCTCGTTCGGGTAGACGTCGATCAGCTTGACCACCCAGTCGGAGTCGGTGCCGCTGGTGGAAGCGACCAGGTGGACGATCGGCTGCCCGGCGATCTCGACCGGCGCCTCGAGCACCTCCGACACGAAGGCCAGCACGTCCGGCCGGGAGCTGGCCCCGCGCTGGTCG
>CAZNNH010000080.1:0-26010 GCA_964574335.1 uncultured Acidobacteriota bacterium | reverse complement strand
TCCGGTGCCACCACGTGCTCGAGCGGGTGGTAGCCGGCATGCTCGAGGTGCAGGCGCACCCGCTCCGCGGAGGTCGCGAGCTCCAGCGTGAACGTCCCGTCCGCGCCCGACTCGACCGCGGCGGGGCTGCCTTCGACGCTGACCCTCACCCCTTCGAGGGGCTGGTGGCCCGGGTCGACGACGCGGCCATGGAGCTGCAGCGGCGTGGCAAGCAGCAACGACGGACCGAAGAAGCCCACGCCTGCCAGCATCAGAGCGCGAACCACGATGACCTCCTTCTTGCCCCCCCGAGGATAGCCGGCCCGCGTCAGGTGCTCGGCTCGCGGCCTCGGCCTTCCAGATAGCGCAGCCAGAGCTCCACCGCGACCAGGCGCCAGAGCCCCCGGCGATCGGCCAGCTCCCGGTCGGAGCCGGAGAGCCAGGCGGAGAGCGCGCCGTCCCGGAAGAACCCGGCCACCCGGGCCTCGCGCCCGAGCCATCCCCGCACTGGCTCGGCCAGCTCGAAGAGCCAGCGCTCTTCCGGCGTCGCATAGCCCAGCTTGTCGCGGCGCAGGCGGACCGACTCGGGGACGGTTCCCTTCATCGCCTCGCGCAGGATCCGCTTGGTCCAGCCGTCTCGGATCAGCTCGTCGGCGGGGAGGCGGAGCGCCCGCTCCACCAGCCGGAAGTCGAGAAACGGCGTGCGGGCCTCGATGGAGAAGGCCATCGAGCTCCGGTCCTCGTAGCGGAGCAGCGCCGGGAGGCTGGAGCGAAACACCGCCGCCTCGCGCTCGGCGCGGAGGGAGGGACGGCGGGCATGCCGGGTCACCGGGAGATGGCCGACCTGCCTCACCAGCAGAGGGTCGAACAGCCGGGCGGGGACCCGGCCCTGAGTGGCCAGGCGACCGATCGCCCACCCGCGCAGAGCGCGGGGGGCGGGAAGCGCGTGGTAGCTCATCAGCGCCAGGAAGAAGGCGAGGGGACGGCCGGTCACGGCCCGCGCCGCACGGGCCTGCCCGAGCGCGCTTCTCAGGCCGTCCCGGGCCCAACGCTCCGCAAGGTACGGGCCGAAGTGGTAGTGGTAGCCGCCGAGCAGCTCGTCGGACCCCTGGCCGTCCAGCAGCACCCGCAGCCCCTGAGCGGCGGCCAGGTCCATCACCCGCCACTGGGAGTACTTGGCGAGCGAGGGGAACGGCTCGTCCTGATGGCGAACCAGGCGTGGCAGGTCGCGGAGCAGCTCCTCAGACGTGGGCGTGGCCCGCGAGGCCTCGACCCCGAAGAGGGCCACCACCTCGGAGACGTAGTCCCGCTCGTCGATCCCGGGATCGGCGTAGACGACGCTCACCGAGCGCCGGTAGCCGCTCCCCGAAGGGTCCCGCAGCCGGGCGGTCAGCCCCACCAGCGAAGAGGAGTCGAGACCGCCGCTCAGGCAGGTGCCGACGTCGACGTCGCTGCGCAGGCGCAGCCGGACCGCGTCCTCGAGCAGCTCCCGGAACTCCTCGGCCGAGCACCGCTCGGGGGGGCCGTCAGGAACCTGATACCAGCGCCGCACGCTCGGGGTCCGCGAGGCGAGGTCGAGAGCCAGGCTGTGGCCCCCCGGCAGGGCGAGGATGTCTTCGAAGAACGTCTGCTCCGATTCGTCGATCGCGCCGTCCTTGAGGAAGCCGAGCACGGTCGGCTGGTGCGGGCGGCAGGGAACCGCCGGGTGGCAGAGCAGGGCCTTGATCTCCGAGGCGAAGACGAGAAGGCGCCCCGGCTGGTGGTGGTAGTAGAAGGGCTTGATGCCGTACCGATCGCGGGCGGCGAAGAGACGGTTCCGGCCGGCGTCGTACACGGCGAAGGCGAACATCCCGTTCAGCCGATCCAGGCAGCCCTCGCCCCACTCGGCGTAGGCGGCCAGCAGCACCTCGGTGTCCGACTCGGAGCGGAACTCGTGCCCCCGCCCCCGCAGCTCCTGCCTCAGCTCCTTGTAGTTGAAGACCTCGCCGTTGTAGGTGATCCACAGCCGGCCGTCCGCGGAGGCCATCGGTCCGTGACCGGCGGGGCTCAGGTCGATGATGGACAGCCGGCGATGGCCGAGCCCCAGGTCGAAGCCCGGTGGCGGCTCGGCCGGCAGCGGCGGGTACGGGATGCCGACGTACGAGTCCGGCCCCCGGAACGCCTCGACACGGCGCTGGCGGCTGTCGGCCAGGAGGTATCCCTCGTCATCGGGTCCGCGGTGCCGGAGGCTCGTGATCATGGCCTGGAGCGGCACCAGGTCCCGCCGGTCCTCGGCCAGGATCCCGACGATCGCGCACATCAGCAGCCGACCTCCGCGGCATTGCCCCGGGAGGGAAACGGGCCCCGACCCGGCCAGCAGGCCGAAAGCCCGGCCCCAAGGTAGGTCCAGAGCAGGAACAGGACCGGGACGTGATAGCGGTTGGCGGCGGCGCTCAGCAGGTAGGGGAGCACGTAGAAGGCCAAGAGGACCACTGGAAGGTTGAGCGGCGAGAGGAGCGCGGCGGCGCGGCGCCGGACCAGCACCACCATGAAGCCCAGGAGCGCACCGACGGCCAGGACCCGATACCACAGGCGCACGGGTAGGCGCGCCGCTGCCATCAGCTTGCGACGAGCATCACCCCACCGCGGCTGCTCGGGCTTCTTCGGATCGTAGAGGACGTAGGGTGCCTCCCCGTAGGTGCAGGAGAAGAAGAGGAGGCGGAAGCGGGCCGCCACCAGCCCCAGGTAGCGACCGGGATGGGTGCGGATCCAGGCGGTCGCGTAGCGGCGACGAACGTCGTCCCGGTCGTAGTGACCCATCTCGTCGAAGACCATGGCCCGGTCGGGATTCACGTAGAAGGAGCTGAACTCCTCGGCCCGGAGCTGTCGCTTCCGGCTCCCGGGCGGGAGCTGCTCCGGCAGCTCAGTGTAGACGTGAAGGCGGCTCACCTCGGGGTTGTTGCCGTACCACAGGGCGCCGCCGGCGTTGGCAATCAGGGGCGTGAAGCGCGAGAACTGCCGGGCGTTGACCGCGCACAACGGCAGCACCATGACCAGCATCACCGCCTGGACCACCACCGCTCTTCTGAGGGGTCTCAGGATCTCCCGGTGTGCGAGCGCCTGCTGGACCAGGACCAGCCCGCCCAGCGGCAACAGCGCCGGCCGGTTGTACGCGGCCAGGCCTCCGACCACGCCGAGCAGCAGCAGCGACGGTCCTGTCTCGATGCCACGCGCCAGCAGGAAGAACAGGACGGCGACGAAGAAGGTGCCGATCACCTCGGTGCAGGCCAGGTTGTTGAAGTAGAGCTCCGAGATGCTGGAGAGCCAGCACAGGGCCATCCAGGTCGCGGCCCGCCGGCCGAAGAGCCGGCTCACCCCCAGCAAGGCGAAGGCCACCGCCGAGGTGAACAGGACCGCGTTGGTCAGGCCCACCACGTAGAGCGAGTCGCCGAAGAGGCGGAACACGGCAGCGTAGACGAGCTTGGGGCCGATGGCCTGCTCGGGGTTCAAGGGGCGGTCGACCAGGCCGGCCAGGGCCCGGGCCTCCTCGTAGTAGCTGGCGTAGTCCGATATCTGGGCCACCGGGAAGGCGAGGGCAAACGACACCCGCACGGCGAGCACCGCCACCAGGAAGCCTACCAGGACGGCGTGGGAGCGGAGCCACCGAGAAGCCGAAGCCTCCCTCGCCGGCAGGGGCTCCATGCCGCTCAGGGGGGCGGGCCCAGGCCGCGGCGCCCACTCGCGGCAGCAGGGTCGGGCGTGAGGAAGGGAGGCTTCTGGGTCATCGAGGCCGGCGGTATTCTATAGCAGCCCTGGGGTCGCTCGCCGTGTCTTCCCCGTCACCCCCATGGATCCACGAGCCATGCGAGTCCTGATCGACCTCAACCACCCGGCCCACGTCCACCTGATGCGGCACGTGGCCGCCGCCTGGCGAGCCCGAGGGGATGAATGCCGCATCACGGCCCGGGACAAGGACGTCTGCCTCTCGCTGCTGCGCTACTACGGGTTGGAGTTCGAGGTCCTGGCGCCCGTCGGCCGGGGGCGGCTCGGCCTGTTGCGGGAGCTCATCTCCCGGGAGCTGCGGCTTTTCCGGCTGGCCCGCCGTTTCCGGCCCCACGCCATCGTGGGGACCACCATCCACGCCGGCCGGGTGGGTCGGCTGGTCGGGGCCCGCTCTGTGTTCTTGAACGAAGACGACGCCCGGGTCTCCCCGCTGGTCCGCTGGTTGGGCTATCCCCTGGTCGACGCCATCGTCACGCCAGCGTGCCTCGCCTACGAGGGGTGGGGGCGCCGGCACCGGACCTACGCCGGCTATCACGAGCTGTTCTACCTTCATCCCAACCGCTTCGTCCCGGACCCGGGGGTCCGTGGCGAGCTGGGCCTGGCACCCGGAGATCCCTACGCGTTGGTGCGTCTGAGCGCGCTGCGCGCCCACCACGACGTGGGGATCCGCGGCCTGAGCCCCAGCCTGCTGGAGCGGGTGCTGGAGCGGATCGGCGATCGGGTCCGGGTGTTTGTGACCGGCGAGGCGGAGCTCCCGGCCGAGCTGCGTCGGCTGTCTCTCCGCCTGCCCCCCGAGCGACTCCACCACGCCATGGCGTTCGCCGAGCTGGTATTGGGGGACAGCCAGACCATGACCGCCGAGGCGGCGGTGCTGGGTGTACCGGCCTTCCGGGTCAGCGACTTCGTCGGCCGCCTGTCGTACCTGGACGAGCTCGAGTCCTACGGCCTGGCCTTCGGCTTTCGCCCGGAGGCGGCGGACGAGCTGCTGGGCTGCCTGGAGCGGACTCTCCAGATGGCCGACCGGAAGCGGGTCTTCGAGTCGCGGCGCCTCAAGCTCCTCGAGGAGAAGATCGATCCCCTCCCCTGGCTCCTGGACCTGGTCGACGAGCTGGTGGGAGAGGACGCCGAGCCCTAGGTCCGGATCACTCTCCGGCGAGGACCAGCTTGGCGGCCCAATCCAACCCCGCCACCTCGCCGCCTCCCGGGAAGACGGGGGCCTGCAGCGTGCCGTCCGGCCCCGCCAGAAGCTCCTGCACGCCGCCCCAGGAGCCATCGCGGGGATCGAACCACGACCAGCGGTAGCGGGCGCCGGCGCGACCCAGGCTGATCGCCGGCCTCTCCGCCCGGTTCTCGAAGTAGAGCAGGGCCAGCCGAGCGTCGGGGGTCCGCATCATGAACGACCAGCCGTCCAGGCCGTCGTCGAGGGCGCCCGGGGCGGTACGGGGGGAAAGGTCGGAGGCGGCCAGCTCCAGGTCCTGGTAGCGGCGCCCCTCGGAAAGCACGAAACGATGAAGGTGCTGCATCTGGCCCCCCGACGCGTAGCGGAGGGCGTCCCAGATGTAGGGACGCCATCCGGCCGGCTCGCCGGTGGTGGTGATGTCGTACGCCCCGGTCCCATGGACGTGACCCGCCAGCCCACCCGACAGCACCGAGCCGTACATCTGGGCCCGGGCGAAGTAGTTGTCACGATCGGAGTCGGCGGGAGGCCTCTCGCCGCCGGGCCGGTTGATGACGTGGTTCCACCCGGTGTAGTAGGGCTCCAGGTTGGCGGCCGGATAGGCGGGCTTCAACCTGAAGATCTCCTCCAGAAGCGCGTAGATGGCGTGGTTCCGTGGCTTGTTGCCCACGGTGTGCATGGTGAGCCAGGGGCAGGCCGGACCGTGGCCGAAGCGGCGGTAGGTGGAGCTGTCGATCAGCGTCGTGTAGGGCTGGCCGAATGGCAGCGGCCCGAACTTCTCCCAGTGTCGAGTCAGGGCCGCGCCAAACTCCTCCGCCGTCAGGCTGTACTCCTTGGGGATCCAGTCGAGGTGGATGCCGCTGAAGACCAGGTTGAAGGCCCCGTAGCGGGCGATCAGGTACTGCACGAAGCGTCCGTAGGAGGTGTCGAAGTCGAAGTACGCCTTCCACGAGGGACACGCGTCGCGACGCACCGGCTCGAGGAAGGGAACGAACCCCTGATCCGCCAGGTGCCTCATCTTCCGGTCCAGGCTCCGGAAGTAGGCGGGGTCGATGCGGTCGAAGTCGGCCAGCCCTTCCCGGTCCGCGAACACCGCGAACGGACGGTGGCCCTCCTCGTCGTGCATGTCCTTGGCGGTGGTGGTGGCCCCGTCGGCGGTGGTGACGGCGGCGTCCGGCGCCCAGAAACCGAACTTCTCCCAGGCGTTGCGCAGGTAGATGCCGTCGGCGTTCTTGTAGGTGGCGCCGTGGTGGTCGGCGGCCCAGTTGGGGAAGGCGGCGATGAAGCTGATCGAGTTGAAGCCCTGCCGCTTCCGGTAGGCCACCGCCTCCTCGAAGCCGATGCCGGGCCCCGGCTGGTAGTCGGCGGCCGCCGCGCTCCCCTTGAACGGCAGGCGCCAGGTCGACGCCGCGAGCCAGGTGTCGCCCAGGAGGAAGAAGGGTGTGCCGTCGGCGTGCTCGAGGGCGTGCCCGTTCGTGCTGCTGCGGATGAAGCCGCGCCGGTTGATGTTCTGGCGCTTCTCCTGGTCCGTCCAGAGAACCGCCCGCAGAGCGCCGGTGCCGCCGTTGAGGCCGGGGTCGTCGGGCTGGTTGGAGCCGGTGCGCCAGCGCCACTCACCGGGAGCGGTGGCCACGAAGCGGACCTTGAACGTCCGGCCGCCGTCCCAGTAGCCGTACACCCGGAGCGGCCGCTCGGGCCCCTCGAGCTCGATCCAGCACACCACGTCTCGGTACGGGTTCTGGTACTCCACCGTGGACTGCAGGGTGATCTCCTGCACCTCCCACACGTGGACCTCGCCGGGCGAAAGCGTGGCGGCGCCGGCGGGGATCGCCGAGCCCAGGAAGAGACCGAGGAGCGCAGAGTAGGGCGTCGGTGGCTTCATTCCGGGCAGTGTAGCCGACGCCGGCTCGGGGGACGAGGCAGGGACTCTGCTAGACTGGCTGCGTGCGGCGAAGCCTCGGCGTGGCCATCGCGCTTTTTTCCCTGGCCCCCTGGGCCGGGGCCGAGGTCCAGGTCCGGGTCCAGGCCGACGCGAGCCGTCTCGACGTGACGGCCCAGAACGCCCCGCTGAACCAGATCCTGGACCGCATCGCCGAGAAGACCGGCATGGTGGTCGAGTACGGTGAGAGCCGGCCCAGCCAGGCGGTGACGGCCACCCTGCGAGACCTCTCTCCGGCGGCGGCGGTCCTCGCCGTCCTCGAAGGGCAACGCCTCAACTACGCCCTGGTCATGGACCGGGACGGCCAGCGGATCGAGAAGCTGCTTCTGCTTGGCGAGGCGCCGGCCGGCTCGACCGCCCGGGCGGCCAGCAGACCGCGAGCCAGGCAACCACCGGTACCGATACGCCGCATGCGGCCCACCCCCGTGCCCGACGACGAGGAGGACGAGGAGCTGGAGGAGCCGGACACCGAGGAGGAGGAGGCGCCGGCCGAGGCGCCGGCCCAGGCGGCGGCGCCCGGCCTGCCGACGCCGGCCCAGGCAGGCATCGGCTTCCGCCGATCCTTCCCGCGCTCGACGTTCACGCCGGGCCTGCCCGGGACGCCTTCGCCACCGCCCGCGGCAGCGCCTTCGGCGCCCGCGCCTCCCGAGGAGGCCGAGCCCCGGCAGTAGGCCGGCGACGGCTCAAGGACCCGGGGCTCGATCCAGGAAGGTCCGGCACCACAGCTCGAGCATCAGGAGCGTGAAGAGCTGCGGCCCGTGGTCGTAGCGCTCCGACCAGTGCTGGTCACAGAGCCGGCGCACGGCCTGGGCCTGAAAGTAGGGGCGCTCCGCGGCCCGACGCGAGAGCAGGCAATCGCCCACCATCTCCCGCAGCTCGCCCCGAAACCAGCGCGAGACCGGCACCCCGAACCCCTTCTTGCGCCGCCTCAGGATCGACGGGGGCAGCCGGTCGGCCATGGCGCGTCGCAGCAGCCGCTTGCCACCCCCCGGGCCCAGCTTCATCGAAGAGGGAAGCCGCGCCACGTACTCGACCAGCGGATGATCGAGGAACGGAGAGCGCGCCTCCAGGCCGTGCGCCATGGTGGCGATGTCCACCTTGGCCAGCAGGTCCTCGGGCAGGTACGTCATCAGGTCGACGTGAAGGGTGCGGCCCACGATGTCGCGGGCATCGGCTTGCTCGAAGCGCTCCCGCAGCAGCCGCAGCGAGTCGTCGCCGTCGACCGCCGCCAGCAGCTCCGGAGAGTAGAGCCTTTGCTTCTGCTCGGGAAGGAAGCAGGACATGACCCGCCCGTACGCCTCGTCGGGTCGGCTCGAGACCGACTGCAGCAGCCGCACCGTCTGTCGGGGGAGGACCGGCCCCAGGACGCCCGCCAGTCGCCGGCAGACGGCGGCGGCTCCGGGGACGTGCCCGAGCGCCGCGAACAGGGGCATCAGCTTGTAGCGGTCGTAGCCGGCCAGCAGCTCGTCCCCGGCGTCGCCGTTGAGAGCCACCGTCACGTGCTCGGCGGTGACCTGGGCCAGGTAGTAGGTGGGAAGCGCGGACGAGTCGGCGTAGGGCTCTCCGTAGTGCCGCACCAGCAGCGGCAGCACTTCGGCGGCCTTCGGTCGCACCACGAGCTCGTGGTGCCGGGTGCCGAAACGCTCGGCGACCACCCGGGCGTGGTGCAGCTCGTCGAACTCCTCCTCCTCGAAGCCGATCGAGAAGGTCTGGACCGGCCCGAGCTCGGCCATCAGCGCCACCACGCAGCTCGAGTCGAGGCCGCCGGAGAGGAAGGCGCCCAGCGGGACCTCGCTCATCAGGCGCATCCGGACCGCCTCCTTCAGCCGCTCGCGCAGCTCCGCGGCCGCCTCGGCCTCGGTGATCCGAGCCTCGGGCTTCGACGAGAGCGTCCAGTATCGAGAGGTGCGGACCTGTCCGTTCTCGAAGACCAGCAGGTGGGCCGGCGGCAGCTTCTGCACCCCCACAAAGGCGGTGCGCGGCGAGGGGACGTACAGGTAGCTCAGGTAGTGGTGGAGGCTCAGAAGGTCGGCGGCGCGCGGGACGCCGGGGTCGGCGAGCAGCCCCTGGAGCTCGCTGGCGAAGGCGAGACGGTCTCCCCGGTGGTGGAACACAAGCGGCTTCTGCCCCAGCCGGTCCCGGGCCAGCAGCAGGCGCTGCCGCTTCTCGTCCCACAGGGCGAAGGCGAACATCCCCCGGAGCCGGCCGACCACCTCGTCCCCCAGCTCCTCGTAGCCGTGGACCACCACCTCGACGTCCGAGCGGGTCCTGAAGCGATGACCCCGGCGCTCGAGCTCGGCACGCAGCTCCTGGTGGTTGTAGATCTCGCCGTTCAGGACCAGGTGGAGGGTGCCGTCCTCGTTGTCGATCGGCTGGGCGCCGCCGGCCACGTCGATGATCGACAGACGCCGAAACGAGAGGCCGGCGCGCCCGTAGACACCGACCGCCGCGTCATCCGGGCCCCGATGGGCGAGGGCCACTCCCATGGCTTCGAGAACGGCGCGCTCCGGCGTGACACCGAAAGGCTCGATCACGCCGGCGATCCCGCACATGGCCAGGCGCGCTAGACGGGTGCCGCGGGGCCGCCCCGGCCCACCCCGATGAAGCCCTTGGCCTCCAGGTGCAGCAGGATCTCCTGGGCCGCCTCCTCGGGGGCCAGGTCGGCTCCCACCGTGACGTCGGCATCGCCGGGCTCTTCGTAGGGGTCGGAGACGCCCGTGAACTCCTTCACCAGGCCGGCCCGGGCCTTGGCGTACAGGCCCTTGCGGTCCCGCTGCTCGCAGACATCGAGCGGCGTGGCGACGTGCACCAGGATGAACCCCCCTTGCTCCGCCACCATCCGTCGCACGTCCTGCCTCACGGCGTCGTACGGGGCGATCGGGGCGCAGATCGCGATGCCGCCGTTCTTGGTGATCTCGGAGGCGACGAAGCCGATCCGGCGGATGTTGATGTCTCGGTGCTCCTTGCTGAAGCCGAGCTCCGAGGAGAGGTGCTTCCTGACCACGTCGCCGTCCAAGAGGGTCACCGGGCGGCCGCCCATCTCCAGCAGCTTGACCATCAGCACGTTGGCGATGGTGGACTTGCCGGCCCCCGACAGCCCGGTGAAGAAGACGGTGAAGCCCTGCCGATGGCGAGGGGGGTGCCGCTTGCGCAGCTCGGCGGTCACCTCCGGAAACGAGAACCACTCCGGGATCTCGCGCCCTTCGGCCAGACGGCGACGCAGCTCGGCGCCACCGATGGCGAGCGTGCGCGCCTCTTCGGGCACCTCGCTCGCGGGCAGGTAGCCGTCGAGCTCGTCCACGTACCGAAGGCTCTCGACGCACAGCATCTGCACCGAGAGCTCGCCCTGGTGGCGGCGGGCCAGCTCATGGGCCGCCGAAGGGTCGTACAGGGGGCGCCCGTCGGCGGCCCGGCCGGCCCCGGCGTGGTCGGGTCCGACCACGAAGTGGGTGCAGCCGTGGTTCTGGCGGATGATGGCGTGCCAGAGGGCCTCGCGGGGTCCCGCCAGGCGCAGCGCCAGCGGCAGCAGCGCCAGCTTCACGGTGTGCTGCGGGTAGCGCCCCAAGAGCGCCTGATAGCAGCGGACACGGGTGAAGTGATCCACGTCGCCGGGGCGGGTGACGCCCACCGCCGGGTGGAGCAGCAGGCTGGCCTCCACCTGCTTGGCGGCGCGGAGCGTGACCTCGTGCTGGGCTCGGAACATCGGGTTGCGGGTGCCGAAGCCCACTACCCGCCGCCACCCCTGGCGGGCGAACTCGCGACGGAGGTCGGCGGGGGTGAGGCGCAGCGCCCGGAAGTCGTGGTGGGTGGGGAGCTGGAGTCCCTCGACGGCGCCCGCCACGTAGCGATCGTGGGTCTCTCCCAGCAGGCGCTCGACCCCAGGGTGCTCGCGGCTTCTGGTGCCGAAGACCTGCTCCGCCTCCGCGCTGCGGTCGGGGGTGTAGACCTCGCTGACGTGCAGCACGGCGAGCATCACCCCTTCGCTGTCCCGCAAGCCGAGAGGGTCGCCTTTCCGAAGCGCCTCGGCCCGCTCGGCGGGCAGGTCGAGGACCACCGGGATCGGCCAGAACGTTCCGTCGGCGAGACGCTTCGAGGCGCAGGCCGACTCGTAGTCGGCCTGCCCCATGAAGCCGCGAAGCGGCGAGAAGCCGCCGGTGAGAAGCAGCTCGAGATCGCAGATCTGGCGGGAGGTCAGGTCCCAGGAGGGCCAGTCACGGGAGGCGCGCTTGAGCTCGGCGGCGCGTTTCTCGGAGGCGACGAGGTCGATCAGCGTGCCCCCGTGGGGGCGGATCAGGTGGTCGGTCATGGTCGGAGCCCCAAAGGCTCAGGCGGGGAACAGCGCGCCGCCGCGCTCCCGGTAGCAGGCGCCGCAGGTGGGACAGCAGGGATCCGTGTCGCCCGAGGGGAGCTTGATCCCGCAGCGGCACATCCAGCCGGTCCGGCGGGCCGGCGTCCCCACCACCAGCGCGTACTCCGGGACGTTCCGGGTGACCACCGCCCCGGCCCCGACGAAGGCATAGGCGCCGATGGTGACCCCGCAGACGACGGTGACGTTGGCGCCGATTGTGGCCCCACGCCGCACCAGAGTGCGCTTGTACTCGTCCTTGCGGACCACCTCGCAGCGCGGGTTGATCACGTTGGTGAAGACCATCGAGGGCCCGCAGAAGACGTGGTCCTCCAGGATCACCCCGGTGTACAGGCTGACGTTGTTCTGGATCTTGCAGTGGTCGCCGATCTTGACTCCGGAGGCCACCAGCACGTTCTGGCCGATGTTGCAGTCCCGGCCGATCTCCGAGTCCTTCATCACGTGGCAGAAATGCCAGATCCGCGTCCCCTCCCCGATCCGGCTGGGCTGGTCGACGTAGCTGCTCTCGTGAACGAAGTAGGGTTGGTCGGCCATCTTCCCCCTCACACCTCCACCGGTTGGCCGCCCCGCTCGATCGAGCGCTGGCAGGCGGTGAGCACCCGCAGCACGCGGATGCCGTTCTGACCGTCGGTCTGCGGCGGCTTGCGGGCGCGCACGCAGTCGACGAAGTGCGACAGCTCCTCCCGGAGCGGCTCCATCTCGGGGAAAAACAGGGTGGACTCCGCGGTCTGCCGGATCACCGGCTGCCCGCCCCGCCATTCGATCCCCTTGTCGTAGATCTTGAGCTTGCCTTCCTTGGCGACGTCGTCGAAGACCGCCATCTTCCGGGAGCCGATCACCACCAGCTTCTGCTCCTTGTAGGGGTGGAGCCAGCTCACGAAGATGTGGGCCCGGACCGCCCCCTCGAACCCGAGACAGGTCATGGTGACGTCGGCGATCTGGTGCTGGAGGTAGCTCTGGCCGCTGGTGGTCGCCCAGGTGGGGAGGGCGCCGACCAGCAGCAGGATCACCGAGATGTCGTGGGGGGCGAAGCTCCAGAGGATGTTCTCCTCCTTTCGGACCTTGCCGAGGTTGAGGCGGTTCGAGTAGACGTAGTGCAGGTCGCCCAGCTCGCCGGCCTCCACGATCTGCCGGAGCTTGCGGATCGCCGGATGGTACTCGAGGATGTGGCCCACCATCAGCACCCGCTTGTTTCGGCGGGCCAGGCGGCAGAGCTCCTCGGCCTCGGGCAGCCGCAGCGCCAGCGGCTTCTCGACGAAGACGTCCTTGCCGGCCAGCAGCGCCTCCTTGGCCAGGCGGTAGTGCTCGGCGGCCGGGGCGGCCAGGGCCACCGCCTTGATCCGCGCGTCGGCCAGCAGCCGCTTGAAGCTGACGGTGGTGCGTACCCCCCGATAGCCGGCCTTGGCCCGCGCCAGGGCGGAGCGATCGGAGTCGCACACCGAGACCAGGCAGCCGAGCTGGTGGAGGTTGCGGGCCAGGTTCTTCCCCCAGTAGCCGAAGCCGACCAGGCCCACCCCCACCGTGGTCGTCGCCATCTACTTGAGCCCCTTGTTGCGCTCCATGTCCATCCACATGGCGAAGAACAGCATCTGCATGCCGGTGATCAGGATGAAGACGTCGAAGATCACGCCGTTGGGCGAGAGGGCGCCGTAGAGGATCTTGAGATAGATGATGTAGACGCCGAGCAGGAAGCCGGCACCGGTCTGAAGCAGCCCGAGGGTCAGGAAGAAGATCAGCGGGTGGAAGTCGCGGATGATGTACTTCTCCTTCATCCGCCAGAAGTAGCACTTGAACAGCAGCCAGGCCAGGGTGGGGATCACCCGGGGGAGCCGGATGCCGGAGACCTCGCCGATGTTGTAGATCGGCCGGATCGGCACGTCTCGGACACGGAAGTCGTAGTTGTTCAGCTCGACCAGGAGGTGGTTCGGGAAGCCGTAGCGGCGGTAGAGGCGGCCGAGCTGCACCACCTTGAGCGCCTCGACGGTGATCGCGGTGTAGCCCGACTGGCTGTCCGTCACGTGCCAGTACCCCGAGGCGATCTTGGTCAGCAGCGACAGCACCGCGTTGCCCAGGTAGCGGTAGCGCGGGATGATCTTCCAGGCCTCTCCGGTGAAGAGACGGTTGCCCTTGGTGTAGTCGGCGCTGCCGTCCGCCAGCGGCCGCAGCAGCAACGGCAGCTCGTCCGGGTCCATCTGGGCGTCGCCGGCCATCACCGCCACCATCCCGTCCGGCGGCTCGCTGGTCTTGGCCGACTCGTAGCCGCTGACGATGGCGGCGCCCACCCCGCGGTTGCCCGGATGCCGGATCAGCTCGATCCGTTCGGGCTGGGCGGCGCGGGCCGCCTCGATCTGGGCGACCGTCCCGTCCGTGGAGGCGTCGTCGACCACGATGATCCGGTCGACCAGCGCCGGCATCTCGGCCAGGACCTTGCCGATCAACCTCTCCTCGTTGTAGGCGGGTACCACCACGGTGACGCGCCGGCCCTGGAACATGGGGCGCTATTCTAACCGATGGGGGTCGGGCGGCTGCCGGCACCGGCCGCGGGGACCCCCTCGACCGGATCTGCGGCACGCGGGACCTCGAAGACGTAGAAGCCGCCGGGGCCCACGTGGCGGAGCCGGAGCCCTCGCCGCGCCAGCTCCGCGGGGTGCTCGAGGCCGTACTTGCGGATCTCGCCGGGGGTGGCCAGCACGTAGCCGATCCCGTAAAGCTGCGACAGGCGTCCGGAGGGGTGCCCCGACAGGGCCTGCCGCTCGGCCCGGAGCCTTCGCTCCTCGTCCGGCGCCTGGAGCCATCCCGGGGCACGGAGCAGGCGGCGCCCGCCGAGGGCGGCCACCGCCTCGGCGTAGTTCGGACCCGCCACGAACACGGCCCCGGGCGGGGTCTGCTCACGCACCCACCGCATCGCCCGCAGCAGGTTGGGCGAGATCGGCTCCAGGCTCCGTCCGGTGACCGGATCGAGGGCCGCCGGGTCCCAGGAGGTGACGAAGGCGCCGGGGACGAGGGCCACGATCAGGGCCGCCGCACCGAGCCGCTCCGGGGCGACGGTGGAGAGCCGTGAGAAGCGCCCAAGCCGCGTCCCGCAGAAGACGGCCAGCTCCTGGGCCGGGCCGGACGCCGCCAGCAGCAGACCCAGGCGGTAGAAGGCGTGGGCTCCCCAGACGTCGACGGGAAGCAGCGTCCCCGAGGCGAGCACCAGCGCCCCCCCACCCAGCGCCAGGGCGATGGAGGAGGAATCAGGCCGGCGGCGCCAGCCGAGCACGGCCAGGGGGAGCCAGAGCCCCGGGTCGAAGCCAAGCAGCATCGCCCGCTCCCACAGCGGAAGCGGCGACACGCCCCGGCCCAGGAGCGCCCAGCCGGCGGCCACCACCGTGGCCACGGCGGGCAGCGCCCAACGGGAGCGTCGGAGGAGCCGGCCCAAGCCGAGGGCCGCCGCCACCAGGACGAGCAGCCCCAGGCCGTCGCCGAGCCGCTCCCAGCTCCCCGGCAGGAAGCCGGCGCCGCGGAGCGTGTCGAGGTCGCCGGTGGAGAAGGCCAGCCAGAGAGCGGTGGCCAGCCAGGCGCGCCGACGCTCCTCCCAGAGGGCGAGCACCGCCAGGGCGACGCCGACCAGCAGAACCGGGGGCAGGAGCGTCGGCAGCAACAGGACCCACTCCTGTGGGAGGGCGAGGTGAGGAAGCAGCCAGAAGGCGCCGGGTGCGGCGGGCTGGCCCGAGAGGATCCCTTCTCGCGCGTCGCCGGTAGCCAGGACCACGGAGGCCTGGGCGGCCCAGGCCGTGGCCTCCGGGTCGACCAGGAGGCCGCGCGGGCGGGCGAGCGCCAGGCTCCAGTAGCCGGTGGCTACCAGCGCGAACACCACCCCCCCCAAGACCATCAGGCCCTCTCGGCGCAGGGCCAGGAGGCCCCAGAGCAGGGCGAGGGCGACCAGCAGATAGCGCAGGCCGGCCACGCTGGTGGCGACCACGGGCGGCTCGAGCCCGAGCTGACCGGCGAGGCTCACGGTCGTCGGGCCTCCCCGCGGACGAGCCTGAAGATCGCTACGTAGTCGGTGTCGCTGCGCGCGGTCAGGTGGACCTCGCGCAGGTAGGGCCGGGCTCGCAGGTCGCCGAGCGTCACGTCCGGATAGGACTCCAGCAGGTGGGGGGTCACCACCAGATAGGTGACACCGTAGCGGTCGGCGTCCGGCGGGTAGCCCTCCCTGCCGCGAAGCAGGCTCCGCTCCAGCTCGACCCGTCGCTCGAAGTCCTTGGGAGCGTGGGCGGCGTTGCTGAGCAGCAGCCGTCGTGCCCCCAGGGCGCCAACGTACCGGGCGTAGTCACGGTCTCCGGCGACGACGGCGGTGGGCCGGGTGTGGTGGCGAAGGAAGTCGGTGGGGCACTCGATGGTGGCCGGCAGCGGCTGCAGGCAGGCCTTGAAGTACCGGTCCATGCGGAGCGGGTCCCACCAGTAGGGAAGCGAGAACGGCAGCGCCAGGACCAGGACCACGGCGGCACGGAGGGCGGGCTTGAAGGGTCGGGCGGAGAGCCGGGTGACGACCCGGCCAGCCAGGTCCCAGGCGCCTACCGCGGCGGTGGCGGCGTTCAGGAACCGGAGCCAGTAGAACAGCTCGTCGCGCTCGCGGGCGAGCTGTGCCCACCCGAGCCCCAGGTAGGCCACCCACAGCAGGTGGGCGCCGACCACCTGCGCGAACCACAGCCGGCTCATCCGGTCCGGACGCTTCCAGACGACCCGCAGCCCGTGGAGGGCGAGCACGAACACGAAGCCGCTGCGCAGTATCGGCTCGAGCAGGTGCGGCGAGAAGGCCGGGATGGTCATCTGCGGGCTCGGCCGCAGGAACGGGTAGCCCACGAACAGCATCACCAGGTAGGGGCTGACCACCAGGACGTTGATCCCCAGGACCACGGCTACGTCCAGCAGATCGCGCCGTGCCTCGGGGAGGCGGCGCAGCCAGGCGATCAGCACGAACACCAGCAGCCCGAAGCTGACGTAGACCATGTGCAACACGAAGGCCCAGCCGATCAGGTGGAGGAGCAGGCCACCGGCCAGACGCCCCCAGAAGCCCCGGATCGTCGAGACGAGGCGCAGCAACAGGGGGAAGAGCACGAGGGCCAGGGCGTGGTTGGGCTTGAGCAGGAAGGTCATCGCCCAGGGCACGTCGTAGGTGCCGACGAAGTCGGTGGGGGCCGCGCACAAGAGCGTCCCGAAGGCGGCTGCCAGCGCCCGCTCCCAGCGGTCGAAGCCCACCCCTGCGGTCGACGAGCCGAGACCGAGATAAAGCGTGATCGCGAAGGCCACCGGCATCACCAGCGCGAAGTAGGGGTAGATGGCGAGCACGCGGTCGGGGTTCCAGCCGGCCAGCGCGGCCACCACCACCCCCCAGAACGGCTCCATGTGAAGCTGGCCCACCTGCATGGTCTCCCAGGCCGGACCACCGACGGCCACCGATTGGCACATCGCCAGGTTGCCGAGCCGGTCGTGGCTGACTCCCACGGCATACGGGCGCACGAGGGGGTAGTTGGTGAGCACCCACACCCAGGCGTTGGCACCGCACACGCCGAGGAGAACCCAGAGGGGACGGCCCACCCGGGCCAGCACCAGCAGGAAGGCCAAGGCCAGGGCGACATACAGCGCTCGCCCCCCCGCCAGGAACGTCGTCGGCTCGAGGCCGGTCACGTCGACGCCGAAGAGGTTCAAGGCCGGTCACGGAGGCGCGGGTCACGCGCCCTGGGCACGGGTCGGGGGGCTCCGCTCACAGCTTCTTCCGCAGCTCGAGCAGTTGCGCGCTGGCGGCCCTCCTGACCTCGATGTAGCGGGTCCCAGCGATCAGCTTCTCCAGGTAGTCGACGTCCTCCCGCCGGGTCAGGCCCCGGACCAGGATCTGGCCGATGTGGCGATCGTCGAAGTAGGCCTTGAGCAGGTCCTTCTGGGTGATCTTCTTGGCCGCCTCCTGGCGGAGGAAGAAGTGGCGGTTGCTCCGCACCACCGCCAGCAGCGGCAGATCGCGCTCCGGAGCGGGCTCGAGCGCCTTGATCTCGTAGAGCAGCCGGTCATCGTCCAGGCTCAGCAAGCCTTCCTTGGGCGCGTCGGGCTCGGGCCCTTCGCACCATCGCCGGCGTCGTGATTGCTGCGAAGCCTCGGTCAACAGCCTTCTCTCCCCGGCGGAGGCCAGCGGCTCAGGCCAGGGCTTCCGCCCGTCGCCTGACCTCGGCCAACACGCTGTCCAGGATCTCGAACTGGCGCTCGGACAGCTCCTCGAAGCTCAGCCCGAACGCGAAGCCGGGCGGCGCCGTGAGCGACTTGTGCCAGAGGACGGTGGCTCCGAGACGCAGCGAAGCGATCCGTCCGCCGAGCCGGATCTCCAGCGTAACCTGGGCGCCGACGTCGGGGGGTGCCGTCGCCACCGCCACCTGCGCCCCCTTGGTGCTGAGGTCGGTCACGTACCCCTGTAGCTTCCGGCCCGGCCCCAGGATCCGACACGGCGCCACGTACGGCTGTACCCGCGGGACCTGTCGCTTCTCGCGATCAGGGCGGGTCATGCCTGCTCCTCGCCCAGGATCGCGCCCAGCCCCTCGTCATCGGGCGCTGCCTCCTCGGCGGGGAGCTGGGTGTCCACCCGCTTGACGACGCCGATCACCCGCAGCGCCCACAGAACCTGGCAGACCGCAAAATCGCCGAGCGGCGACTCGGCGCAGATGGCCTCGGCGCTCTGGGGCTCGTGGAGCGCCGTGACCAGCCCCAGCTCCTCGGTGGAGAGGTTCATCTGGGCGACGATGGTCTCGTAGTCGTCGGCCCGCCGGTACTGAGCCCCGAGCCCACCTGAGCCCCGCTCCACGCGGCTCCACGCCTCGATGCGCCGGATCCCCTCCAGGATCAGGTCGGGGGTGCTGATGCGCAGCGTGATGTCCTCGCCGCCGGCTTCGCCCTCCACCAGGCGGTACTGGCCCTCGGTCCACAGGAAGACCCCGTAGATGATCTCCTGGGTGTGCTCCACCACCCCCTGGATCAGGTCCTTGGGCCCCAGCACGCCCTGCTCCACCAGGATCGCGCCCAGGCGTTTTCCGGGGACCACGGCCTGCCCGGCGTCCACGAGCTGACGCAGGGTGACCCGACCCCGGCGGAGCAGCAGCTCGCCCAGCCGGTCGTCCGGGCTCGAGGACGAGGCGAACACCAGGCGTCCGTCCTGGACCTTGATGCTCTTCCCGATCCCGGCGTGGGTGAGGGTCACCGTGCCCGTCCAGCGACGGCTGTGGAGATCCTCGACCAGCTCCGGGAAGCCGCGGCTGGCCAGGCTCCCCTGCAGCCGCAGATCCTGGCTCATGGCTGGGCCCCGTCTGGCTCCGGACCAAGGCGGGCACCGGCCACCGCCCAGGCAAGCCAGCGCGCCCTCTCCATCGAGGCTACAGGCGGGGTCTCAGGGCTCGGTCCCGGGGGCCAGTCCCGAAGGCGAGACGGGTGCGGCGTCGGCCACCTCCTCGGCAGACGCCCCGTTGAGGAGCGCTTTCAGCTCCTTGCCCATCTTGAAGTAGGGGATCCGCTTGGGCGGCACGTCCACCTTCTCACCGGTCTTCGGGTTGCGCCCCTTTCGCGGGGCACGGTTGCGGAACCGGAAGCTACCGAAGCCCCGGATCTCCACCTCCTGTCCGCTCTGGAGAGCGGAGACGATGGTCTTCAGGGCGGCCTCGACGATGATCCCAGACTGGACTTGAGTGATGTCGAGACGTTTGGCCACGATGTTGATCAGATCGGCCTTCGTCATCGCATTCCTCGGCTCGCAGACCCGCGACCGCACCGCCCCGGCCCCTCTCGACGTTCCGGGCAACCTGAGGGCGTTACAGGAGTTAGACGGGCTGATTGTAGACGCCGCAACCCGCCGAAGTCAAGGCAGCGCCTGAAGATGCGCCCTAGGCGTCGCGGACCCGGCGCCGCACCCCGACCGGCTTCTGGACCGGCTTCTTGGCGACCGCCCCGCGGTCGCCGTCCAGGGTCCGCGTCAGCGCCCGCTCCACGCGCTCCTCAATGGCCGCCTGCGTCTTCCCCTCGACCTCGGCGATCTCGCTCACGATCAGGAACTTGGCCCGATCCAGCATCCGCTTTTCGCGGAACGAGAGGCTCTTCTTGCGGCTCAGGAAGGTGAGACCCTTGAGGACCGACGCCACCTCGTAGATGCTGCCCGACCGCATCTTGTCGGAGTTCTCCTTGAACCGCCCCTTCCAGTTCGGGTGCTGCTCGATGTTGCCGTCTCCCAGGAGGTGGAAGATCTTTCGGGCGTCGCTGGCCGAGATCACCGGCCGCAGCCCGACACCGCAGGCGTTCTCCCGGGGCACCCAGACCTTGGAGTCGTTGGAGAGGATCCGGAGGACATAGACCCCTATGCCGGAAGTGGTCTGGATGCTCTCCACGACGCCAATGCCGTGGTTCGGGTAGATAACCTTCTCACCGACCTGGAATTCCACGCTGACCTCTCTTTCTTAGGACGGTCCTGGTGGGATTGCGCGAGGCACTGGGACCCTTGTAACAAGAAGTGTACCAGACGCCCTTCGGAGGGGCAAACCAGGCGGCCGGGCGCGGCCCGGCGGGGCCTCGACCGGGATTGGAGCTACACTAGGGGCGCCCGCCGGAGTGGCGAAACTGGCAGACGCGCGGGACTCAAAATCCCGAGAGGCTTCCGCCTCGTGTGGGTTCGATTCCCACCTCCGGCACCAACCCTCAGAGACCTGGGCGGGACGACGGAGACGGGCTTCCTGGCCCTTCGGGGCCGATTGTCCCTTTTCTGTCCCCGTCGCGAGTTTGGCAACGGCCTCGCGGAGGTCCGTCTCGGACGTCACGTTGTACCGGTCGAACACCGACCGGGTCTTGTGGCCGGTGAGCGTCATGGCCACCGTCTCGGGCACCCCGGCCCGAACCAGGTTGCGGCACGCCGTCCGCCGGAAGTCGTGCGGGATCCTGCCCGGCACCCCGGCCTTCCGGCACGCCGACTGCCACGCCTCACGGAAGTTCTTGATCGGCTTCCCGCGCCTGTGAAAGACCCAGGGGACCACGATGCCCTTCTCCTTCTCGATGCGCTTGGTCTCGGTCCACTGAGCCTCGATCACGTCCTGCAGCTCCGGCAGCAGGTCGCCGTACGGGAACAGCCGGACGGCACCCTCCAGCCGGTCAGGTAGGCGATGGCCACGAGGCCCAGGGGTCTCACGCAGCTTGGACCGGACCGACTCCGTCAAGAGGCGAAGGTGAAGATTCCGGATCCCCTCGTTGAACCCCACCTCGGCTTCCTACTGCTCCCCCCGGGGTACAATCCGCGCCACGGAAGGCACACAGAACATGGAACCATCACGCACCGAGCTTCCGCGGGCCGGCGCCCTCAAGGTGCGCCTCGCGGGTTGTCGGCAGCGTTGGACAGGCAAGTAGGAACGGGAGACCCTGCAGCCCACTCGGTCCCCGTGCTGCCGGCCGAGGTCCTGCTATTCCTCTCGGTCTTGGGTGGCACTTCGCTCTTGGCCGCGGTCCTGTTCCTCTCGCTGCACAAGCCGAGAGCCGCGGCGCCGTTCCGACCCCTCCTGCCACACCCCAGCCAGCCCATGAGCATGTTGGTGTTCGTAGCACTTCCGATGGCCTTGAACCTCATCAGGCTTGCCATGTTCCCCTGGCTAGTGGTGGTACCCCCCGATCCGATCAACAGTCCGGGGAGCTTTCGCCGGTACGAGGATGCCCCGGTCCGCCTTCTGGTCCGCGACTGGAACAGCCCGCACGCCTATGGCTACCCGGCCAACACCGCCGACCTCGCGGCGCAAAACGCGGCGGGGATCGGGTTGGGCTCGGCGAAGCAGCGTGCCGAGGCGGTCCGGGACTTGGCCTGGTGGACTGCCGTTTGTCCGGACTACGCAGGCTTCACGCTTTCGAAGCTCACAGGTGCGTTGCGGGATCCGGATCAGCGCGTCAGGAGCGCCGCGGTCGACGGCCTCGGTTCCATCGGTGGTCATGCCTTGCCCGCCGTCCCGGCACTTCTTGCCGCCCGCGGCTCCGGCGTCGCCCACTTCGATCACCTCCTCAGCGCGGCCGTGTCTTTGATCAAACGAACCCGCAAGTGGCCAGCCGAGGACGTCTGCGAGGAGGTGTCGGTGGAGGAGCTTGAGCAGCGGGCCGCAGAACAGGCAGCATGCGCTGCGCCTTCAGGCGACTGAGGCGCCCCGGGGCGATTGGCTGCGAAGCGGCGCAGGCGCCAACGGCCTGAAGTCGACAGCCAAGCGGGCGGCCTCGCGGAGCTCGATGCGACCGTCAGCGGGTAGCTCCCCGAGTCGGGCGAGCGGGGCCGTCACAGGGTCCCGGTATTGACGGCCACTTCGCCCCCGATGGTTCCGGGGACAGCGGGGAATCCCCATCCATTCAGCCTACGCAAACGGCACCCCTTCATAGGCCCGCCGTAGGGACAACGCAGGGACAGCAAGCCCGCTCAACCGCGTCGATAGCGGAGGAAACGCTCGCGCGTAGGATGGAAGATCCCGCGCGGCTTCCAGGACAGCCGCCGCGAACGGGACCCGAGGCCGACTGCGTTCGGGGTCGCGGGGGTGGCCTATACTCCTCCCACCTGAACGGGAGGATCCATGGATCGGTACACGAAGGTGGTTCTTACGGTCATTGCGGTGTGTCTCGTGTGGATCAGCGTGAACGTCGTTCCGACCGTGAACGCTGCTCCAGGGAGCGGGTACGCGGTCGCGGCATCCGGCGCCGGCTTCGTCCGGCTGGATGTGGCAAGCGGCGAGGCGGTCGTCTGTGCTCCAGGCCCGAGTAACTCTTTCGTTTGCACGCCCCTCAGAAACGTGCAACTGCAGACCGGGAATCGCTAGCCGACGTCTGGAGTCATCGCTCGTTCCATCCCGTGCCGGCAGGAAGACCTCGATAAGGCTTCTGCGGAACACGCGGGCCGGCATGCCACCACGTTCTGCTTCTCCGTTCCACTGGCGAGGCCCGCGCCAGGCGCTCTCACTCGTTCGTCTCGCTCTCGGCCCCCAGACGTGCGGTCTGAAACGGTCGCGGACGGGGGGCTGTCGCCCACGATCCCTCCTCATGAAGCCTCTAGGTCACCGATGCGGAACAGCTCCGGCTCGTAGGCGAGGTTGAGGGTGAACAGCGGTCCGTGCCGGTGCTTCGTCGCACGCAGCCGGCACGACCTGACCTCTCGGCGTCCGGAGCGAGGGTCCTCGTCCCAGGCTACGGTCATGAACATCACCAGCGATGCCACGTGCTCCAGCATCTGGGACTCGCGGACGGCGTAGCCGGCGCCGTCGTCGCCCTTGACGGTGTTGACCTGGGTCGTGAGGATCACGGACACGTCGAGCCGGCGTGCAAGCTCGACGGCGCTGGACCCGACTCCGCCCACCTGGACGTAGCGGGGCGTGCGGGGGTCGGTGGCGCCGAGCACCTGGGCGTAGTCGAGGACCAGGGCGCTGAGTCTCGGGAGGCGGCGCCGGGCCTCGGCAGCGGCGAGGGTGACGGCCTCCATCCCGGCGCCTGGTTCGTCGAGCAGGAGGACGTTGCGGCACTGGCGCAGCGAATCGGCAGCCGTGGCGTGAGCGGCGACCGCAGCAGCACGGTGCTCAGGTAGTCGCCACGGTGCCCGGCGTGCGCGGCCGACGCCGGAGACGCGCACCAGGTCCCGCTCGACCAGCTCGGAGGCGGACATCTCCGGCGAGACGAAGAGGCAGCCGCCCGCGTCGCCGGCTGCAGCGGCGATGATCGCGGCGAGCGTGGTCTTCCCGGTGCCGGTCGGGGCGCCGACGAGGGCCACCGTCCCACGACGGAAGCCACCGTGCAGGGCGTGGTCGAGCGACTTGATGCCCGAGGGGACGAGTCGCGACGTGTCGCCGCTGGAGAAGCGCTCTAGGTCGGCGAGCGCCTGTGACACCGCGTCCGCGACCGAGACGAGTCGGACCCCTGAGACCCTCGGCTCGTCAGGGTCGCCGAGGGGACGCACCAGACGCAGAGCGTCGTCACGGTCGCCGGGGAAGTCGGCGGCGTCGTCTCCGGGCCTGGCATCGGGCACTGCGATCTGCCCAGCGACCTCGACACCGAGATGCTGGAGGCGACCAGCGATCCGACTCATGTGCTGACGGCCCGGGTCGTCGGCGTCGGGCCACAGGATGACCCGGCTGCCGGAGAGCACTCGGAGGGGCTCGTCCGAGGGACAGCTCGACGCGCCGGTGACGGTGCCAACCGCGACGAGCCCGAGAGCAAGCGCGGCATCGGTGGCGCGTTCGCCCTCGCAGACGACCACGGTTGGCGCATCGTCGCCCTCGGCGTCGGCCACGGCCCGCTGCAGATCGCCGAGACCGTAGAGAGGGAGGTCGGCAGCGCGGCGCCCGCCGAGACCCTTGGTGCCGTCCGGCTGGCGCCAGGCGTACCCCTTACTGCCGTCGGGCCTGCGGTAGCGAACGTGAACGGCGACCAGCTCGCCCCGCTCGTCGTGGATCAGCCACTCCTGCCGGGTGCCGTCCTTCTCGACGACGAACAGGTCCGGGTGCGCGGAGCGGATCGCCGCGTAGACGTCAGCGCTCGGGCAGCCGGCCCGGCAGGTAAACATAACGCGGTCGGCCTCGGCGTGGAAATCGAGGCTCGGGTGCTGGTCCGCGTGGCAGGGACAGACCGCGCGCCACTCCCGACCGATCCGCTTGGCCTGCAGGCGCCGGGCCAGCTCGACGGCGATGTCCTCGGCCCTCATGAGTCCTCCGAGATGCGGCAGCCGAGACGGTGCAGCTCGTCGAGCACACCGACGTCCCGGGCGACCTCGACATGGCGCGGCCAGAGCCGGGTGCCCGATGCGCGATCGAGGGCCGCGCCGATCCAGTCCTTCCCGCCAGCCGTCCCACCATCGCGGGTCGCCCTGGGATGCGCGCCGACCCGAAGCAGCCACCGAGGCTGCAGGTCGCGGCGAAGGTCGTCTCGGAGGCCCTGGGCATCGGTCAAGATCGCGACCGCCACGAGCTGGTCCGGCTGGTAGCCAGCGGTCAGCCGGGCCGAGACGTCGTCCACCAGCGGCGGCAGCGCCGAGACTCGACGGCCGAAAGTGCCGTTGAACGCGGCGACGAATCGATCGGCGACCGCCTGAGCATCTGGGTGGAGTTGACCTCGACGTCGTGAGGTCTTTCTGTCGCGGCGATGGTCGGTCGTGCCCTCCCCCCCCAGGGGGGTAGGGGGGGTATCCGTTCCGTTGTCCTTGTCCTTGTCCTTCGTTGCCAACGGCGTTTGAGCGTTGGCCAACGCGTTGGCGTGTTGGCGGTCCTTCCATCGACGCCAACGGGGGGTGCTGTAGTCCTTGGAGTAGTAGCGCTCGTGGTTCAGGATCCGGAAGAATCCGTCGAGGGTGCGGCCGATGCGGCGGCCTTCGTTGTCCGCGGTCCTGCTGTCCGGGTCGGGGGAAGCGAACTTTGCCAGAGCGGCATCAACGACAGCTCGCGGGAGCTTCGCCCCATCGGCGATGGCCAGCTCCCGGAACGGCACGACGCCAGCATCGTCTCGGTTCCCGAGCAGCCACAGCCATAGGACCCGCTCCTCCGGGGTGCCTGTGAGCCAGACCGACGACGTGAATAGGCCGCGGTCGACCTGGAAGTAGCTGCTCACGGCCGCGACTCCTCGACGTCCACCACGGCGCGGTCGAGCCGGGCCGACGCGCGGGCCGTCCAAGGCCGGTCTACGGCCTGCTCTTCGAGCAGCAGGATGCGGCGGCAGATCTGCTGGTGCCCCCACCCCGGCCAGGGTCGACCCGGTCGGCGAGGGCGCAGAAGCGAGAGGCGGCGGGCCAGGCGGAGGATGGCCAGCTCGGCGGTCACCGGGTCACCACCGACTTCTCGATCAGGGCCTCCAGATCACCGCGCCTCAGCCACTGCCGCCGCCCGCCGGGGAAAACCACGAACGGCAGCGCGCCCCGGTTGGCCAGGTCGCGCAGGCTCGTGGCGGGAACGCCGCTCACGAGGGCGGCCTGGCTGAAGGTCAGGAGCGTGGCCCCAGAGGATTGAGGCCTTGGCTTGCGGTCCGGACGTCGCTTCGTGCACATGCCGTCAATGTCGTCCGCCCCGTCCGTTTCGTCGATGGCCTATGCTATGATGCACGCATGACGCAGCTACTCGCCGAGCCCGCCGATTACGCCGAGTCGCGATCGCGTACCATCACGACTCTTCCTCTGGACGTGGGGCCGGTGACCCTGGCGGGGGGCAACCTCCTCTTCGACCCCTCGACGTCGAGGGGTCCAGTGCCAAGCCCCCACCTCCTGACTCGTTTCGTGGCGCTGCGGTCCCGCAGCGACAAACAGGTTCTGGCGTTCGCAAGGCAGTGGGGTGCTCTCGGCCTCTGTGAACACCGGCGTCCCCTCGACCTGTGCCCCGAGGGCTGCACGCCCTGCCAAAACGCCGGAGGCTGGACCGAACGGTGTGAGGACTGGCGAACGTGGGCCGACCGCTTCGGTGCGCTGATCACCCTCGGCCGGCAGCTCGCCGAGGGCACACCATGGGATCGTCCGACTGTCGAACGGGGTCTCGATTGGGCGCTCGATGCCTACGCGCGTGACATGCTCGCGCCATCGGCATCAGCCGGACGCCTGCTCGACTTCGACGGGAGAGAGGTCCCCCACAAGCGAGCAGAGCAACCTAGCGACCACGTCCGGCGAGCACACCTTGCCGGCGCCCTGAACTCCCTGATGCGAGGGGCTCGGGTGCGGCCCGAGGTCTTACTGGCGCGCTCGTCCTGGGTGGTCGCCACCACCAGCCGGTGGCTCTTCGGGGTGCTCGTGCAGCAGCTCGT
>CAZNNH010000079.1:20865-26307 GCA_964574335.1 uncultured Acidobacteriota bacterium | reverse complement strand
CCCGATCCACGCCGGCCCGGCGCAGCGCCTGGTCCGAGGTGGCGTCGCCGTTCACGGCGATGCCGAACGGGACCTTGAACTCCTCGACCAGCGCCGGGTCGCGCTCGATCACCACGAACGGGAGGCGATGCGAGGAGAACTCGGTGCACACCAGGTGGCCCATGCGGCCCAGGCCGCAGATGATGAAGTGGCCGCTCAGCTCGGCGAGACTACGTTCCATGCGCTGCTTGCGGATCATATCCCCGAACAGGTGCCCTTCGAGAACCGCCCGGATGATCTCGGTGCCGGCGTAGAACACCGCCGAAACGCCGCCCATGATCAGCAGCATGGTGAAGACGCGGCCCGCCGCCGACAGCTCGCTGACCTCCTTGAAGCCGACCGTCGAGACCGTGATCACGGTCATGTACAAGGAGTCGGCCAGCGACCAGCCCTCCAGCAGGTGGTAGCCGACCGCCCCGATGCCGATCAGGACCACCGGCAAGGCCGCCACCAGCAGCATCCTCGGGATCCGTGAGTCGCCGGCGCGTGCCTGGGGCACGGGGCTAGGCCTTTCCCCGCTTCGACAGGCGCACTGCCCGGGCGGCTTCCAGCCGGCGCGCCAGCTCGGCCTCCTGCCCCCGGTCGGTGGGCGAGTAGTAGCGCCGCCCGGCCAGGTTCCCGGGGAGGCATTCCATGCCCGCCACCCCCTCCGGCTCGTCGTGGGCGTACCGGTATCCCCGGCCGTAGCCCAGCCCCTTCATCAGGCGGGTGGGGGCGTTGCGGATCCACAGGGGCACCGGCTCGGCCCGAGTCGAGAGGGCGTCCTGGGCCGCCCCGCCGTAGCCGGTGTAGAGGGCGTTGCTCTTGGGCGCCGCCGCCAGGTAGACGACCAGCTCGGCCAGCGCCAGCGCCCCTTCCGGCAGGCCCACGAAGTGCACGGCCTGCTGCGCCGCCACCGCCAGCACCAGTGCCTGCGGGTCGGCCAGCCCGACATCCTCGGAGGCGAAGCGGACCAGCCGCCGCGCCACGTAGAGTGGGTCCTCACCCGCCTCCAGCAGGCGGGCCAGCCAGTACAGGCCGGCGTCGGCGTCCGAGTTGCGGACCGACTTGTGCAGGGCACTGATGACGTTGAAGTGCTCTTCGCCGGCGCGGTCGTACCGCAGCCCCTTGCGCGCGAACGCCTCCCGCATTGCCTCCAGCTCGACCACCCGGCGCCCCGCTGCGTCCGGCGGCGCGGTCGAGACCGCCAGCTCGAGCACGTTGAGCGCGGTGCGGGCGTCCCCGTCGCAGGTGGCGGCCAGGTAGCCGAGGGCTGCCTCGCTGAGCTCGGGCCGCAAGGCGCCGAGGCCGTGCTCGACGTCGCCGACGGCGGCCGCCAGGATGCTGGCCACGTGCTCTTCGGCCAGCGGCGCCAGCACCACCACCCGGGCACGAGAGAGCAGGGCCGCGTTGACCTCGAAAGACGGGTTCTCGGTGGTGGCCCCGATCAGGGTGACGTCGCCGGTCTCGACATGGCGGAGCAGGGCGTCCTGCTGGGCCTTGTTGAAGCGGTGGATCTCGTCGATGAAGAGGAGGGTGCGCCGCCCCTCGCGGCGGCGGCGGGTCGCCGCCTCGTCGAGCACCTGCCGGACCTCGCGCACCCCCGATACGACCGCCGAGAGGGCAACGAAGTGGGAGCGGGTGCGGCGCCGGATCACGTGGGCGAGCGTGGTCTTCCCGGAGCCCGGCGGACCCCACAGGATCAGGGAAGGGACGCGGTCCTGCTCGATCGCCCGCCGCAGCGGCGTGCCGGGGCCGAGCGTGGCCTCCTGGCCGACCAGGTCCTCCAGCCGCCGGGGCCGCATCCGGTCGGCGAGCGGCGCGCCGGCGGGCTCGGCCGGGGCCGCGTCAGGCGCTTCGGGAAAGAGCTGCCCGGATGCGGGCGAGGGTTCTGCCGGCATGCGGGAAGCCTAGCACAGCACCCCTGCGGACCTCGGCGGGCTCCCCGCAAGGCACCGCCCTGCCTGCCCATCGGGGAGCGAGCGGGGACTGTGGTAGCTTGGAGCCGATGAGAATGCTGAGACTGGTCGCGATCCTCGGGCTGGTGGTCTGGCTTCCCGCCTGCGGCGGCGGGTCGTCCCCGTCCGGCCCCAGCCAACCCATGACACCGACCCCGACCCCGACGCCAACCCCGATCGCCGGACATACGGTGCGGGTGGTGGTCTTCTACGACGAGGACGACAACGGCACCCTCGACGACCTCGAGTTCGGCAAGGTCCCCGAGGTGCGCCTCGAAGCCGGCGGCAGCTCCGGGGTGTCGATGCCGGGCAACGGCCTGGCCGAGATCCAGGGCGTGCCGGAGGGGACCCACATGCTGGTGGCGACCGCCCTGCCCCCCTACTACCAAGCCCGGCACCCGGTCACGATCCAGTCCCCGCAGCCGGAAGGCGAGACGGTCTTCTTCCCGGTGACCCTCGACATCGGCGGCAACCGGCCCAAGGTGTTCATGGCCTTCGGCGACAGCCTCACCCTGGGGACCGGCGCCTCGCCGGGCGCCGACTACCCGAACGTGCTGCAGACCCGGCTGGTCAATCACTTTGCCTCGGCCCTCGTCTACAACCGTGGCGACGACGGCTCGAATAGCTGGGAGGGGATCGAGCGCAGCCGTCGCAACGTGGGGGGCCTGACGCCCGCCTACTCGCTGGTCATGTACGGCACCAACGACTGGCACACCCCCGAGTGCAAGCTGGCCGAGATGTGCGCGACCCCCGAGAACCTCCGCGAGATCGTCCGGATCATGAAGCAGTACGACTCCTTGACCGTCCTGGCCACGCTACCGCCGGTGAGCCCCTCCCGGACCGATCCGGGGCGCAACGACTGGGTCGAGCGCGTCAACGACGCGCTACGGCTGGTGGCGGCCGAGGAGGGGGTGCCGCTGGCCGAAGTGCACGAGGCGCTGGTCGATCTCGCCGGCAACGACCCCGAGAGCATCTTCTCGGACCACGTTCACCTCATGGACGCCGGCTACGCCGCCGTGGCCGAGGCCTTCTTCCAGGCGATCGCCTATGGCGGTTCGACGTCGGGGGCCGCGTCGTCGTCGCTGCCCCCGGCCGGCGGCCTGATCGTGGCACCGGGCCGGCGTCCGGTCCGGGCCTCCCGACGGCTGCTCGAGGGGCCGCCGCGGGCGGACCGGAGGTAGAAAGGCGAAGAGCCCACCCCCGACCGGATGGCGAGGGTGGGCTCTCCGGCGACGGCTCGTCGCCTACTGCCGGCAGACCGGGCTGCCGGGACGGAGCGCCGTCGTCTGCACGTCCGGCGGCTCGGCGCTCGACGGGTCCGGCGGGTTGGGCGGCGGCGGAGGCGGCCCGGGCGGATCGCCCAGACCGCCGCTCTCGCCCACCACCGGCTCGGGTCCGCTCACGTAGACAACCGTCGCCTTCTGGCCGGTGATGACCGCGGATCCGAAGTCGTAGGCGGGGCCGCCGTTGACCGCCTTCAGGCCGAACAGGATCGAGTCGAAGCGGCTCAGGCAGTCGGCGCCGGCAGCCACGTACCGGGTGCCGACGTAGAAGACCCGGCCGTCGCCGGTGGCGTTGACCGCCACCCCCGGCTGCACCGTGCCCCGGTACTTGTTGCCGGCGTCGTCGACGAGGTCCTGGGCGAAGAGCTGGGTGAGCGGCGTCGTCAGATCGCTGGCGTCCGCGCCGTCACGGAAGGCGAACGCCTGGAAGGTGGTCGTTGCCGGCACCCGCAGGTCGTTGCCGGCTTCCACGTAGACGTGGGGCTGCCAGGGGCCGCCGTTGTTCCGGGCGAAGACCGCCGGCGCGCTGCCGAACGGCTGGGTCGGGCCCAGGCTCGCGCCCAGGCCTCCCGAGACGGTGTTGAACTTCCAGAGTCGGCCGTGGATGTCCGGGATGTACACCCGATCGGTCTTGTCCGTGGACTTGTCCGGGAGGAGCTGGAAGTGGGGGACGGCGTGGAAGTAGTTGAACGCCGCCGGCGAGGCGACCAGCGCGTTCTCCGGGAAGTAGGTCGGGTCACCGTCGCCCGTGTCGAGAGCGTAGAGCACGTCGCCGCTGATGGCGTCCAGCATGTAGAAGGTGCTGCCCTCGCTGGGTAGGTCGCCGTAGCCGGAGCCGACCCACATCCGGTACTCCGGCTCCTCCGGGGTCCCGTCGTTGTCGGCGTCGGTCCAGCCGACCCGGTCCACCGCCGGCACCGACCAGGTCTGGCCCATGCCGTCGTACGGATCGATCACGCCGTCCTCGTTGCCGTGGTTCCACATCACCCACGGCGGGTTGGTGAGCAGCGCCGCCCGGGTGAAGGGTCCGGGCGCGGTGACGTCGAGGGCGGTGTAGAACTTGCCGCCGGGCCCTCGGCCGAAGAAGAGCACCGTTCGCCATCGCCCGTCGAAATCGACGTCGTTGAGGCTGTACCGGCCGGTCGGGACGAAGATGTCCGCCACCCTCACCGACGACGCCATGGTGTAGGTGTGGGGGTCCTGCTGTTGGCCGAAGTGGCGCAGCTCCCGCGGCTTGGCGAGCTGGTCGATGGGCAGGAACGCCCACAGCTCCTGGCTGCCCGGCTCGGTGCAGTTGGCGGGGTCGGCGTCGCCGCAGTTGGGGCCGGCCCGGAAGGCATGCAGCATGCCGTTGGTGGCCAGGTACACCACCGTCATCACCGGCTTGAGATCGAGCTTGCTGGCCACGCTGGTGTCGTCGAAGTCGGGGTTGCGCAGGCCGAAGCCGGAGTCGATCTCGTTGACCCCCTGGCGGAGGCCGTCGCGCCGCCCGTCGCGGTACAGGAGGAACTCCCGGACATGCTCGTAGGGCGTCCCCTGCTGGGGCGGGCCCACCACCGCGGGCGTGATCAGGGTCGAGTCGAGCAGCAGCCAGCCGCGATCCTGGTAGAGGAGCTCGCGGGAGGTGGCGTCGCGCAGCGGCAGGTCGTCGCCGCCCACGGCCAGCCCGGCCCCGGCGATCCAGGCCAGCAGCGTCTGGCGGGCCTCCTTGCGGGCGTAGGCGGTTTGCTGGGCCGCGTCGTTGCAGGCGGCGGGCACGCCCGCCGCCCCCGCGCCGCTCGCCGACGCCGTCGAGGAATGGCAGGACCTGAACTCGCTGCGCAGCTCGGTGTAGGAGAGGCTGCCGATGCCGAGGTAGTCGTCCAGCACGCCGTTGGGCCACGGGTCGTTGGGGGGGTCGATGTCGTCCTGGGTGAGGCCGTTCCCGAGCCCGGTCTGGTTCGGGGGCCACAGCGCCACCACGTTGGTGCCGCTGGCCTGCGAGGCGTTCCACTCGTCGGCAAGGTTCCCCCTGGAATAGGTGCGGTTCACCGCCGACGTACCGGTGCCGGCGACCGGCGAGGCGGTGAAGATGCGGCGCCGGAGCACCGCGGTCGTCGGGTCGCGGGGGGTGGCGTTGTTGTGGAGTTGGGCGTAGGTCGGCAGTCCATTCGCGTCGATGTATGCCTCGAGGCCCTCCTGCT
>CAZNNH010000079.1:15258-20765 GCA_964574335.1 uncultured Acidobacteriota bacterium | reverse complement strand
TGGGCGTAGGTCGGCAGTCCATTCGCGTCGATGTATGCCTCGAGGCCCTCCTGCTCGACGTCCCGCTCCAGCGTCTCGCCGGCTTCCCAGCGGCCGGTGTAGCTCGACTCGCCGACCGGCTGGAAGGAGCCGTCGTTCAGGTAGGCGAAAAGGTGGCCGTCGAAGTCGGGAAGGTCCCAGGTCGGCTGGTAGAGGATGTTGACCCGGTTGTTGTAGCGGGTGTTGGGCTCCAGCGGGTCGGCGCAGATCGGATCGGAGTTGGGGTTCGGGTCGCCCCAGGGGACGCAGGCCGGGTCGTTGACCATCGGCCCCAGCTCGAAGACCGACGCGAGCACCGTGCCTGCCGAGGAGAACTCGCCCGAGGTCAGGGTCAGCTCGAGCGCGCTCTGAAGCGACCGGATCAGCTCTTCCAGGTTGGTGGCCGTGAACGCGTCGCGGGTGTCTCCCGACCCGGCACGCGCGATGGAGTTGGCGTTGGACACGGAGGTCGTGAAAGCCACCACCATCACCTCGGCCTGCTGCTCGCCCGTGCCCGCGGGGAAGGGTACGCCGCCGTTGTAGAGATTCGATGCCGCGGTCACGGGGTTGCCGCTGCAGGTCTCGTCACCGTCGGTCAGCAGGATCACGTAGTTACTCTGGAGACCCTGAACGGCGGCCGGCCGCGGCGGGAAGAAGGCGTTGGGCGTCGCGTTCCGGATGTCGTTGAAGCTGTCGGCAATCGGCGTGTACTGGGTGGCACGGAAGCCGTTGACGGTGGGAAAGTGGAAGCCCCCTTGCAGGTCGCCGCTCTTGGGGATCTCGGCGTCGATGGTGGCGAGCGTCTCCGAAGGCTCCATGTAGCCCAGGATCTCGTCGATCGCGTCCTGGATGACAGTTTCGTCGTCACACGGCGCCACGTTGGTGATCTGGGCGGCGCCGCCGCAGTTGGAGTTGCCGTTGAACATGAGCGAGGTGAAGTAGAACGTCGCGATGGGACCGCCGCTGCCGGCCTGCATCTGGAAGCACAGCATGTGGGGGTCGGACACGGAGTACCCGAGGAACCCGTCGGCCGGCGGCGTCGGGTCGTCGGCGGAGCAGTTGATGACCTGAGTCGCCACCAGGGCCTTGCTGCCCATGTTCCAGACGTACCGAACGTTGTTCCGGTAGAGCTTGGAGTTGATGTAGTAGCGGACCTGGCCAGTCGTGGGGTCGGTGTACGGGGAGGAGAAGCCGCTGGTGTTCTCGAAGCTGCGGAAGGGGTTGCTCTGGTAGGTGGAGTAGGTGTCGCTGGCGTTGTTGAAGAAGCTCGGGTAGAACTGGGCGGCCTGGGTATCGTCGGAGACGTAGACCATCGGGCCGTTGCGGGTGGAGGTGTTGGAGGTCCAGCCGCCGAATCTCGCGTTGAGCGTGGCGTCCTGCGGTGGGACGTTGTAGGTCGCGATTCCCATGGTCAGCCGGGTGCGGTTGGCCTCGACCACGGCCTTGACCGCCTGCTTGGCCTGGTACATGCGGCTCATCGGGTCGTCGGCGCCTATGGAGATTCCGGCGTCGTCCGGAGCCCAGAACATCGACGCCGAGGTGTCGAACACGAACAGCACGTTGTTCCTGATCTGCACCTTCAGGATCTCGATCGGGTCGATGCCGCCGATGATGGCGGTCTGGGCGGTGTGGTCGCCGCTTGTCAGCAGCACCACCCCGCAGCCCAGTCCCGCCAGGAGCACTCGAGTCCAGAGCGACCGCCGGTTGGTTCTCATGGCTTTCCCTTCCTGTACCCCGCCTTCGCGCGCCACGCTCGTGTCCTCCATGGCCGCTCCCTACTCCCCGCCCTGGTCGTCGCCCAGCAGGCTCAGCCGGTCGCCGATCGGGTCGCAGTTGTCGAAGTTCGCGCCCTGGGGTCCCTGGCCGACCTGGTCCTTGCGGTTCTCGTAGGAGCAGTCGTTGGGGTCCACCCGCTTCAGCTCCACCTCGAGGTAGCGGACCGCCCGGTTGACGATCGCGAACTGGTCCGTCGCCGAGCCCTGCTGGAACGGCGCCGTGCCTTCCGCGGTGAGGACCAGCGAGCTGTCGTCCTCGTTGTCGATCCAGGGGACGGCCGGATCGTCGGTGCTGGCGCGCAGCGGCCGTCGCACCCAGATGGTGAAGGTCCCGTTCAGGGTCTCGCCCAGGAAGCTCGAGGAGTTCTGGAACGGGAACATCTCGTTGGGGTCGTCCAGGACCACCCCGTACCCGATCCTGCCCATGGTGTCGCAGCAGCTCGCCGGGTCGCCGACCGGATCGGAGCACAGCTCGAAGTTGCGACTGGCCTCGCCCTCCGGGCCGGGCCGAGAGATCGGGGCGTCCGGCGGCTCGGCCATGTCGGTGGCCGTGGCCTGCCGAGGCGGGGGCAGGATGGCCCGCCAGTCGGTCAGGCGGAGATAGCGCTTGCCCAGCTCGATCCCAGCGTCGGCGTTGTACAGGGCCTGCTGGGCGTAGCGGTAGTTGGTGGAGATCTGCAGCTCCGTGGACGTCGTGGAGGCCAGCGTCAGGCCCAAGAACGTCAGGAGCACCAGGGACAACAGGGCCAGGATCAGGGCGAAGCCTGCCTCGGAGCCCGGTTTGCTTGTGTAGGGCCTCGTCTCACACATGACTTGGGTCGCCTCCTGTTCTCCAGACCGGCCACGGGTCCGCCACACCGGGCTCAGGCCGCCGGCCTCACTGCTCCAACAGCTCAGCAAGAGCTGTACCGAGGCCCGTGGTCTTGACGTAAGCGGAATCCTATCAGCGTATTGGCGGTCGGGTGGCAGACCGGATGCCGGTCTGGCCCCAGGGCGCCCTGATACCGTTGGTAACGGGAGGTTCAGGGCCGCCCCGCCGCTTCATCCCGGGTGGGGTGGTGGCCCCCGGCATCGCTCCGGGTGGCGGCCGGTGTTCGGGGTGGGCAAACCACCCCGGTTTCCCGTACATTGGAGCCATGGCGGGCGAGCAGCGGACGGACGGCCAGGTCCTCGAGAAGACCCGGGAGAAGACCAAACGTCCCCCGCAGTACCGGGTGGTCCTGCACAACGACGATTACACCACGATGGAGTTCGTGGTCCGCGTCCTCGAGACCGTCTTCGTCAAGCGTCCGGCCGAGGCCTACCGGATCATGATGCAGGTCCACACCCAGGGGCGCGGGCTGTGCGGCTGCTACAGCTACGAGGTGGCCGAGACCAAGGTGGTGATCGTCCACGAGCTGGCGCGGGCCGAAGGGTTCCCGCTGCGCGCCACCCTGGAGGAGGAGTAGCGACCGTGTTCAGCGCCGCCCTCGAGCGGATCCTGGTGCTGGCCTCGCGCGAAGCGCTGGCCCGGCGCCACACCCACCTGACCCTCGAGCACCTCCTCTACGCGATGTGCCACGACCCTGGTGGCGAGCGGCTGCTGGCCGGCGCCGGCGCCGACGTCGAGCAGCTCCGCCAGGAGCTGGAGTCCTTTCTCGACGAGGCGATGGAGCGGCTGCCCGAAGGGACCCAGGGGACGCCGGTCCAGACCCTGGCGTTCCGGCGCGTCCTGCAGACCGCGGTCCTTCACGTGCAGGGCGCCGGGCGGTCCGAGGCCGACCTCGGCGACATGCTGGCGGCGCTGATGCAGCAGCCGCGCTCGCATGCGGCCGGCCTGCTGGCCGGCCAGGGCGTGACCCGGCTGGACGTGCTCAACTTCATCTCCCACGGCATCAGCAAGGCGCCCGCGCCGCACGAGCCGGAGGAGGCCGCACCGGCCGGCGCCGGCGAGGAGGGACCCGCCGCCGCGCGCGAGCCGCTGGGCGCCTATGCGCTGAACCTCACCGAGCGGGCGCGGGCCGGGCGCCTGGACCCGCTGATCGGCCGCGCCGCCGAGCTGCAGCGGACCCTCGAGGTGCTGTGCCGGAGGCGCAAGAACAACCCGGTCTTCGTCGGCGACCCGGGTGTCGGCAAGACCGCCCTGGTGGAAGGGCTGGCCCAGCGGCTGCTCGAGGACGACGTGCCCGAGGTCCTGAAGGGGGCGGAGGTGTTCGCCCTCGACGCCGGGGCGCTGCTGGCGGGGACGCGCTATCGGGGCGACTTCGAGGAGCGCTTCAAGGCGGTGATCGCCGCCCTCAAGAAGCGCCCCAAGCCGATCCTGTTCGTGGACGAGATGCACACCATGGTCGGGGCCGGGGCCACCACCGGCGGCACCCTCGACCTGGCCAACCTGATCAAGCCGATCCTGGCGGAAGGCGAGGTCCGGCTGGTCGGCGCCACCACCTTCGAGGAGTTCAAGCAGGTCGAGAAGGACCGCGCCCTCTACCGGAGGATCCAGAAGATCGTGGTGGAGGAGCCGGCCCTCGAGGAGTCGACGAAGATCCTGGAAGGCCTGCGCTCCCGCTACGAGGAGCACCACGCCGTCAGCTACACCCCGGCGGCGCTCGAGGCGGCGACCCGGCTGGCCGGCCGCCACCTGCGCGACTATCGGCTGCCGGACAGCGCCATCGACGTCCTGGACGAAGCCGGGGCGCGGCTGCGGGTGGAGCCGCCCGAGAGCGGGGAACGGGTGGTGGACGTGGTGGACATCGAGCGGGTCATCGCCCGGATGGCGCGGATCCCGGAGAAGCAGGCCACCGCCTCCGACGCCGAACGGCTGCGCACGCTGGAGGAGTCGCTGCAGCGGGTGGTGTTCGCCCAGGAGGAGGCGGTGCGCAACGTCAGCCAGGCGATCAAGCGCGCCCGCGCCGGGCTCGGCATGCCGGAGCGTCCGGCCGGCTGCTTCCTCTTCACCGGCCCCACCGGGGTGGGCAAGACCGAGCTCGCCAAGCAGCTCGCCCGCCACCTGGGCAACGAGTTCACACGCTTCGACATGAGCGAGTACATGGAGAAGCACGCGGTGGCCCGGCTGATCGGCGCGCCGCCGGGGTACGTGGGCTTCGAGCAGGGGGGGTTGCTGGTGGATGCGGTGCGGGCCCACCCGTACAGCGTGGTGCTGCTCGACGAGATCGAGAAGGCCCATCCGGACGTGTTCAACGTGCTCTTGCAGGTGATGGACCACGCCACCTTGACCGACAACACCGGGCGCAAGGCCGACTTCCGTCAGGTGGTCCTGATCATGACGTCGAACGCCGGCTCCAAGGAGATGAGCGTCGCCCCCATCGGCCTGGGCCGGGACCGTACCCACGACACCGAGACCCGCGGGCGCTCGGCGATCGAGAAGGTGTTCAGTCCGGAGTTCCGCAACCGCCTCGACGCCATCGTCACCTTCAAGTCGCTCACCCCCGAGGCGATGGAGACCATCGTCGAGAAGCTGATCCTGGAGCTGGAGGCGCAGCTCCGCGAGCGACGGGTGGCCTTCACCCTGGAGCCGGAGGCGCGCACCTACCTGGCCCAGAAGGGCTACGACCCCGCCTTCGGCGCCCGTCCGCTGGCGCGCGTGATCCAGTCCGAGATCCGCAACCCCCTGACCGACGAGCTCCTCTTCGGCCGCCTGCAGAACGGTGGCAACGTCACCATCGGCTTCGACGGCCAGGCGCTCCGCTTCGAGGTGGAGCCGCTGGCGCCCGCCGA
>CAZNNH010000079.1:0-15158 GCA_964574335.1 uncultured Acidobacteriota bacterium | reverse complement strand
CATGGCCAGACGGAGAAATCCGGTCATGTCCCCGAAAGCGGAGGGAATCCGGTCATGTCCCTGGGGACGGTCGCTTGCGTCGCCGTCTACGGGAGGGGCCGCCTGCGCCGCTGGCGGGCGGCCTCGAACAGCAACAGGCCGGCGGCCACGCCGACGTTCAGGCTCTCCACCCGTCCGGCGAGAGGGATGCTCAGGCACAGGTCGGCGCGCCGCGCCAACGATTCGGGGACGCCCGCCGTCTCGCTGCCGAGGAGGAAGGCGATCGGTCCACGGAGGTCGGCCTCGTCGTACGAGGTGGGCGCGGCCGGCATCGCCGCCGCGGTCCTGACGCCGTGCGCCTTCAGCCGCCGCATCGCCTGCGCCGGCGAGAGCCCCGCCACGTGCGGGAGGCGGAAGGCGCTCCCCATCGACCCTCGCAACGCCTTCCACGAGAACGGGTCGGCGCAGCCGTGGGTCAGGTAGGCGCCCGAGACGCCGGCAGCCTCGGCGGTGCGCATCAGGCCTCCCAGGTTGCCCGGGTTCTGCACGCCGATCGCCACCATCAGCAGCGGCACGCCGGCGAAGAGCTGATCCTCGGCGAACCGAGGCCGCCGCGCCAGCGCCAGCACCCCCTGGCTGGTCTCGGCCTCCGAGAGCGAGTCGAGCACGTCCTCGTGCAGCAGCCGGATGGGCGTGCCGGCCGCCTCGAGCTCCCGCAGCAGCCGGCGTCCTCGGGTGCTGCCGAAGGCCCGCGCCGTGATCGCGACCTCGACCACCTGGACGCCCGAGAGCAGGGCTTCCTCGAGCAGCCTCGATCCCTCGAGCAGAGAGAGCGCGTCTTCTCCCCGCTCGCCGCGTTCCTTGAGGGCGCGCAGGTGCCGGACCAGCGGGTTCTTGCGGCTGCGGATGACCTCCGTCTCGCTCACCTCGCGTGGGGTGGCCGTGATGGTATCATCGGCGGATCCAAGCGCCATGAACCAGATCAAGAAGCGACTCGAGGCGCAGATCAAGACGCTCGACCACGAGCTGCGGGTGGAGCTGCCCAAGGAGATCCTTCGCGCCCGTGAGCACGGTGACCTGCGGGAGAACGCCGAGTACAAGGCGGCCAAGGAGCGCCAGTCCTTTCTCCAGGCCCGGCTCGGCCAGCTCCACCGCCAGCTCGCCGCCCTGTCCATGGTCAACCTCGACCGCATCCCCCGGGACAAGGTGGGGCTCGGCTCCACCATCCACCTTAGGGACGACGGAAGCGGCGAAGACGTGGTGTACGAGATCGTGACGTCCGAAGAGGCCGACCCCGCCCACGGGCGGATCTCACCGTCCTCGCCCATCGGCCGTTGTCTGCTGGGCCACGAGGAGGGAGACGAGGTCAAGGTGACGACGCCGGCCGGGACCCGCGAGCTCACCATCACCCGCCTCGTCACCATCCACGACCAGGGCTCCGCCGCCGAGCCCTGAGCGTGCCGGCGCCCCAGCTCTCGACGCTCCGCTTCGAGCAGGACATCGACGGGCTGCTCCCCCAGCTCCCCCCGCGTCGCGGCGTGGCCCAGCTCCTGGGAGGCCAGGGGGAGAGCCTGCTCATCGGCCAGGCCGCCAACGTGCGGCTGTGGGTGTCGCACAAGCTCGGGGGTGGTCGGCCACGACCCGGCCGGCGGCCGCCGATCGACCTGCGTCCTGTGGCGCGTGCGGTGCGGTTCGTCACCACCACCACCGGCTTCCACCAACGGCTCTGCTACGAGCGGCTGATGGCCGCCCACGTCCCCCTTTCGGCGCGTCGCGACCTGAAGACGCCGGCCTACCTTCGTCTGGACCTGGACGTCCGGTTCCCGCGCCTGACGGTGACGGCCGCCGCTTTTCCAGCCACGCCAGGCCAGTTCGGCCCCTTCCGCGACCACGCCGCCGCCGTCCGTGCCCGTGACGCCCTGAGCCGCCATGCCGGGCTGCGTCCCTGCGACGATGTCTTCGAGCCGGACCCGGCCCTGCCCTTGGGCCTCGGCTGCGTTCACGCCCAGGTCCGCACCTGTGCCGCGCCCTGCCTCCTCCGGCTGGGCGAGGCCGAGTACCACGCCCGCGCCGCCGAGGTGGGGCGGTGGCTTCTGGATCCCGATCTGCGTCCCGCCGAGCTTCGGAGTTGGCTGCCCCCCTTCGTCGCCGACGCCGCCGGGAACGGAGTGGTGGTCGAGGCCGCGCGCGCTAGCCTCGAGCTTTTCCCGGTGCGCGCGGGAGCCGTGCTCGACGAGCGGGCGGCCCGGGCCGATCCGGAGGGCCTGGAAGCCGCCCTGGCGAGGCTCCCCTGGGAGCCAGGTCAGGAGCCGCGCGACGACTGGCGCTGGATCTCGGCGTGGCTCCACGGACCGCGCCGGCGGGGATGGCTGGTCCCGGTTGCGGGGGCGCCGCCTGCACGCCTCGCTGGCCGGGTCCGCCGGTTGCTTCAGGCCGCGAGCGGCTGAACGGCACCGCCGCGATGGTGTACCTTAGGGCGCCAAGCAGGAGACCCATGAGGGACTACTCGCCGAAGCGGCGGACCGCGCTGTTGCTCTCGGGCGTCGGAACCTCGGGCGCCTACCACGCCGGGGTCGTGCGCGCTCTGGACGAGAGCGGCGTCAAGGTCGACCTCGTCGTCGGATCCGGCGCAGGCGCGGTGGCGGCCACCTTCGCCGCCGTGGCCGGCGGGGCCAAGCTCCACGGCAAGGGGGGCTTCTGGGAGGGCGTGTCCTGGGGGTCCTTCTATCGCCTGCGTCCCCCCGTCCGCGTGGCGGTGGTCCTGCTCGCCTGCCAGATCGCCATGTTCCTGATGCCTCTCTTGCTGGCCCTGCTCGGCGGGCTCTTCTTTCCGCTGCTGCTGGTCATCGACGCGATCCGGCCCGAGCTCGCCAGCCGGCTCCAGGCTGCGCTCTGGGCCTCGCCTTCCGTCCTCAAGATTCCCTACGTCCTGTCCCTGGCCATACCCGGGTTCCTGCTGGCGCTGTTCTCCCTGGCGCTGGTCTTGCGAGCGCTCCTCTTCGAGAGGCGACGTATGGGCGAGCTGCTCGAGAGCCTCCTCGACGCCGAGCCCGCCTCGTCTCGTCTGGCCGCCTTCCTGGCGGAGGTGTCGCGAGGGACCGTCCTCCCGGGCAAGCCGTCGAGCGAGGCCGAGCTGAGCCGCCGCTACGTGGCCCTGCTCAGCGACAACCTGGGCCAACCCGGCTTCCGCGAGCTGATCTTGCGCGCCGCCGACCTGGACTCGGGGACGGTGCTCCCCTTCGTGCTGCTCACCGACGAGCACCGCAAGGCTTTCGCTACCGCCCACGGGCGGGGCCCGCGCTCGCAGGTGGAGGGGCTGACGAGCGCGGTGGACCTGCGCGCGCCCGGCTACGACGCCCTGCTCTTCGACGCGTTGGTCACCGGGCTGCGGCCGCCAGGTGTGGCGCCGGTGCGGCGGGTTGTGTTCCCGCGCCGCGGGATCCACGCCGGCCAGACCCGCCGGCTGGCGGACGCCACGGTGCTGGTCGGCTGTGGCATCTCCGAGGCGCTGGCTGCCGGCGCCGAGCAGATCGTGGTGGCCACCGCGGTCCCCGAGCACCCTGGCACGGCCTCCCGGCGCCGCGGCCTGCCGGCGCTCATGGACGGCCTGGCGGCCGCCCTCGAGCGGCAGGCGGTGGAAGCCGACCTGCGCACCACCGAGCGTCTCAACCGCATCTTCGAGACGCTGCTGGACGAGGCCGGAGGGGAGACCCCGACCTGGCAAGACCCGGCCACGGGGCATCGCCACCGGCCGGTGCCGGTCTATGTGATCCGGCCGGAGCGCCGCGGCCTCGGCCCCCTCGAGCTGTCCGGGGCCCGGGACCCGGCCACGGACGTGGTGGAGACCGTCGAGGACCTGCTCGAGCGGGGCTACCGCGACGCCTACGCGCTCTTCGTCGAGCCGGTGGTCGGCGCCACCGCGGAGGCCGAACGCCGACCGCAACCGGTGGTCGAGGTGGAAGACGGCCGGGTCGAGCTCTGATCCGGCGCCACCGATGGAACGCGCGGCCCCAGGTCGGTGTCATAGCCTTCGAGCACGACCCGGGGAGGTGTCCTGACGAACGCCCACAACGAGCTGATGCTGGCCCTCGGCCTCGCGGGCGTGAGCGTCTACTTCTCGGTTCTCGTGGTGCGGGGCGGCTTCCAGCTCTGGCTGGCTCACACGTTGCAGCCCGAGGCCGTGCTCACCTGGCCGCCCCGCCCGCAGCCGTACCTGCGCTGGCTTTCGGCCCTCGGCCTGTTGGCGGCCGTGCTGGCGGTGGTCGCGGCGATGCGGCAGCGCCCCTTGTTCCACGTCTACGCCCAGGCGATCACCGCCCTCTACTTCATGGTGGTGGCGCCGCTGGCCAGCCGAGTGCCGCGGGGACTCTATCGCAGCGGGATCTGGACCGAGACCGGGTACATGGGCTATGGCCGAGTGGCCCGGATGGCCTTTCGTGAGCGGCCCGGGATCACGCTGATCCTGGTGGCGCGCGGCCGGCTCTCGGCGGCCCATCGGCTGGAGGTCCCGCCGGGCGAGTACGGGGCGGTCCGGCGGCTGCTCGAGGACCAGGCCCGGGCCGGCGCCCTCAAGCAGGAGCCGAGCCTGCTGGGACTGCGGTAGGGACGAGCGTCGGCGCGCACGCCGAACCCGGACGTCGGCTCGACGCCGGTGATACAGTCCTGCCGTCACCCGGCGCTCGGCGGGCGCCGATGCGGGGTTCTCATGGCCAAGACGGTGGCGATCGTGGTCCTGACCGAGAAGCAGGGTCGTCACGACGTCGATTCGGAGGTCGAGGTCAAGGGCCTCCAGGAGCTGTACCAGCTCTGCCGCGACGTCTCTTCCGCGCGTATCCTGCGGGTCTCGCTCCATGGTGCCGAGGGCGAGGTCCGGCTCAGCTTCGCGAGCTTCATCCCCCGGTCCTGACCCGCCGATACCGGCATTGGCGTCTCGGGCGCCGCTCGGCTAGGCTGTGGGGCCGCACGCCCGCGCCGGGCGGTCGGCGCCAGGAAAGGTAGGCGGGGGAGGACGGTGAGCAACGTGAAGCGGAAGAGGGTGGTCGAGGTCTGGAAGTTCGGCGGTGCCTCGTTGGCCGACGCCGGAGGCTTCCGCCGGGCGGTCCGCCTGATCGGGGAGCACGGCGGCCCATTGGTGGTGGTGGTGTCGGCGCTCTACAAGGTGACCGACCTGCTGCTGGACGGGGCGAGGAGCTCCGCGACCGGAGACGCGGCGGCCGGTAGCCGCGCCGCAGCCGTGTTCTTGCGCCGCCACCGTCGGCTGGTGCACGAGCTGGTGCCGGCGGGCCGGGAGCGGAGCCGGATCCTGGCCGAGATGGACCACTCGGCCCGCGAGTACCGCGAGCTGACCCGGGCCGTGGCCGCCCTGGGAGAGCTGTCGCCACGGGTCAGCGACGCGATGGTGGCCCGCGGCGAGCGGCTGGCCGCCTCGTTGATGGCGGCGGCGCTCTCCCGCTCCGGCCGGAAAGCGGCGACGGAGGACCCGCTGGCCCTGATCGCTACCGACGCCCGTTTCGGCGACGCCACCCCCGACCTGGAGCTGTCGCGGCGGCGGGCCGGCCCCTGGCTGAAGGGAAAGCTCGCCCGCCGCGTCACCCCCGTGGTCGCGGGGTTCCAAGGGGCGGGACCCGACGGCGTCCTCCGGACCCTGGGCCGTGGAGGGACCGATCTCACCGCGACCCTCGTCGCCCGCGTGATCGGGGCGTCCCGGGTGGTGCTGTGGAAGGACGTCCCCGGGATCCTGACCGCCGATCCCCGCAGCGTCGAAGATGCGCGTCTGATCCCAGAGCTGCACCAGCGGGAGGCGGCCGAGGTGGCCTACTTCGGGGCCAAGGTGCTCCATCCCCGCGCCCTGATCCCGCTCGAGGGGACGCGGATCGTGGTCCACGTTCGCTCCTTCCTGCATCCGGACCGCCCCGGCACCGAGGTGTCCAGCCGTCCCTCGGATCCGGGCCATCCGGTCAAGGCGATCGCCACCGTCAAGGGCCAGGCGCTGGTCACCGTGGCTGGCAAGGGGATGATGGGCGTCCCGGGCATCGCCGCCCGGACTTTCGCCGCGGTGCAGGCCGCGGGCCTGTCGGTCTCGACCATCTTCCAGGCCTCTTCCGAGAGCTCGATCGGCTTCACCTTGCCCGAGTCCGACGCCCATGCGGCTCGCGCCGCGCTACGCGCTGCCTTCAGGGAGGAGCTGTCCCGCGGCCTGATCGACGACATCGGCCGGCGCAGCGGGGTGGCCGTGGTGGCGGTGGTGGGCAACGGCATGGTGGGCACCCGCGGCATCGCGGCGCGGCTCTTCTCGGCGCTGGCGGCGGGCGGCGTCAACGTGGTGGCGATCGCCCAGGGCTCGTCCGAGCGCAACATCTCGTTCGTGGTGGAGGCGGACGACGTCCCGGAAGCGGAGCGCCGCGTCCACGCCGCGTTCCAGCTCTCCAAGATCGGCGGCGGCCGGGTGACGCCCTGGGGCGGGACCGACGTGGTGCTGATGGGCTTCGGCAACGTCGGCCAGGCTCTGGCCGAGCACATCGCCGCCCACGGTACCGCCTCCAGCCTGCGGGCCATCGGCGTCATCGACCGGTCGGGTTTCGTGTTCGACCCGAACGGCCTGTCCGCGCGGCGTCTGCTGGCGCTGGTGGCCGGCAAGCGCCGGGGCGTGGCGCTGGCGCGCCAGCAGGGATCGGGGGGTGGGGCGCTGGAGGCGCTCTCGTACATCGCCTCGCACGCGGTCTCGCGGCCGATCCTGGTCGACGTGACGGCCCACCAGACCGGCGACGTGGTCGAGGCTGCGCTGGGGCAGGGCTTCGATCTGGTGCTGGCGAACAAGATCCCGCTCTCCGGCTCCGCCTCGAGCTACCGGAGGCTCTTCACGGCGGCGAAAAGCTCCGGCCGGCGGATCCGGTTCGAGGCGACGGTGGGCGCTGGCCTGCCGATCCTGGACACCTACCGCAAGCTGGTGGAGAGCGGTGACCGGGTCCTGCGGGCCGAAGGCTGCATGAGCGGCACCCTCGGCTATCTGCTCTCGGCGGTGGGCGAGGGCCGGCCCTTCTCCGAGGCGGTTCGCGAGGCGAAGCGCCTCGGCTACACCGAGCCCGACCCGAGGGAGGACCTGTCCGGTCGCGATGCCGCCCGCAAGGGGCTGATCCTGGCCCGGCTGCTGGGCTATCGCGGCCCGGTTCCGACCGCCGAGAACCTGGTTCCGCGGGCGCTGCGGGCGCTGCCGCTCGAAGCTTTCCTCGAGCGGCTTCCGGTCGTCGATGCCGAGTGGCGTGCTCGCGCGGAGCGGGCGGCCTCACAGGGGCGCGCCCTGCGCTACGTGGTGGAGGCCACTCGCGACGGCGTGAAGGCGGGCCTCCGAGCGGCGCCGGTCTCGGACCCGATCGGGGCCTTGCAGGGGACGCGGAACCTGGTGGCGTTCACCACCCGCCGCTACCGCCACGAGCCGCTGGTGATCTCCGGTCCGGGGGCCGGCATCGAGCTCACCGCCTCCGTGATCCTCAACGATCTGCGCGACCTGGCGGCGAGCTGGGGGCTCGGGCTCGAGCTGCACGGCCACGACTGATCGGCTCGACGCACCTTCCGGCGAGCGCGTGGCGGGACGCGCCAACCGCGGCTTTGCCTACCAGGAGCGGCTGCCCCCCGCAGCCGAGGGGCAGGAGCTGCTCGCCTACCTGGCCGAGCGCCGTCGTCACTCGAGCCTCGAACAGTGGCGGCAGCGGATCCAGGACGGTCAGGTGGAGCTTCAGGGGCGGCCGGCCCGGGCCGACGAGCGCCTGGTCGCGGGTCAGCTCCTGGTGTGGCGGCGCCCCCCCTGGGTGGAGGCCGATGTGCCGCTCGGCTTCGCCGTGCTGTACCGGGACGCCGAGCTTCTGGCCGTGGCCAAGCCCCGCGGCCTGCCGACCCTGCCCGGCGGTGGCTTTCTCGAGAGCACGCTGCTGCACCAGGTCCGTGACCGATACCCCGAGGCCACCCTGGCCCACCGGCTGGGCCGCGGGACCTCGGGGCTGGTGATCGCCTGCCTCTCGCCGCTGGCCCGCTCGCACGTGGCCTGCTGCTTTCAAGAGAGGAAGGTGCGCAAGGTCTATCGCGCGCTGCTGGACGGCCTGCCGCCCCATGACCAGTTCCAGGTCGACGTGCCGATCGGCCCGGTGCCGCACCCGATGCTGGGCACGGTGCACGCCGCGTGCGATAGCGGCCGTTCGGCGCTCAGCAAGGTCCGCGTCCTGGAGCACAGGGACGGGTCGTGCCTCGCCGAGGTGGAGATCGTCACCGGGCGTCCCCACCAGATCCGAGCCCACCTGGCTGCGGTCGGTCACCCCCTGCTCGGCGACCCCCTCTTCGCTCCGGGCGGAGGGCTGCGCTCGGCGGCGCTCCCCGGCGAGGGTGGCTACCGGCTTCACGCTCACAAGCTCCGCCTTCCGCATCCCAGCAGCGGCCAGGCTCTCGACCTCGAGTGCGCACCGCCGCCCGTGCTGCGCGAGGGCGGCGCCTCGGGGCGGCTGTGTCATACGCCGGACCAGGAGTTGCCGGGCTCGGAGCCCCGAGGCTAGACTGGCTCCATCGTGAGCAACCAAGGGAACAAGGTGAAGGGGAAGACCTTCCTCGAGCGGCTCGCCGAGGGAATCCTGGTGGGCGACGGCGCGATGGGCACCATGCTCTACGCGCGCGGCGTCTTCGTGAACCGCTGCTTCGACGAGCTCAACCTGTCGAACCCGGCCATGGTCCGCACCATCCACGAGGAGTACGTGGAGGCCGGCGCCGAGCTGATCGAGAGCAACACCTTCGGCGCCCACCGCTTCAAGCTCGCGCCCCACGGCCTCGAGGGCCGGGTGCGCCTGATCAACCAGAAGGGGGTGGAGCTCGCCCGCCAGGCGGCCGGCGACCGGGCCTTCGTGGCCGGCTCGATCGGACCCGTCGGCAAGCCGATCGAGCCGATCGGCGGGGTCCGGAAAGGAGAGGCCTTCGAGGCCTTCCGCGAGCAGGCCCAGGGGCTGCTGGAGGGCGGGGTCGACGCCTTCCTGATCGAGACCATGCCGTCTCTGGCCGAGGCCAAGGTCGCGCTCACGGCGGTGCGGGGCCTCTCTGACCTCCCGGTGATCGTGTCGACGACGTTCAACGACGAGGGGACCACCATCTACGGCGATGCACCCGAGGACGTGGTGCGGGAGCTGGAGCAAAGCGGCGCCAGCGTGATCGGTGCCAACTGCAGCCAGGGCCCCCAGCAGATGCTGGCCACCATCGAGCGGATGGCCGCCGTGGCCAGCCGCGTCCGGCTGATGGCGATGCCGAATGCCGGCGCCCCGGCGATGGTGGAGGGCCGCTACGTCTACCTCTGCACGCCCGAGTACATGGCCGAGTACGCCCGGCGCTTCATCGCGGCAGGCGCCAGCCTGGTGGGGGGATGCTGCGGCACCACCCCGGCCCACATCAAGAACCTGGTGCGCTCGGTGCGCATGGTGCAGCCGGTCCAGCGTTCGGTGCACCGGGCAGCGCCGGTCCGCGCCAAGGAGGCCCCGCCGCCGGTCCCCCGGGAGGAGAAGAGCCCGCTGGCGCGGCGCCTGGGCAAGAAGTTCGTGGTCTCCGTGGAGCTGGACCCTCCTCGCGGCGCCGACGCCACCGGCGTCATCGAGCGGGCCCAGTACTGCCGGGAGAACGAGATCGACGCCATCAACGTGGCCGACGGGCCGCGCGCCTCGGCCCGCTTGAGCGCCCAGGCGCTGTGCGTGATGATGCAGCACGAGGTCGGCATCGACACCATCCTCCACTACACCTGCCGCGACCGGAACCTGCTCGGGATCCAATCGGACATCCTGGGCGCGTACGCGCTGGGCCTTCGGAACATCCTGGCCATCACCGGGGACCCGCCCAAGCTCGGCGACTACCCCGACGCGACCGCCGTCTACGACGTCGACTCGATCGGGCTGATCCGGATCCTGGATCACCTCAAGCACGGCTGCGACCTGGCCGGCAACCTGATCGGGCCGGCGCTGGCCCTCCACGTCGGCTGCGGGGCCGACCCCTCCAAGCAGGACCTCGAGCGGGAGGTGCGCCGGCTGGAGGAGAAGGTGGAGGCCGGCGCCGAGTACGTGATGACCCAGCCGGTGTACGACCCGCGTACTCTGGAAAGCTTCCTCTCGCTGATCCGGCACATCCGGATCCCGATCCTGATCGGCATCCTGCCGCTGTTCTCGCACCGGAACGCCGAGTTCCTCCACAACGAGGTGCCGGGGATGAGCATTCCGGACGAGATTCGCGAGCGGATGCGCAAGGCCGGCTCCGGCGAGGCCGCCCAGCTCGAGGGGGTCCGGATCGCTCAGGAGGCGCTGCTGGCGGCCAAGGACCTGGTGCAGGGTGCCTACGTGATGCCCCCCTTCAACAAGGTCGACCTGGCGGTTCGAGTGGTCTCGGTGTTGCAGTAGAATCGAGCGGGGCCAAGCGCCCCCGAGAGCCAAGCGTGGCGCACCGCCTACTACTGCCGGTCCTGATCTTCTTGGGTGCCCAGGCCGCCGTGGCCGGGCCGGCGGCCGAGCCGCGTCCCGTGCCCACCCCGGTGCCGCCGACCTTCTCGGTCGACGTCGATGTCGTCAACATCACCGTCACCGTGCGCGACTCGAACGGGAAGCTGGTGACCGACCTGCAGCGCGGCGACTTCACGGTTCTGGAGGGCAGGCGCCCGCAGCAGATCGAGCTCTTCGGCCGCGCCCACGATCCCGGCGAGGACGAGACGATGGCCCTCGACCTGGGGATCCTGTTCGACACCAGCGACAGCATGATCGAGGTGCTGCAGCTCACCCGCCAGGCGGCGGTGCGGTTCCTGGACGCGATCCCACGCGCCCGGAACCTGACCGCCATCTTCTTCGACGAGGACATCCGTATCTCGCGCTACGACTCCGAGAACCAGCAAGGGCTGTTCGCCAGGATCCTGGCCCAGGAGGGGGGCGGCAACACCGCCCTCTACGACGCGATCACCGTCTACCTCTCCCGGGTCCAGGACTCCCGCGGGCGCAAGGTGCTGGTGCTGTTCAGCGACGGCGAGGACTCGATGAGCGAGGTCAGCCCCTCCGAGCTGCTGTACCTGGTCCGCTCCAGCTCGGTCACCATCTACCCGATCGCGTTCCAGAGCTTCAAGCTGAGCAGCTCACGGGCGTTGCGGTCGCTGGCCTTCCTGAACCAGCTCGCCGAGCTCAGCGGCGGCCGGGTCTTCAACCCCCGTGTCTACAGCAAGCTCGGCGACGCCTACGACGAGATCCTGGCGGAGCTCCGGGCCCAGTACGTGATCGGCATCGTGCCCGAGGACCGGGAGCCGGACGGCCGGTTCCACAAGCTCGAGGTGCAGGTGGATCGCCCAGGGCTGAACGTCCGTCACCGCAAGGGCTACTACCTCCGCGCCCCTGCCGAGACCGCCTCGCGCTGACGCGCCCGCCGCGACCCGCGCCTCAGGCCGACGGGTCGGTCGGTCCGGGGCTGCCGAGCCGCTCGAGCTGCTGCTCGAGGGCTCGCACCCGGCGCTGCAGCTCCGGCAGCCGGGAGAACACCGCCGAGGACTTGAGCCAGGCCCGGTTCTCGATGGCCGGGTAGCCCGACACGAAGGCGCCCGGCGCCACCGAGCTCGGGATGCCGGTCTGGGCGCTGGCGGTGGCCCCGTCGCCGATCGAGAGGTGGCCGGCCACCCCCACCTGCCCCGCCAGCGTGACCCGGCTGCCGACCCGGGCGCTGCCCGCGATCCCCACCTGGCCGGCCAGAACCGTGTCCTCGCCGATCACCACCGAGTGGCCCACCTGGACCAGGTTGTCGAGCTTGGTGCCGCGGCCGATCCGGGTGATGGCCAGGGAGGCGCGGTCGATGGCCGAGAGGGCCCCGATCTCCACGTCGTCCTCGATCACCAGGCGGCCGATGTGAGGGATCTTCACGTAGCGGCCCTGCTCGTCGCGAGCGAACCCGAAGCCGTCGGCGCCGAGCACGGCGCCGTTTTGGACCACGACGCGGCTGCCGATCCGGGTGCGCTCGCGCACCTGCACGCCCGAATGCAGGACACAGTCCTCGCCCAGCTCGACGTCCGCGTAGAGGGTCACCTGAGGGTGCAGCACGGTCCGAGCCCCGACACGGACCCGAGGGCCGACCACGCACAGCGCTCCCACGTGTACGTTGGGTTCCAGCACGGCGCTACCGTCGACCTCGGCGCTCGGGTGGACCCCCGGCGCCGGAGGGATCTCGGGGTGGAGAAGCTGGGCGGCCCGGGCGAAGGTGAGGTACGGCTGCTGGGAGACGAGACGCGGGACCAGGGCCTCGGTGCCGGGCCGCACCACCACCGCTGCGGCGCGGGTCTTCGCGAGCCGCGACGCGTACCGGGGATTGGCCAGGAACGTGAGATCGCCCGGGCCGGCCTCTTCGATCCCGGCGACCCGTTCGATCTCGACCTCGACCTCGCCCTCCAGCGGACAGGCCAGGCGTTCGGCGAGCTCCCGAAGGATCACCCGTTTGCCGTTCCCGGCGGGACTGTCCCCGAGCCACCCGGCGGGGGAGCGGGTGTCGCCGCCGCCGGCTTGGGCTCGTCCTTGGTCTCGGGTTTGGGCTGAGGCTTGGACGGCGCCGGCTGCCGCTTCTCGCCCGCGGTCACGGTGCCGTTGATCACGGCCCCCTCCCGCACTGCCAGCGCCTGGGCGTCGACGCTGCCGGTGATGCGGGCCTTCTCCAGCAGGACCAGCCGCTTGACCACCAGGTCGCCGTCGAAGTCCCCGGCGATCTCGGCCGATTCCGCCATCACCGTGGCCTCCACCCGCGATCCCTCGCCCAGCACCAGGTTGCCCTGGAGCTCGATCTCGCCCTTGAAGCGTCCCAGGATTCGGGCATTCTTGCCGCGCAGCTTGCCCTCGATCTCCGCCGCGCTGTCGATGACCGTCGCCTTCTCGCCTTCCATCGTCCCTCCTCAGGAAGGGCTCCATTCTATCTGCAAAGGGGTGCCGGCGGTCCCCTTGCTGTGGGCTATGATCGCGGGATGCCCCGAAACCGTCCCGAGGAGCAGAGGCTCGCCCCCGCCCTGGCCGACACCCGGTTCCGCCTGAAGAGCGACTACCAGCCCCGGGGCGACCAGCCGGCTGCGATCCGGGCCTTGGTCGAGGGGCTGGAACGGGGGGACCCCCACCAGGTCCTGCTCGGCGTCACCGGCAGCGGCAAGACCTTCACCGTCGCCTCGGCGCTGGCCCAGGTCAACCGCCCGGCCCTGGTGCTGGCCCACAACAAGACGCTGGCCGCCCAGCTCTACCAGGAGTTCAAGAGCTTCTTCCCCGAGAACGCGGTGGAGTACTTCGTCTCGTACTACGACTACTACCAGCCCGAGGCCTACGTCCCGCAGTCCGACACCTACATCGAGAAGGAAGCCACCATCAACGACGAGATCGACCGGATGCGCCTGTCGGCCACCCGCAGCCTGTTCGAGCGACGCGACGTGGTGATCGTGGCCTCGGTCTCATGCATCTACGGCCTGGGGTCGCCCGAGGCCTACTACGGAATGCTGGTGTTCGTGCGCCAGGGCGACACCCTGGACCGGCGCGAGCTGCTCTCCAAGCTGGTGGCCGCGCGCTACGACCGCAACGAGGTCGACCTGCGGCGCGGGACCTTCCGTGCCCGCGGCGACGTGGTCGAGATCGTCCCCGCCTACGAGGAGTCCGGGATCCGGATCGAGCTGTTCGGCGACGAGATCGAGACCATCGCCTCCTTCGACCCGTTGACCGGGAGGACGCTGGCACGGCTCAGCCAGGTGGCGATCTACCCCTCCAGCCACTACGTGGTCCCCCAGCCGAGCCTCGAGCGCGCCGTCTCGTCGATCGAGCAGGAGCTCCTGGAGCGCAAGGCCGAGCTGGAGAGCGCCGGCCAGCTCCTCGAGGCCCAGCGCCTCTACCAGCGCACGATGTTCGACCTCGAGATGCTCCGCGAGGTGGGGCACTGCCACGGCATCGAGAACTACTCGCGGCACCTCTCCGGCCGGGCGCCCGGCCAGCCTCCGCCCACCCTGATGGACTACCTGCCCAAGGACGTGGTGGTGGTGATCGACGAGAGCCACCAGAGCATCCCCCAGGTGCGCGGCATGTTCCAGGGCGACCGCCAGCGCAAGAAGACGCTCGTGGAGTACGGCTTCCGGCTCCCCTCGGCGCTCGACAACCGACCCCTCGACTTCGAGGAGTTCGAGGGCCGCCTAGGCCAGGTGCTGTACGTCTCGGCCACGCCGGGTCCTTACGAGCTGCAGAAGACCCACGGCGCGGTGACCGAGCAGGTGATCCGGCCCACCGGTCTGATGGACCCGGAGGTCCAGGTGCGGCCGGTGGCTGGCCAGGTCGACGACCTGCTGGCCGAGATCCGCGGTCGTGCCCAGGCCGGGGAGCGGGTCCTGGTGACCACCCTCACCAAGCGGATGGCGGAGGACCTCACCGAGTACTACCACGACCTGGGGGTGCAGGTGCGCTACCTGCACTCCGACATCGAGACCCTGGAGCGGGTGCGGATCCTGCGCGACCTGCGCAAGGGGGAGTTCGACGTGCTGGTCGGCATCAACCTGCTGCGGGAGGGGCTGGATCTGCCGGAGGTGTCGCTGGTGGCGATCCTGGACGCCGACAAGGAAGGGTTCCTGCGCTCGTCCGGCTCGCTGATCCAGACCATTGGCAGGGCGGCCCGCAACGTGGCCGGGAAGGCCATCCTCTACGCCGACCGGGAGACCGACTCGATGCGGGCGGCCCTCGATGAGACCCGGCGAAGGCGCCACATCCAGGAGAGCTACAACGCCGAGCACCACATCACCCCCGAGAGCATCCGCAAGAACATCGGCGAGCTGCTGTCGTCGGTGTACGAGGCCGACTACGTCGGCGTCCCGGAGCTCGATGTCGAGCTTCTCCCCGGCGAGGAGCGCTTCCGCACCGTCGACGACCTCGAGAAGGAGGTGAAGGTGCTCGAGAAACGGATGCGGGAGGCGGCCAAGGCCCTCGAGTTCGAAAAGGCCGCCGAGCTTCGAGATCGGATCCGGGCCCTGCGCACCAGCGAGTTCGGGCTCAGATAGACTATCGTCGGCATCGCCATGTGGCCGCTGACCCCAGGGGACATGACCGGGTTTCTCTCGTCGAGCCGGAAACCCGGATCGTGTCCCCCGAATGGGACGGAGCGTGACGGTGCGTGACAGGTTCGGCTCCCGGCTCGGGCTG
>CAZNNH010000078.1:0-26317 GCA_964574335.1 uncultured Acidobacteriota bacterium | reverse complement strand
GGCCGTTGCCAGCCTGCGCCAAGTGGTGCCGCAGGGCGGGACCAGCCTCCACCACGCCTTCGCCTCGATCGGCAGCCTGAGCCCGCCGCCCGACAACCTGGTGCTGCTGACCGACGGGCTGCCCACCCAGGGGAGCGAGCCGCCGCGGGCGCGCACCGTCTCCGCCAAGGACCGGCTGCGGCTCTACAACCGCGCCCTCGAGCGCCTCCCCCTGCGGTTGCCGGTGAACGTGATCCTGCTCCCGATGGAGGGCGACCCGATGGCGGCCCCCGCCTTCTGGAAGCTGGCGATCGCCACCGGCGGCTCGTTCATGACGCCGTCGAAGGACTGGCCGTGAGGCGACGCAGGCGGCGCCAGGCGCTCGAGGGGCTCAGCCTCTCGTTCCTGGACTGCATCTGCTGCGGCTTCGGGGCGATCATCCTGCTGCTGGTCCTGAGCAAGGGCGGCGAGCCACAGGCCCGGGAGCTGGCTCGCCAGGAGCTCGAGGGCCTGGTGGCGCGGCTACAGCAGGAGCTCTTCGAGATCCGCGGCGAGACCGAGGTGCTCGACCGCGACAGGGTCGGCCGGCAGCAGCAGCTCTCCCGCGAGCGGGAGCAGATCGCCCGCCTGCGGGGAGACCTCTTCCGGATCGAGGGCGAGTATGCCGGGGGCCGCCAGCTCTCCGAGGTGGCCGGGGTCGTGGAGGGGAGGCTGCTCTCCGCCCGGCAGCGGCTGACCGAGGAGATGAAGCGCCTGCTGGCGGAGTCGCAAGCCCCACGCCCGCCAGAGGCCCCGGTGGGCGGCATCCCGGTGGACAGCGAGTACGTCGTCTTCGTCATCGACACCTCCGGGAGCATGGCACGCTTCGCCTGGCCACTGCTGGTCCGGAAGATGGAGCAGACCCTGCAGATCTACCCGAAGGTCAAGGGCGTCCAGGTGATGAACGACGAGGGCAGCTACATGTTCGCGCGCTACGCGGGGAAGTGGATCCCGGACACGCCCGCCCGCCGCCAGGCGATCCTGGATCGCCTCCGCACCTGGAGCGCATTCAGCAACAGCAGCCCGGTGGAGGGCATCGTGGCCGCCATCCGCACCTTCGCGGCCCCCGACAAGAAGATCAGCCTCTACGTCCTCGGCGACGAGTTCACCGGCGACTCGATCGACGAGGTGGTGAAGACCGTCGACCGCATCAACACCCGCGATGCCCAGGGCAGCCGGCGGGTCCGCATCCACGGGATCGGGTTCCCGACCATCTTCACCGTCTCGGGGGCCGAAGAGCACACCGGGGTCCGCTTCGCGGTCCTGATGCGCCTCTTGTGCGAGCGCAACGGCGGCGCCTTCGTGGCGCTCAACACCACTCGCCCCTGATCGCGGCCAGGGTCACTCCTCGTCGGCCGCCCGCACGCCGCGCTGGCGCTTGATCTCGGCCTTCTGCCGCTTCTGGGCCAGGCGTCGTTCGCGGGAGGCGGCCGAGGGACGGGTGGCCACCCGCACCCGCGGCGGCACCAGCGAGCGCTCGATCAGACGGCGCACCTTCCCGCGGGCGTCCTCCAGGTTCCGCCTCTGGTCGCGGGTCCTCTGGCTGGTGACCAGCAGCAGGCCCTCCGAGTCGAGCCTCGCGGAGGCGAGCGATCTGAGGCGGCGGCGGGCGGTCTCCGGCAGGCCCTGGATCGCGTCGAGGTCGACCCGCAGCTCCACCCGCGAGGACACCTTGTTGACGTTCTGGCCACCCGGCCCGGAGGAGCGCACCGCCCTGAACGAGAGCGCGCCGCTCGGGACCACCACGCGGTACGACACCTGGATGGGAGTCATCCCCGTCCCCTCCTTCGCCCACATTATCGCCGCTGGCAGCGCTACGGTGGAGCGCGGGGCCGGGTCTAGCGGAGCCCGCTCACGACGTAGAGGTCGGAGAGTGACCGCGGGTAGCTATACGCGTAGCTGACACCGTCCGGCGTGATCGCCAGGCCGCTCACGTACTGAACGCCGGCCCGGTCGGGGGGCTGCAGCTCCCGGACCGGAGACCGCTCTCCGGTGGCGAGATCCAGGCGGTCGATCCGGACCGGGAGCATCGGGCCGTCCACCACGTAGAGCCATCGGCCGTCCGGGCCCCAGCCCACCACCTGACGAGCCAGGCGCAGGTTGGGGATCGGCCGGGGCTCGCCACCCTCGAGAGAGTAGAGACAGATCTGCTTGCCGCACGGGGCGACGAAGTGGGCCCCGTCGGGAGAGACCGAGTTGGCCCAGGCGCCGACGCCGTCGGGGGTGACGGGCTCGGAGGGGCCGTCCGGCAAGGCCTTGACGTAGCTGCGCAGCGTGCCGTGGTTCCCTTCGGCAGTGAAGAGGATCCGCTTGCCGTCCATCAGGAACCCGGCCCACAGGAAGCCCTTGACCAGCGGGTCCCGGACCGTCCGGACCTCGCCCGCCCCTGTCGGCAGGAGCTCGAGGCGGGCGGTGTCGACGATCGGGATCGACAGCACCCACCGTCCGTCCGGCGAGAGGTCCTTGGCGCTTCCGTGGCCGAGGCGCACCGGCGACGACCCATTCGTAGAGCGTAGGAAGATCGAGTACTCCGGACCGCCGCCCTCGCCGCTCTCGAAGAACAGCACCTGCTTTCCGTCGGCCGAGATGTCCACCGGAACCGTCACGTCGAACCACGAGAGGTCGCGCTCCCGCGCGAGGCCCGCGGTGCCGTACAGCATCTCGTGGCGCAGCGCCACCCGCTCCACCAGCGCCCGGCCATCCGGGGCGACGTCGTGGATCACCAGCCGTCCGAGCGCCGGCACCAGGGTGCGAACCTGTCCGTCGAGCCGGACCGAGTGCAGGGCCGAGTCGGCGCCCACCTTCGCCGCCGTGAACCACACCTCCTTGCCGTCCGGGGCCCAGGCCAGCCCGTCGATGCTGGAGAAGGTGTCGGTCAGCTCCATCCGCCCGCCGGAGGTATCCATCACCACCACGAAGCCGCGATCGTCCCGCGGGACGGGGTGCTCGAGGAAGGCCACCCGCTCACCGTCGGGGGAGACGCGGAGGCTGGAGGGGTGGATCGCCTCTCCGACGGCGTTGCCCACCGGGAGCTCGATCTGGGACGCTCCCTTCGGACCCCTCCGCGCCACCGCGAACTGGGTGGCGTCTCGGGTCCAGTCGGCGGAGTAGACGCCCTCCAGGATCTCCTTATAGGGCCCGCCCTCCAGCCGGCCCCGCGCCAACACCATCCCGCGCTTGGTGGAGTCCGTGAGGAAGGCGATCTCGCCCTCCCTCGAGACGCCCACCAGGTAGCCGGAAGCGACCTCCAGGCTCCTGGAGTCGCGGCTCTCGAGCCTCACCGAGTAGAAGCGGGGGGGACCCCCCTCCCAGGCCGCGCCGTAGATCACCTGTCCGTCCGGCGCGAAGCGGGCCGAGGTGATCGAGCCCCGCCGGAAGGTCAGCCGCTCGAAGGCGGGTGGCGGCGGCGGCCGCCTCCCCCACAGCACTGCCGAGCCGACGGCGACCACCAGCAGCAGGGCCAGCGCTGCCACCCACGCTACCCGCCGCCGTCGCCGAGCCGGCTCCACCGAGACCGACGGCGGCGCCGGGCCGGCCCCGGGATCGGCCGACGGCGGCGCTTCGGGATGGGGCTCGGTCAGCGGGTTGGCGGGGACGGCCTCGACCGGGGCCACGAAGCGGTAGCCCCGCCGGGGCAACGTCTCCACGTACCGAGGCGTCCCGGCCTGGTCTCCCAGCGCGGCGCGGATCTGTCGGATGCAGAAGTTGAGGGACTGCTCGAAGTCGACGTAGGTGCCGTCGTCCCAGACCTGGGTCTGGATCTCCTCTCGGGTGAGCAGGACGCCGGGGTGGGAGGCGAGGAGCGTCAACACACGGGCGGGCTGAAGCTGGAGCTTGACCCGGACCCCCGACTTTCGCAGCTCGCCGGTCTTGACGTCCAGCTCGAAGGGGCCGAAGCGCAACGCCCCGACCTCTGGCTCCGTCTTGAGCAGGCGCAGGTTGACGGAGCTCATCGGCCTCTCCGCTAGGGACGCCCCAGGATCCGGCCCGGCGCGCCGGTACTCAGACTCCTCCGCCCCCGAATTGAAATTGTTCACCGTGGATAGCGGCAACGCAAGCCGGCGGGCGCCGGCGTTGACTTCGTTTTACGAGGCCGCGGAGACGAGGGTCCGCAGCGGCACACCCCGCCTCCGGGCCACGTCGCGCTCGCCACCCAGGAGCTGCCCGAGGGTCAGCCGACCCAGCACCTGGTCGACCACGCTCTGCAGCTCCCGGAGCACCGGGCGGATGGAGCAGTCGCCCAGGTGGGCGCACGATGCTTCCGCCCCGGCGTGGCGCACGCAGAAGCTCTGGTCGAAGAACCGGGCGCCCAGGGCGTCGAGTACCTCACCCACGGTGATCTCGGAAACCGGACGCGCCAGCAGGTAGCCGCCCGCCTGCCCACGGGTGCTGGTCACGAAGCCGCTGCGTCTGAGCAGCCTCATGATCTTGGCCACGTTGGGGGACGAGAGCCCTTCCAGGGTGGACAGCTCGGAGATGGTCAGGCTGGTGCCGCTGCGCCCGAGCTGGATCAGGCAGCGAAGGCCGTACTCCTCCTGGGTGGTGAGCTTCATCCCCCGCTCACATCAACCCGAGCTGGAGCCGGGCGGCCTCAGTCATCATGCTCTGATTCCAGGCCGGCTCGAAGGCGATCTGGACGTCGGTCTCCGCCACCCCGGGCACGCTATTTAGCTTCTCCTCGATGTCGTACTTGAGGTAGTCACCCATCCCGCAGCCGGGGGCGGTGAGCGTGAAGCGCACGCTGACCTTGTGCTGCCCCTCCTCGCCCGTCACCTCGCAGGAGTAGACCAGGCCCAGGTCCACGATGTTCACCGGGATCTCCGGGTCGTAGCAGGTCTTGAGCTGGTCCCAGCACCGGTCCACCACCGGCCGGCCGGCCACCGCCTCTGGGGTGGGGGGTGCGGACGGAGACTCCCCGATCGCGTCGGCGTCGCGGCTCTCGACGCGGACCATGTAGCCGCGGTCGGTCATCGCCGTGTACGACCCGCCGAGGGCCTGGGTGACGAAGACCGTGACCCCGGCCGGGAGCAGGATCCGCTCGCCGTAGGGGATCGCCGTAACCTGGATCTCGCGTGACAGCGTCCGGGCTTCTCTCATCGCTTCTTCCGCCTACTCCGTCGAGACCGCCTCGCCGTCGCCGGCCAGGGCCCGCTTCAGCGTGTGCCAGGGGAGCGAGGCGCACTTGACCCGGATCGGGAACTCGCACACACCGGAGAAGGCGGCCAGCTTCCCGAGCTCGGGGCTCAGGTTCGCGGCTGCCTGGTCCGGGGCGGCGGTGATCAGGGCATGGAAACGCTCGAACAACGCCTCCGCCTCCTCAGTGGTGCGCCCCTTGACCGCCTCGGTCATCATCGAGGCGGAGGCGGTGGAGATCGAGCAGCCGCGTCCCTCGAAGCGCACGTCCTTGACCACCCCGTCCTCGACCCGGACGTAGACCTTGGCCTGGTCGCCGCAGAGGGGGTTCACCCCCTCGGCGACCCCGTTGGCCTGGTCCAGAGCGCCGACGTTGCGGGGCCTCTTGCTGTGGTCCAGGATCACCTCCTGGTATAGCTCCCGAAGCTCCTGCTTCACGTGAAGACCTCCCGGACCTTGTGCAGTCCCTCGACCAGCGTCTCTATCTCCTGGTGGGTGTTGTACAGCCCGAGCGAGGCCCGGGCGGTGGCCGGGACGCCGTAGCGGGCCATCACCGGCTGCGCGCAGTGGTGGCCGGTGCGGATCGCCACTCCCTCGTAGTCGAGCACGGTGCCGATGTCGTGCGGGTGGATCCCCTCGATCACGAACGAGATCGCCCCGGCCCGCTTCTCCGCGGTGCCGACGAAGGTCAGGCCCGGCACCGACGAGAGCCCCTCCAGGGCATGGTGGAGCAGGGCGTCCTCGTGGGCCTGGATGGCCTCCAGGCCGTGGCCAGTCAGGTAGTCGAGGGCGGCGCCCAGGCCGATGGTGCCGGCGATGTTCGGGGTGCCGGCCTCGAACTTGTGCGGGATGTCGTTGTAGATCGTTTTCCCGAAGGTCACCGACAGGATCATGTCCCCGCCGCCCTGGTACGGGGGCATCTCCTCGAGCAGCTCGGCGCGGCCGAAGAGCGCGCCGATGCCCGAAGGGCCGTAGACCTTGTGGCCGGAGAAGGCGTAGAAGTCGCACCCGAGCTCCTGGACGTCCACCGGCACCCGCGCCGCCGCCTGAGCGCCGTCCACCAGCACCGGGACGCCGTGCCCGTGGGCCAGGGCCACGATCTCCCGGATCGGGTTGACCGTCCCGAGGGCGTTGGAGATGTGGGCTACCGAGAGGATCTTGGTCCGCGGCCCGATCAACCGCGCGAGCTCCTCCAGGATGATCTCGCCCCGGTCGTTGATCGGAGCGACCTTGAGGTGGGCGCCCTTCTCCTCGCAGAGCATCTGCCAGGGGACGATGTTGGAGTGATGCTCGAGCGCGGTGATCAGCACCTCGTCGCCGCCCCGGACCTTGCGGCGCCCGTAGGTCTGGGCCACCAGGTTGATCGCCTCGGTGACGCCGCGCACGAAGATGATCTCCTTGCTGTGGGCGGCGCCCAGGAAGTGCTGCACCTTGAGCCGCGCCCCCTCGTAGGCGTCCGTGGCCCGCACCGAGAGCAGGTGCACGCCGCGGTGGATGTTGGCGTAGTACTCCTCGTAGAGCGTCCGCTCGGCATCGATCACCGCCCTCGGCTTCTGGGTCGAGGCGGCGTTGTCGAGGTAGACGAGGGGCTTGCCATGGACGGTCTGGCTCAGGATCGGGAAGTCCCGACGCACGGCCTGGACGTCGAATCCGACCGGTGGAGCCGCCTGGGTCGCCTCGCCGTCCGGCCCGCGCGGCGGAGACAGCGAGCTCATGACGGCTCCTGGCCCGGCAGCCGCCGCGACAGCAGCCCCGCGAGCTCGTCGCGAAGGGCCTTCACCCTGACCCGATCCAATACCTCGCTGGCGAAGGCGTGGACCAGCAGGCGGCGACCCTCCGCCAAACCGATCCCGCGCGAGCGCAGGTAGAACAGCGCCGCCGGGTCGAGCTGGCCGGTGGTCGAGCCGTGGCGGCACCTGACGTCGTCGGCCAGGATCAAGAGCTGCGGGACGCTGTTGACGAGCGCCCGCGGCGACAGCAGCAGGTTCTTGTTGGTCTGCTCGGCGCTGGTCTTCTGGGCGTCCCGGCGGACCAGGATGGTGCCGTGGAACACCCCACGCGAGGCGCCGCTCATGATCCCCTTGTACAGCTCGCGGCTCGTGCAGCGGGGCTTGGCATGGTCGATCCGGGTGTGGGTGTCCAGGAGCTGCTCGCCGTCCCCGACGAACAGCCCGTCGATCACGCACTCGCCCCCCTCGGCCGAGAACACCGTCTCGATGTCGTTGCGGCACAGCGCTCCGCCCAGGGTGACGGCCAGGCTGCCGAAGCGGCTGTCCCGTCCCTGGCGCACCGCCAGGGTGGCCAGGTGGAAGGCGGCCCGGCCGTCGAGGCCCAGCTTGTAGTGGTCGAGGCGCGCCCCATCCTCCAGGAGGATCTCGGTGACCACGTTGGTCAGGTAGACGCTCCCGTCGGCTCCGACGTGGGTCTCGACGATCGTCGACTCGCTCTCCCGGCCGGCGGAGACCAGGACCCGCGGGTGAAGGGCGAGCGGCTCGGAGCCGGGCGGCGCCGAGACGAAGACCAGATGGACGGGGTCCGCCACCCGCCGTCTGGGGTCGATCTCGACCAGGATCCCGTCCTCGATCAACGCGGTGTTCAGGGCACGGAAGGCGTGCCCGTCGGGGAGCGCCACTCCCCCGAGCAGCGTCTCCAGGCGCCCCGGGTGCCGATCGATCGCCTCGCGCAGGCTGGTCACCCGCACCCCTTCGGGCAGCGGGTCCGACCGCTCGGGGTCCAGTCGGCCGTTGACCAGCACCACCCGAGGTCCGATCGCCGCAGGCAGACTCCAGTCGCCGGGATCGGCGCCGCCCCGCGGCGCCGCCTGGAGCTCGAGCAGGTGGCGGAAAGGGGTCGCCGTGATCGCGGAGACGTTGGTGTAGCGCCACGCCTCGTCGCGGGGGGTCGGGAAGCCGAGCGCCTCGAAGCTCCGCATCGCCTCGGTGCGGCGCGCGCGCAGCCAAGCCGGCTGCTCGCGCGTCGCCGCGTCCAGCCGCTCGAAGGCGGTCCGGAAGACGCCCTGCTCGGTAGCCACCGCGCTCACCTGGCGGCCGCCTCCGACGCCGGGGCCTCCTCCAGCCAGGCGTACCCCTTGGACTCGAGCTCGTGGGCCAGCTCCTTGCCCCCGGAGTGGACGATCTGCCCGTCGACCAGGACATGGACGAAGTCGGGGACGATGTAGTCGAGCAGCCGCTGGTAGTGCGTCACCAGGATCATGGCCCGCTCCGGGGAGCGCAGCCGGTTGACCCCGTCGGCCACCAGCCGCAAGGCGTCGATGTCGAGGCCCGAGTCGGTCTCGTCGAGGATGGCAAGCGCCGGGTCCAGGATCGCCATCTGGAAGATCTCGTTGCGCTTCTTCTCGCCGCCCGAGAAGCCCTCGTTGACGGAACGCTTGGCCAGCGCCTCGTCGAGCTCGACCAGCTTGGACTTCCGGTGAACCAGCTCCAGGAAGTCCATCGCGTCCAGCTCGGGCTCGCCGCGGTGCTTCCGGATCGCGTTGAGGGCCGCTTTCAGGAAGTAGACGTTGCTGACGCCGGGGATCTCCACCGGATACTGGAACGCCAGGAACACCCCCTCCCGAGCCCGCTCTTCGGGGCTCAGCTCGAGCAGGTCGACGCCGCGGTAGCGGACCGTCCCGCCCAGGACCTGGTAGCCGGGCCGCCCGGCCAGCACGTGGGCCAGAGTGCTCTTGCCCGACCCGTTCGGGCCCATGATCGCGTGGACCTCGCCGGCGTTCACGGTGAGGTCGAGGCCGCGGAGGATCTGGTGCTCGCCCACCGCCGCCTGCAGGTTCTTGATCTCCAGCATTGCCATGTCGTGTGGCTCGCTTCCTCTCTTCCGTCAGAAGGCCTGGTGGCCGGTGTCGAACCAGACGCGTGTCTCGCCCGGGTCGCCCGAAGCGCGCGACTCGTTGATGATGGTTGATGTCCGCCGCGCCAAGTGGCCGGTGCGGCGGACTAGGCCGGAGCGCGCGAAGCGGCGGGCCCGGGCGACGTAACCCACGACCGAGACACAGGCCACTAGCCGACGCTCCCCTCGAGGCTGACGCCCAGGAGCTTCTGGGCCTCCACCGCGAACTCCATCGGCAGCTCCTGAAAGACCTGCCGGCAGAAGCCGTTGACGATCATGCTCACCGCGTCCTCGGCCGAGATCCCGCGCTGCTGGAAGTAGAAGATCTGGTCCTCCCCTATCTTGGAGGTCGACGCCTCGTGCTCCATCTGGGCGCTCGGGTTGTGCACCTCGATGTAGGGGAAGGTGTGGGCACCGCAGCGGTCGCCGAGCAGCAGCGAGTCGCACTGGGAGTAGTTGCGGGCGTTGTCGGCTCCCGGGTTGATCCGCACCAGGCCCCGGTAGGCGTTGTGGCTCTGGCCCGCCGAGATCCCCTTGGAGACGATGGTGCTGCGGGTGTTCTTGCCGATGTGGAGCATCTTGGTGCCGGTGTCGGCCTGCTGGTGGTTGTTGGTCACCGCCACCGAGTAGAACTCCCCCACCGAGTCGTCGCCCAGCAGGATGCAGCTCGGGTACTTCCAGGTGATCGCCGAGCCGGTCTCGACCTGGGTCCACGAGATCTTGGAGCCGCGCCCCAGGCACTTGCCGCGCTTGGTGACGAAGTTGTAGATGCCGCCCTTGCCGTCCTTGTCTCCCGGGTACCAGTTCTGGACCGTCGAGTACTTGATCTGGGCGTCGTCGTGGGCGATCAGCTCCACCACCGCCGCGTGGAGCTGGTTCTCGTCCCGCATCGGCGCCGTGCATCCTTCCAGGTAGCTGACGTAGGCGCCCGCGTCGGCGATCAGCAGGGTGCGCTCGAACTGCCCGGTGTTGGCGGCGTTGATCCGGAAGTAGGTGGACAGCTCCATCGGGCAGCGCACTCCCTTGGGCACGTAGCAGAAGGAGCCGTCGGAGAAGACCGCCGAGTTGAGGGCGGCGAAGAAGTTGTCGCTGGCAGGGACCACCGAGCCCAGGTAGCGTCGCACCAGTTCGGGGTGCTCCTGCACCGCCTCCGAGAAGGAGCAGAAGATCACGCCGACGTCGGCCAGCTTTTCCTTGAAGGTGGTCGCAACCGAGACCGAGTCGAACACGGCGTCGACCGCCACCCCGGCCAGCTTCTCGCGCTCGCGCAGCGGGATGCCGAGCTTCTCGTAGGTCTCGAGCAGCTTGGGATCCACCTCCTCCAGGCTCTTCGGCCCGTCCTTCCCGGCCCTGGGGGCCGAGTAGTAGACGGCCGACTGGTAGTCGATGGGCGGGTACCGGACGCTCTGCCAGGTGGGTTCCTTCATGGTGAGCCAGCGTCTGAAGGCGGCCAGCCGCCACTCGAGCAGCCACGCCGGCTCCCGCTTCTTCGCCGAGATCAGCCGGATCACGTCCTCGTCGAGGCCGGGCGGCACGCTGTCCGCCTCGATCTCCGTCACGAAGCCGGCTTGGTACTCGCGGTCGGCGATCCTGCGGATCTCTTCGCTTGTCATGGTCCCAGGACCATAGTAGTGAAATCCGGACTAAATAGTCAAGTATCGGCCCGGAGCCCTGAGGACTCTGCCCGGGGTGCCGCGACCCGGAGCGCGTGCCGGGTCCTCGTCTCCGGCATCTCCGGCATCTTGACCGTGCGCGACCCGCGGCGTAGCCTGGCCCTGCGTTGCGCTGCCCGTGGGCAGGCGGTCGCCCCGAACATGCCCCTCGACTGGCTCGATACCCCAACCGGCAGAGACGGCGCCTCGGAGACGCGGGCGCAGCGGACGCGGGCTCGCACCATCGAGGCCCTGCGGGCCCAGATCCTCGAGGAAGGCTCGCCCAACGTCCGGACCCGCTTGCAGCTCGCCGACCTGCTGATCGCCGCCGGGCGCGGGACCGAGGCGGTCCCGGTGCTGCTGGGCCTGGCCGACGAGTTCACCCTCGACGGCTTCGTGGCCAAGGCCATCGCCATCCTCAAGCGGGTCGAGAAGATCGAGCCGGAGCGGGCGGACGTCGCGGAGAAGCTCAAGGCCCTGGTCGAGGAGCAGGTCCGGCTGGTTCCCACCGCAGCCGTCCCCGCGGCGCCGCCGCTCGAGCTGGGCATCCAGGGGCTCCAGGACAGGGACGGTGCGGCCCGCCGGAGCGAGCCGCCCCAGGTTGGCCTACCGGAGGCTGAGGCCAGAGGCGCCGCGCCTGCCGAAGCCGGCGGTGCGGCGCCCCTCCCGTCCGGCGCCGAAGGCAGCGTGGGCGGGAAGATCCGCGGGGCGTTCCGCCGCTTCCTCGCCTCCCTTCCCGGCTCCTCCTCCCCGGCTTCGCCCGCCGCTGACGGCATGGAAGGGGAGCCGCTGCCGGCGGTCGAGACCGACCGCGCCGAGGAACCGGACCAGGAGCAGGACCAGGCGCCGACGTTCGACGCCGCCGAGCTGGCCCCGGCAGACCTGCCCGTGGAACCGGCGACCGACCCGCCCGATGTCGTCTCCGAGCTGGCCGTCGAGCTCCAGGAAGGGGAAGAAGACCTGGGGCCGGAGTACCAGGACCAGGTGCTCGACCTGGTGGAGGACGTCCTCCACCAGCCGCTGCCCGGCGAGGCGGCGGCGGTGGCTTCGCCCCCTTCCGCTGAGGAGCTCGGAAGGCGGCTTCTCGCCAGCCCGCTGTTCGCCTCTCTCGAGAAGGACGAGCTGCTGGCGGTGGTGGAGGGGCTGGACCAGCGCACGTTCGAGCCCGGAGACGTGCTGGTGACGGAGGGGGAGCCGGGCCGCAGTCTGTTCATCCTCGTGGCCGGCAAGGCGCGGGTCTTCGTGCGCAGCCCGACCGGCCACGAGATGGCGGTGGCGCGCCTCGAGGAGGGGCAGTTCTTCGGCGAGATGGCCGCCCTCTCGGGCCGTCCCCGGTCGGCCACCGTGACCGCAGCGGGGCCCTGCGAGGTGCTGGAGCTGGCGGGCCCGACCCTCGACGCCATCGCTCGGAAGCACCCGAGGGTCCGCGAGCAGCTCGAGGCCGCCTACGTCCAGCGGGCCGAGAGCGCCGAGGCGGCGGCGGTGCGGTCGGCGGCGGTGGCCGACCTCGCCACCCGGCAGAAGGCGGCCGAGGTCCTGGAGGCGCACTTCGGCGAGAGCCAGTGGGACCCCCGTGTGCGCCTGCGCCTCTCCGAGGCGCTCCTGCGGGCCGGCAAGGACGAGGAGGCGGCCCCGATCCTGATCGGGCTGGCGGACGAGCTGGCCCGTGAGGGGTTCCCCGAGAAGGCGGTGGCCATCCTCAAGAAGGTGGAGCGGATCCGCAAGCGCTACGTGGAGGAGGTGAGCCTGGCGCCCCTCCGGCGCCACCAGGCGCCGATCCCGGCTCCGGGAAAGGCGGCGTCCCGCGACCCCGTCGAGGCCGACAAGCCCGCCGACGAGGTGTTCCGGCACTGGCTGGTCGAGGTGGTCCGGGACACGCTCCGACGCCCTCAGGCCCAGGCGGCGGCCCCAGGGATGGCGCCGACCTTCCGAGAGCAAGCCGCGCTTCTGGCCTACGGTCCCGGGCTCCGGGCCAGCCCCCTGTTCGAGGGCTTCTCGGAGGACGAGCTGCTGGCCGTGATCCGGGGGATGCGGCTGCTCTCCTTCCGGCCCGGCGACGTGATCCTCTCCGAGGGCGAGCCGGGCCGGAGCATCCTGATCATCGCCTCGGGCTCGGTGAAGGTGATGGTTCGCGACCGCACCGGGCGCAACGTGCCGCTGTGTGCGCTTGGCGAAGGCGCCTTCTTCGGCGAGATCGCCACCCTCTCCGGCCAACCGCGCAGCGCCACCGTCACCGCCTCCGCGCCCTGCGAGCTGCTGGAGCTCGACCGGCCCACCCTCGACGCCATCATCGAGGAGCACCCGGGCGTGCTCACTGTCCTGGAGTCCGCCTACGTCGAGCGCGCCCGGAACCCGGTGGCGGCCCAGGCCCGGGCGCAGGGTGACGGCACGCCGAGCCTAGCCTAGTCGCCGGCGGCGCGCTGGATGTAGAAGTCCTCGAGCACCTTCTGGACTCGGGGATGGTCCCTCTTGATCTCCTCGAGCGTGGCTCGGTCCAGCTCCAGCAGCTCGCAAGCGGTGGCCGCCGTCACCGTCGCGGTGCGCGGCTTGCCCGAGAGGATCGAGATCTCACCGAAGAAGGACCCGTCGCTCATCGTTCGCAGCAGCCGCTGGCCGGACCGATCGGCCAGCTTGACGAAGGCCTTGACGGTGCCGGTGGTGAGGATGAACAGGCTGTCCCCAGCATCCCCCTCGGTGATGATGATGTCCCCGGGCTCGAAGACCAGCAGCCGCAGCCCGTGCATCACCGCCAGCAGCTCCTCCTGCGAGAACCCCTCGAAGAGTGGCGTCGCCACCACCGCGGGCTGGCTGGGCGCCACCACGGCCGCCTGGGCAGGATCTTTCATCACCTCTTCGATCGATTCGAGGATCTGGCCACGGGCCAGCGGCTCTGGCTCCTGCGGCGGCGGGACGGCGGGCAGCGGCTCGGGCGAGGTCTCGTCGGCCCGTGTGGACGGCACCCAGGTGGCTCGACGCGCCGCCTCGATCCGCTCCTCGTGCGAGGGCGGTGCCTCCGCCTGCTGCTCGAAATGCTCGGCGGAGAAGAGAGCCCCCGCCGGCTCGTAGCCCTCGGCCGACAGACCCTCCCGCGGCTGGTAGGCGCCGCCCCGAGTGGCGGCGGAGGGCTTCCCCTTGCCCTTGATCAGCCGGGCCAGCCGGGACTCCACGTCGGAGCGGCCCGGCTGGATCCGCTCGATCTTCTTCAGGAGCGCGATCGCCTTGCCGGCCTCCCCCTGTGACGCGTGGGCGTCAGCCAGCTCCCGCAGCAGGGGGACGGCCTCCAGGTCGCGCCCGGCCAGGATCAGGACGTCGCCGAGCTGCTTGCGCAGGTGCAGGTCGTGGGGTTGCCCCTCGAGCTGTTGCTCGAGGACCTCGATCGCCCGGTCGAACTTGCGGCGGGCCACCAGCTCGCCGACATCGTTGCTGCCGCCGAACCACCCCATGGCCCCCTCAGCCTCTTTCGGTCACTCCACGCGCCCGTTCAGGCAGCCCTCGACGCCCTGCACCGTGGCGCAGACCTGGAAGTCCCCGGGCTGCAGGCCGCGGATCCGCTTGTTGAAGGGCTGGTTCCGCACGTCGTTCACCTCGACGATGTCGCCCCCTCCCCGGCGCACGTTCCACTCGATGTCGGGGCCGTGGATGTGGGCGGGGACGTCGTCGCCCAACGCGTCCTTGGGCGTGGCGGTGGCGTTGCCGACGCACCCGACGTACAGCACACCCGTGTTCAACCCGGGCAGCGTCAGGCCCTCCGAACAGACCATCGCGTAGAAGGCCACCCGGATGATCGAGATCGCCTGGGCCGGGTTGACCGGGAAGGCCGCCGGGTTGCAGGTGGAACGATACGAGCCGCCCCCGCGCCAGATGTGCTCGGACGAGAGGAGGATGTCGTACTGCTCGCTGAAGTCGTTGGTGTTCTTGATCTGGACCTCGATGCCGTCGAAGTCAGCGCAGAAGCCCGCCTGGCGCAGCTTGCCCACCACGCTGGTCACGAAGCCCTCGGGGTCCAGCACCCTGAACCCGCCCGGGCCGGCCACGTCGTCCTGGTCGAACATCGTCGGGTAGTCGTTGACCGACTCCGCGATGGCGGTCTCGACGTCACCGAGCAGCTCCGGGTTGGTGCGGTTGCACGTGGTGTAGTAGGAGCCCACGCCGATGGGGCAGGCCTCCAGGCTGGGAAGCAGCGGTGGGGGGGCCTGGACCGGCGTCGGTGTCGGCTCCGGGGTGGCCGTCGGGGTGGGGGTCGGGGTATTGACGGGTCCCGAGGGCGCCGTGGTGGTGCCGCCGCCGCCACAGGCGGCGAGAAAGGCGAGAGCAGATGCGGCGGCCAGGAATCTAACAGTGCTGGATCGCATTCGGTACATGTCCTCCGGCCAGAAAGGTCTCGTGCCGGGGCAGGCTGGCCCCGCTCCCATCCGGCTCGATTTCCCCCGCGTCGAGGGGGAACTTGGCATGGTACCTTCGCCGGCGGTCGTGATCAAGATACGAGCTAGAATGCGGGCCGTGGCGACCGCTTCCACGAGACGTCGGCCCCTCCGGCTGGCCCTCCTCGGCTTCGGGGCCGTGGGGCGTCGGTTCGCGGAGCTTCTCGTCGGCCCCTACGGCCGGACGCTGCGGGCCGCGGGGTTCGAGGCGTCCGTCACCGGTATCGCCACTGCCAGGCACGGCTGCCGGATCGCCGCCGAGGGGCTGCCCCTCCGCCGTTGCCTCCGCGCGGTGCACGAGCACCGATCCCTGGCGGCGGTGGGGGCTGGTCGAGCCGTTGCGTCGGCGACGGAGCTGATCCGGAAGGTCCCCGCCGACGTGCTGATGGAGCTGACGCCGCTCGACCCGCACGCCGGTGAGCCGGCGGTCACCCATGTTCGAGCTGCCCTTCGCAGGGGGCTCCACGTGGTCACGGCGAACAAGGGACCGGTGGCCTTCGCGCTACGTCCGCTTCAGCGCCTCTCGTATCGCCAAGGGGTCGAGCTCCGCTTCGAGGGGGCGGTGATGGATGGCACGCCCGTCTTCAACCTGGTGCGTCGTTGCCTACCGGCGGTGACGATCCTGGGCTTCCGCGGCGTGCTGAACAGCACCACCACCCGGATCCTCTCTCGGGTGGAACAGGGCGTGACCCCGGCGGCCGCGCTCCGGGAGGCCCAGGCTGCGGGCGTGACCGAGGCGGACCCGAGCTACGACCTCGAGGGCTGGGATGCCGCCGTCAAGGGCTGTGCCCTGGCCAATGCCCTGATGGGCGCGAGCGTGCTTCCGCCACAGGTGCAGCGGACCGGGATCGGGGCCTTCACGCCCGCTCAGGTGCGCGCCGCGGCGCGCGCCGGCCGTCGAGTCCGCCTGGTGGTGCGCGGCTCGCGGGGAAAGGACGGGGTGAGGGTCAAGGTGGCGCCGGAGGCTCTAGGGGCGGGGGATCTGCTGGTTTCGGCGGGATCCGACGGCGTGCTGGTCCTGGAGACCGACCTGATGGGCGAGATCGGCATCTGGGAAGGCGCCGGCGGCATCGACCAGACCGCCTACGCGCTTCTCTCCGACCTGCTCGCCATCGTGACCCCGCTCGGGCCCGAGGCAAGTTCGGTCGCCGCAATCAGGCGGGGGGCTCCCGCCCCCCGATCCCGACGTCGCGTCTAGCGCCTCCGGGGCCGCAGCCGGTCCGCTCTGCTCCTGGCGTCGGCGTTGGGGGGCGGCGTCGGGGTGGCCGTGGGCGTGGGCGGCCGGTCCGGATCCATCGTGCCCAGGAGCGGTAGGGACGGCCGCCGCGGCGTCGGCTGGGAGAGCCGCCACACGGCCAGCACCCCCATAAGCAGCAGCACGGCCATGAGCGCCCAGGTCTGCCAGCCCAGCTCCCGCAACGAATCCCAGAACCCGGGGCCTCCCTCCAGTGCCGTCGGCGGCTGCCGCCGGCGAGGCGTTGGCCGTTCCACGGGACGAGCCGGGGGCCGGCGGGCCGGGACCGCGGGTCTCGGCCTGGGGACCGCTGGCGGCGTTCGTCGAGCCGGCGCGGTGGGGGCGGGCCGAGGCATCCGAGCCGGGCCCGGAGCGGCAGGCCCGGGGTGCGGCGGGGCCGGCGGTGGAGCGGCTTGGGCCGGGGGAGCCGAGGGCCGGGCCGGCGGTGGCGTGGCACGGGCCGTGGGGGCCGCAGGTGGCGCAGACGGAAGGGCCGAGGGCCGGGCCGGAGGCGGGCTTTCGGACGTGGCGGCCAGGGCCGACCCTTCTCTCTGGTACCCGCAGCGGCAGACCGAGATGCGGGCCGGGACATGGCGCTGACATCGGGGGCAATCCCAGGCGCCGGAGGCCATCGCTCCGGCATCCTAGCACGGGCCTTCAGGTCTCGAGCGAGAAGGGTGTGAAATCCGTGTCCCGGTCGAAGTAGTCCTCCTGCTCGGCCCGCTTGAGGAAGCCCACGATCCGGTAGGTGAGAGGCGTCATCACGATCTCCCACGCCACCTTGAGCAGGTAGTTGCCCCACAGCACGCCCAGCACCAGGTCCAGGCTCTGGGAGCCCAGGAACGCCGTCGGGTAGAAGATCAGCGAGTCGACCGCCTCGCCCACGATGGTGGAGCCGATGGTGCGGGCCCACAGCGCGCGCCCCTGGCTTCTCACCTTCATCTTGGCCAGCACGTACGAGTTGCAGAACTCCCCGCAGAAGTAGGCCAGCAGCGAGGCCACGACGATGCGCGGGGTGCCGCCGAACACCACCTGGTAGGCATCCTGGTGGGGCCATCCCGGCGCCGACGGTATCTGAAGCACCGAGAAGGTCATGAAGGCCGCAAAGACCTGGGCGGCGAAGCCGGCCCAGACCACACGTCGAGCCCGCGCGTAGCCGTATACCTCGGTCAGCACGTCGCCGAAGATGTAGCTGATGGGGAAGAAGAGCACCCCGGCGGTGAAGGTGAGCCCGCCGATCGAGCAGAACTTCGAGGCCCCGATCAGGTTGGCGCAGAGCAGCACGGTGACGAAGGTGGCCATCACCAGGTCGTAGTATCGGTAGACGCGCCGCGCCGGTCCGCTCGGGGTCAAGGGAGTGCCAGGAGAACGCAGAATGGTGGGCGCTGCAGGATTTGAACCTGCGACTTCCACCGTGTGAAGGTGGCACTCTACCGCTGAGTTAAGCGCCCAAGTAGCTCCCGAGTCTAGCCGCGGGGGCCTCCCGCGTCAAGGAAGGTCGGGCCCAGGGGAGCGCCTCAGTGGTAGAAGCACATCTCCATCGGCTCGGTGCCGGCGATGAACGCCTCCATCATCCGCTCCGGGCAGTTGGGGGTGGCGCGGAGCCCGGTCTCCTTGTCGATCTCGACGAAGACGATCCCCTCGGCCGGCACCGAGAACGGGGGGCTCTCCTGTCCGGCCAGGGCGTTCTTCATGAAGTCCACCCAGATCGGCAGCGCCGCCCGCGCCCCGTCCAGGTTGAGGGGGGTGTTGTCGTCGAAGCCGACCCAGACCACGCACAGCAGGTTGGGGGTGTAGCCGGCGAACCAGGCGTCCCGGGTGTCGTTGGTGGTGCCGGTCTTGCCGGCGGCGTCGACATCGAAGCCGAGCCTCCGCGACCGTATCGCCGTCCCCTCGGTCATCACGCTGTGCAGCATGTTGGTGACCAGGAACGCCGACTCCTCCCGCACCACCCGCAGCGGCACCGGCGGGCGGTACTGCTCGATGGTCTGGCCCCGCTCGTCCTGAACCCGCAGGATGGTGACGGGGTCGATCTTCAGGCCGCCGTTGGCCAGCACGTTGTAGGCGGTGGCCAGCTCGAAGGGGGTGGCCTCGAAGGAGCCGAGCGCCAGCGCCGGGTAGGCCGGGATCTCGCTGATCCCCATCTTCCGCGACCACAGCTCGGCGATGCGGTTGTAGCCCACCATCTCGGCCACCTTGACCGTGGCCACGTTCTGGCTTTTGGCCAGCGCCCGCCTGAGCGTGATCAGGCCCAGGTACTTGTCCTCGTAGTTGTGAGGGATGTACTCCTTGTCCTCGTAGAAGAAGACGGTGGGCGCGTCCTCGACCACCGTGGCCGGTGTGATGGGCGGCAGCGCCGGATCGTCGAAGGTGGCCTCGAAGGCGGCCAGGTAGACGAACGGCTTGAAGGTGCTTCCCGGCTGCCGCTTGGCCTGGATCGCCCGGTTGTACTGGCTGGCGCCGTAGGAGCGCCCGCCCACCAGGGCCAGCACCGCCCCGGTCTGCGGCTGGAGGGCGATCAGGGCGCCCTGCACCGGCTGGGACGGCGGCCGCTTGCGCTTGCCCATCCGCTCGTCGATGTTCGAAAGGCCGACCCGCAGGGCCTCCGTCGCCAGTCCCTGGAGGTGGAGGTCGAGGGAGGTGTAGATGGACAGGTTCTGGGTGACCAGCTCGTTGCCTTCGTAGCGCCTGGCGAGCTGTGAGCGCACCAGGTCCACGAAGTAAGGGGTGGCGGTGGTGTCGGCGGTCGGCGTCTCGACCCGTAGCGGCTGGGCGGTCGCCGTCCGCATCGTGGCCTCGTCGATGAAGCCGGCCTCGTGCATCGCTCGCAGCACCAGGTTGCGGCGCTCGGTGGCGCGGGTGGGATGGCGATAGGGGTTGTAGGGGTTGGGCGACTGGATCATCCCCGCGATCATCGCGGACTCGGCCAGGGTCAGGTTGGCGACGTCCTTCTGGAAGTAGCGGCGGGCCGCCTCTCCCACGCCGTTGATGCTGAAGGAGCCCTGCTGGCCGAGGTAGATCTCGTTGACGTAGAGCTCGAGGATGTCCCGCTTCTCGGCGCGGCGCTCCAGCACGAAGGCCAGAAGCGCCTCCTGCACCTTGCGCCGCATGGTGCGCTCTGGGGTCAGGAAGAAGTTCTTGACCAACTGCTGGGTGATGGTGCTGCCCCCCTGGATGTAGCTCTCCGCCTTGATGTTACGGATCGCGGCACCGATGATCCGGAACGGATCGAGGCCCGGGTGGCTGAAGAAGCGCCGATCCTCGATGGCCAGGATGGCGTTGATCAGGTGGTCGGGCAGCTCCTCGTAGCGGACCAGGCGGCGCTTCTCCCGGCTCTCGTCGGACAGGTAGGTGACCAGCGCCGGCTCGAGCTGCTGGATCCTGTACCGGGTGCCGCTGTCCCGCCCGCGGATCGAGTCGATGCCCTGCTTGTCCAGCGCCAGCACCAGCGGCTCGTCGGCGACACCCGGTCCGGGTCGCGGGAATAGCGTCAACCCCGCCTCGTCGAGGATGAACGTCCCGGGCGCGGTCGGTCCCTCGGAGCGGCGCTCGTAGCGGAGGGTGTTGAGGATCCCGACCAGCTCGCGCTCGCTCACCGCCATCCCCTCCCGCAGCACCACCGGGCTCGAGTAGATGCGCGAGGGGACCAGCCAGCGCTCGCCGTGCAGGCGCCGCTCCACCAGCACGCTGTAGCGCATGTACTGGTAGATGAGCACGAACGAGCCGACCACCACCGGCAGCACCGCCAGCGTGAGCAACGTGATCATCAGGTAGAGCCGCTGCCGGGAATAGAGGTGGGAGGGGCGCTGGGTCACGTGAGCGCCCTCACGACGTCGCAGCGAGCTTCTGAAGGAACGACATGAGCCTGCAGGGATTATACGGGGATCTGCCGCACTGCCGGGACCCAGGGGACCGACCGCTGACCCGACGCCCCCGGCCGGCCGCGTTGACAGCGGGCGCCTCCCCGCTTAGCTTTTCGGCCTTGCACGCTCGTTGGCTGACGTTCGGGTTCCCGGCGCCGCTTCTTCTGGCGGCGCTCCTGAGCGGAGCGGTCTGTGACGAAGCGGCCGCTCAGACCCAGCCCCTGCAGGCAGAGGAGGCCACCACCGCCCCCGGCGGGACGCTGGCCGTCGAGTCGGCCCTCGAACTCATTCGTGGCGAGCCGAGCTTCCTGACCGGGCAGCCGCGCAACCGCTGGGACGGCCCCCGTCTCCGCGCCGTCTACTCGCCCTTCGACTGCGTCGAGCTCGACCTCGAGTGGACCAGCCAGGTCACGGTGGTGGGTGATCCGGGCTTCGGAACCCACACGGACGCCGGGGACGTCGTGCTGCGGACCAAGCTTCGCTTGCTCGGCCCGGCCGAGGGGCGTCCGGCGCTGGCCGCCCGCTACGAGATCTCGCTGCCCAACACCAGCTCCGAGCACGGCCTCGGGCCGGACGCCCTGCGGATGTCGGCCCAGTTGCTGCTCTCGGGACAGGTCGGTCCCACCACCGTCCACGTGAACGCCGGCCTGGCCATCCAGGACCGGCCCCTCTCGCCGCACAGCCAGAGCGACTTCTTCGACTACGCCCTGGCCCTGGAGCACCCCCTCACCGGGCGTCTGACGGTGCTCGGGGAGATCGCCGGGCTGGCCGGGGACGGCAGTCCCGGTGCGGACGTCCATGCCGAGGCCCGGCTCGGCGTACGCCTCGATCGGGGCTCCATCCGCTGGGACGCGGCGCTGCGCCGCGGCCTTTCCGACGCCGACGGCGGCTGGGGCTTCACGATCGGCTTCGCCTGGCGGCGGACCCCGGCGGTCGAGCCGCCGCCGCCGGTGCCGGGCCCCTGGGTCAGCCGGCCCACACCAGATCCCGAGCCGCGCGGCTGAGGGTCTCCGGGCCCGGGGGTAGGGTCGGTCCCGCCCGGGACGAAGGTGGTGCGAGGGTGCCGCAGAGCTCCCGCAGCAGACCGACCACCTGGGCCGCCGGGACCCCTCAGGCCTCGTCCAGGCAGCTCCGGACCTTGGCCAGCAGCTCCAGCGAGTCCACCGGCTTGGTCACGTAGTCGGTGCAGCCGCTCTCGAAACCGGTGACGACGTGGGACCCCTCGCCCCGGGTGGTCACCATGATCACGGGGATGTGGCGGGTGGCCGGATCGGATCGGAGCTTCTTCACCGCGCCAAAGCCGTCCAGCTTCGGCATCCTCACGTCCATCAGCACCAGGTCCGGCTTCTCGGACAACGCCCGCGACACGCCCTCCTCGCCGTCGTCGGCCGTCACCACGGCGTAGTGCCCCTTGCGCAGGATGATCTGCTCCAGGTACTGCGAGGTCTTCGAGTCGTCGACGACCAGAATCTTCTTCGTCATCACCGCCATTACGCCCTCACTTCCACCGCCGGCTCCGGCTTCGGCGGCACCGTGCCCAATCGTGTCCCAGGCCGCTTCCGAACGCCCCGCTTCGGAATCGGCCGGCGAGAACAAGAACCCTGCACCCGGCTCATGAGTCGCGGGCCAGCAGCCCGAGCATGATCTGGGCGATGTCGGGAAGCGGAATGGGCTTGTGGACAAAACAGTCGGCCCCGAGGCGATGGGCCTCGCCCTCGACCTCGGGGGAGCCGTAGGCCGTGAGCACGATGATGCGGGCCTTCGGGCAGCGCTCTCGCGCGTAGCGGACGATGCGCAGCCCCTCGTTGCCCCCGATCCCGGAGAGCCGGAGGTCGGCGATCACGGCGCCGTACTGCACGTGGTCCAGGAGCGCCTCAGCCTCCTCTGCCTCGCGGGCGGTGTCCACCTCGAAGCCGAACACCTCGAAGTACTGCTGCATCGCGAAGAGGATCGGCTCCTCGTCATCGAGGATCAGGACTCGGGGCCAGCTCGGATTGGGTGTCGTCATCTCGCTCTCGTTGTGGCTGACAGGTGGCGGGATCATCGCAGTGTGTCCTCGGGGCTGGGAGGCTGCAACCCGGATGCCAAGCAAGCCGACGCCACCCGATCCGTGCAAGTCGCTGCTGGAATGACGGTTGGATTCGCTCACCGCCGGGAGCGCCGGGTGCCTGTCTAGGTCCTGGAAGCGCCGTCTAGATCCTGGACAGGCTGTTCCTCACCGCATCGGCGGGGCGGGGCGGCGCCAGCAGGTCTCCCTGGGCGAGACGGATGCCGATGGCGGCGAGGGTCTCGAGGTCGTCGGCTGACTCGACACCTTCGGCGATCACCCGGGCGCTGAGGCGTCGCGCCAGGAACACCATCGAGTCGAGCACCGCCCTCCGGGCGAGGTCGGCATGGCAGCCTGAGACGAGGTGCCGGCCGATCTTGAGGTAATCGGCGCGGCACTCGATCACCATGCGGTAGCTGGCCTCGCCCAGGCCGACGTCGTCGAGAGCGATTCCCACTCCGATGTGGCGGAGGCCGTCGAGCGCGTTCTGGAAGCTTCGGCCCTCCCACGGAGGGGCGTGCCGGATGATCTCCAGCGTGATCCGCGGCAACGCGATGCCGCAGCGGGTGGCGGTGTCGCCGAGGAAGTTGAGCAGCTCCGGGTCGCGGCACAGGGTGGCGGCGTGGACGTTGACGTGCAACCCGAGCTCGGGTGGGAGGCCGGCCGCCGCCGCCAGCACCGTCGCCAGGCTGGCGCGGTCCACCTGGCACTCCGCCCGCTTCTTGCGCCCGTACTCGAAGAGGATCTCGGCACGCTCCAGATTGGTACCCCTCGGCCCACGGACCAAGCCCTCGACGGAGAAGACGCGCAGGCGGTCGACTTCGATCTCGAAGATCGGCTGGAAAACGGCCCGTAGGGCGTCCGGCTGCAGCACCGCCTCGAGCAGCGTCGACGAGCTCACGCTCACGTCTCTCTCACCTTCGCCGCGGCCCGGCGCACCGAGGTTCCCGGAACATCAGCGCTCCGTGGTCTCCCGGCCGAGGCGAGCGTGCAGGTCGCTGGCGTAGAGGGCGGTGGCGGCCTGGGTCGCCAGGAGGTCGAAGAGCTCGTGGTCGATGTCGACGAAGCCGCCCACCTTCTGGGGGAGCAGCCGGAACAGGGCGATCACGCCGAAGACCCGGTCGTCGAGCTTGAGGGGGATGCAGGCCGTCAGGTCTCTCTCCCGGGGCACCCGCTGCTTCACCTCCGCCGGCTCTGCCTTGCTGACGAAGATCTCACCGCTCTGCACCGTGCGCCCGATCAGACCGTCGCCGGCGGGGACGGTGGCGTAGGCGGCGGAGTCGATGCCGAAGCCGGCCAGCAGCCTGAGCGAATCGCCACTGGCATCGAGCTCGAAGATCCCCATCTCCTCCGACCCGATCAGGTTGGCCACGATCTCCTGGAGGGTTCCCAGCAGCTCCTCGCGGTCGAGCGTCCCGTGCAGCCGGTAGCTGGCCACGTACAGGTTGGCCAGGTTGGAGCTCTGCTCCTCGACCTGCACGTACTGCTCGGAGAAGCGCCGATTCTCCTTCTCGATCTCCTCGAGTCGCCGCTGCAGTCGGCTCTGTTCACTCAGGTGTCGGTCGAGCTGGTCGCGGACCGCCAAGAGCTGCTCCTGCAGCCGCAGCTTCTCCTTCTCCAGGCTGGTGACCAGGCTGCGCAGCACGTCGATCTCCTTGGGCAGGTCGCCGCTCGAGCGCAGCTTCTCCTCGAGGCTTCCGTTCTCGGTCTCGAGGGACGCCACCAGCAGGCGGAGCTTCTCGTTCTCGGCGAGCAGGTCCTGGGCATAGCGCCGGGCCTCCTCGTTGACCTTGCGTACGTACGAGCCGTGCCGGTCGGTGGTCTCGCTCATGGCCGCTCCCTTTCGCTGTAGACGGTCGAATGAAGGCCCTGGTCAGGCCTCGAGGTGGCTGCGCAGCTTGGTCAGGAGCTCCAGCCGGTTGACCGGCTTGGTGATGTAGTCGCTGCAGCCGCTCTGGAAGCCGGTCTCCACGTTCTCTCCCTCGCCGCGGGTGGTGACCATGATGATCGGCGTCGTCTTGGTGACCTCCTGACGCCGCAGCTCCTGGCAGGCCTCGAAGCCGTTCATCTCCGGCATCACCACGTCCATCAGGATCAGGTCGGGCTTCTCGGCCAACGCCTTGGCGACGGCGTCCCGGCCGTTGGCCGCCGTGACGATCCTATAGGGCTCCCTGGACAGGATCATCTGCTCCATCATCAAGGCGGTCGATGAGTCGTCCACGATCAGGATCTTCTTACGCATCGCTCCGTCTCCCTTCGTGCCTGCACAACGAGGCCGTGACGCCCGCCCACTCCGCGGGTGCCACTGCAGGCGAGAACAGGTACCCCTGCGCCAGGCGGACGCCCATCCCGCGCAGGAACTCGAGGTCGGCCGGCTCCTCCAGCCCCTCGGCCACCACCTGCGCCTCGAGGCTGGTGGCCAGCTTGGTGACCGCTTCGACCACGGCCTGGCGTGCGAAGTCCTTGTGCACGCCGTGGACGAAGTAGCGGTCGAGCTTGAAGAAGTCGGGCTGGCATTCCAGGATCGCGCGGCAGTTGGCCGTCCCGAGCCCGACGTCGTCGAGGGCGATCCGGACCCCACGGTGACGCAGCCCTTCGAGGGCGGAGGTGATGCCGGGATGGTGCCAGGTCGGCGGCGACCCGACGATCTCGATCGTCAGTCGCGCGGGCTCGATGCCGCAGCGGTCGGCCTCCTCGTCGAGGAAGTCCACGAACCCCTCATCCAGACACAGCGTCACCGCGTGCACGTTGATGGAAAGGCACGGGGCTCCCACGAGCTGTCGGGCCGCCTCCAGGCCGCCCGCCACGCAGGCCCGGTCGACGGGCCCTTCCTCCCGCTTGCGCCGCACGTACTCGAAGAGGACGAAGGCGTCCTCGACGTTGGTGCCGCAGGGCCCACGCGTCAGGCACTCCGCGGCGTGGAGGATCGGGGCGCCGACCGCGGCCAGGTCGAGGATCGGCTGGAACCGCGCCGAAAGGCCCCCCGGCCCCAGGATCGTCTGCATCAGGTTCGGGGCGCTCATGCCGCCTCGCCCAACAGGCCGAAGACGGCCTGGGCGACGTCCGCCAGTGGGAGGGGCTTGCGGAGGAAACCGTCGGCGCCGAGCCGGTAGGCCTCGGCCTCGATCTCAGGCGTGCCATAGGCGGTGAGGATCAGGATGCGGGCCCAGGGGCAGCGCTCGCGGACGAAGCCCACGATCTCGAGCCCTTCGGTCCCGTGGACGCCGCTCAGGCGCAGGTCCGCGATCACCGCCCCGTAGCGAACGTGGTCAAGCAAGGCCTCGGCTTCTTCGGCCTCCCGGGCGCAGTCGATCTCGAAGCCGAAGATGCCGAGGTACTCGGCGAGGGCGAAGAGGATGGGCTCCTCGTCGTCGATGACCAGGATCCTGGGCTTGGCGCGCTCTTGTGTCGTGCTCATAGTCCCCCATCGCCCTCGTGCAAGACGAATGCCACCGGCGGGCGCCAGGCAGACTCCCCTTTCCGGGCGGCACCGCCGCCGCTCGGGGTGGCCGCTGTCTAGCGTCTGGAGGGGGCGTCCAGATCCTGGACAGCCAGGGGCAGCCGCACGGACGTGACGACACCTCCCCCCTCGGCGTTCTCGACCCAGACCTGACCTCCGTGCGCCTCGATGGCGCGCTCGACGATCGCGAGGTTCAGGCCGGCCCGGCCTCGCTGCCGGGCGAAGAAAGGCTCCAACACCCGGGGCAGGTCCTCGGGACGGAAGCCCGGGCCGGCATCACGGATCGAGCATTCGACGACGGGTCGACCGTCGGCCTCCGCCCGCCTGGCCTCGACGTGGACGTGGTCGCCGCGGGGGGAGTGGCGAACGGCAGAGCGCACCAACTGCTCCAGAGCGCCGACCAGACGGCGACGATCCGCGCGGACGCACCCGATGTCTGACCGGGTGTGGGAGACGACGGTGACCCGGGCCTGGCGAACGGCGAGCTGGTTGTGGGCGATCGCCTGCGCCACGATGGCGTCGAAAGGGCACGTCTCGCTGGGCGATTCCCTGGGGGAGGCGTACTCGAGGAGGTCGTCCAGGAGGTCGCTGAGCCGGCGCAGCTCTCCCCGCAGCACCGCCACGTAGCGCTCCAGCCCTTCCA
>CAZNNH010000077.1:0-26332 GCA_964574335.1 uncultured Acidobacteriota bacterium | reverse complement strand
TTTGCCAAGGCGATGCGCAAGGTCGACCCCTCGATCATCCTGATCGCCTCTGGCGAGATGCTCGAGGACGGCAACGTCCCGGCCGCGTTGCGCGCCAAGCACGTCGGGAACCTCGGTCCCCTCTACGGCGGCGACGCCGATTGGACCGGCGGCTTCCTGAAGCACTGCCTTGGATACCTCGACGGCATCGCCGAGCACTGGTACGCCCGACCTGGCACTCACTTCGATCTCGAGAAGGCCAGGAACCTGCCGGTGGATGAGCCCTCCAACAAGGCGGATGTGAAGGTCGAACAGACGCCGCTCGAGTATGCGCGTTATCCTGCCAACATCGTGCGCGTCAAGGCCGAGGAGTGGCAGGGCTATCAGCAGCGATTCCCGGCCATGCTGGAAAAAAGGATCTTCATGTCCGTGGACGAGTACGCCTATTTCGGCGGCAACTTCGGCCACAGCCCGACGCTCGAGCACGCCCTTGCCTACGGCATGATCCTCAACGAAATGCTCCGGCACACCGCATCCATGCCCATGGCGGCGCACACGATGGGTACCTCGACGCTGGACATGAGCCCCACCGCCTCGGTCCTCAACACGCTCGGGCTGACCTTCAAGGTCTACGGAGACCACTTCCCCGGCTCGATTCCGGTCGCCGTCGCGGGGAGCTCGCCGCAGCCGGCACCCCAGTACCCGGTAGGCGGGGATCAGCCGAAGGTGAGCTCCGGCAGCCCCACCTACCCGCTCGACGTCTTTGCCGCGATGACCGCCGATCGCAAGTTCCTTACGGTCTCCGTCGTCAACGCCACCGAGACGTCCCGGCGGCTCGACCTGAGTCTCGCCGGCCTGAAGCTGGCCGGACCGCCGACTCTGTGGCAGATCACGGGTGCCAGCCTGGACGCTGCCAACAGCGTGGGGCAACAGGCCCAGGTGGAGCTGAAGGAGCTGCGGGTCGGCGATGCCGGAAGCTCCGTCACGGTAGCCCCGATCAGCGTCAACGTCTACCGCTTCCCAGTAACGGAGTAGTCGTGGCGCGCGATGGCCGGCCCAGACCGGCCCTGGGGCTCCAGGCCGCCCGGCGGCACCCTGGGGGGGGAGCTGGTGCGGCGGTCGCCGCGCGGCGAACCGTGGGCGGGAAGGGTCAGCGAACCAGCACGGTGTAGTGGTAGTGGAGGTGCTTCACCTCGCCCGGCCCAAGGGGGAACGCCCACTCGATCTCGTAGGTGGGGTTGACGCCGCGGAGGCCCCGCGCCGTCCGGGTGGTCTGGGGCGTGTCGCTGGTCTCGACGACCTCGCCGCGGATCTGCTTCGTCACCTCGACCTTGACCGCCCGCGACAGCGAGCTCTCGAGGCTCAGCTCGCCCTTGACACCGACCCTGTCGTAGGTTGCGCCACTGGTGCTCCGGAATGCCCTCGTCTCGCGGGACGTCTCCAGCTCCGTGTGGTCGGTCACGATCCCGAGGGCGCGGTTGATGGGGATGTCGACCGTCGCCCCCTCGTTGCAGTAGCGGGAGAGGCTCTGCCCGACGATCCGGCCGTCCTTGACGAACTGCGCTGGCGCCGTGGTGAGGGGCACCCCTGAGCTGTTGACGAGCCGGCACGCGTGCCACACCTGCCTGGAGGTGTCTTCTTCGCCGGGCTGCCGGTAGCGGTCGTCTCGATCCAGCAGGTCGGGCACGCGCCAGGTGTAGACGTGCTCGTAGGGCACGGAGGCCGTGAACAACGGCACCAGCGCCACCTCGCCGCGGTGCAGCCCGAGCGAGGCGACGGGGTAGAGGAAAAGATCCTCGGCGGCCCAGCCTTCGGTCGGCAGCCCGTACGAGGAAGCCACGGTGATCGTCTCCGCCATCGCCTGGACCGTCACCGATCGGCCTTCCCTGGGCACTTGCAGGCCGATGGACTGCAGCGCCCGCAGGAACTCCGCCAGGCTCTGGTCGAGGGCGATCGGACTCGGCACGTTGGCGAAGTCGAGCTTCGGGAAGCCCGTGACCAGCTCGACGGCCACGTCCTCCAGGTCGACGACCTCGTTGAGGATCTCCGCGGTGGCCGAGAGCCGTGCGGTGTGGGCGTCGCTCAGATCGATCTGGTAGCTCGGCGCCCAGCTCAGCCCGCGGGCCAGGTAGCTGAGACTCAGCGTCTCGCCACCTGCCGGCCTCTCCAGCTCGACCCGCACGACCGGCTCGTGAGAGACACGCGTGCCCGTGAGCTTGGGCTCGCCCCCCGGGAACGAGACCTGCGTCAGGTGGCCGGCGTGGAGGACCACCGTGCCATCCGTGGTCTCGATGACGGCCAGCTTGTTCTGATCCTGCTCGTGGCGGCGGGCGTCCCCCCGTGCCCCCATCACGTACTCGCTCTGCGGCGCCTCGGGCTCCTGGGCGAGCATCCTGACGAGGGTCCCGCACAGCTCCTGGTCGCCCGCACGTCCGAGGCTCACGGTGCGTCCGACGTTCGCCTCGAGCAGATCGACGGTCTCCACCAGCGGGACCTCGCGGCGGACCTCGGCGAGCCGCGCGAAGAGGCCTTTCACCTGTACCCCTTTCGGGTAGGCGATCCAGAAGGTGCCGTAGGAGGGGACGGGAAGCTGGCCGAGCACCACCGTGGCGGCGCCTTCGGGCAGCGTGGCGCGACTCGTCACGTAGGCGAAGCCGTTCTTGAAGAGCGCCACGCGCCCGATCCGCGGTGTGACGTCTGCCTCGCCTGCGCCGGCGGCGCCGGCCGCCAGCAGCAGTGCCAGCACCGTAACGTAGGAACGACGAGCGAAACGGCTCATTGGAACCTCCTCGACCGATGCTGCACATGCGACTGTGTCTGGAAAGATACGACGCCGAGGGCCGGGCCGCCAGCGCTTCCGATAACCGCTCAGCCCGCGACCGGTTGTGCTCGCGCGGTCAGAGGCCGCGCCGGCCGCGTGGCCCTCGCAGCCGAGGCGTTGGCCCGCCAGACGGGGGAGGTTCAGGACCTGGGGACCGGATCGTCGGCCGGGCGCCATCTGCCTCGACGCCGGAGCGGACCCGCGCGGCACACTCGGGGCAGATCGAGTGGCTGAAGTCGGCCTCCGAGTGCTCGTGGATGTAGGTCTCCATCTGGTTCCAGTATCCGTCGTCGTCGCGGATCTTCTTGCACCAGGCGCAGACGGGGATCAAGCCGCGGAGAATTCTCGTGTGCGCGACGGCTTCTTCGACCCGCCTCGCCAGCTCGCGGGCCTGCTCTCGTAGCCGCCGTACTCGAAAGCGGTGCGCGGCGATGCCCGCCAGCGCCACGCCCACGACACAGGCACCGTAGAACCAGAAGGTCTGGTAGAAGTGCGGCAGCAGACGCAAGTCGAAGTGCGCTCCCTGCTGGTTCCAGACGCCGTCGTTGTTGCAGGCGATGACCTGGAAGCGATACCGGCCGGGCGGCAGGTTGGTGTAGTAGGCGGTCCGCCGGGTACCGGCGTCGACCCATTCCCGATCGAACCCGAGCAGGCGGTATCTGAAGAGGACCCGCGAGGGCTCGAGGAGGCTGAGGGCCGTGTACTGCACCTCCAGCTCCCCCCTGCCGGGCGGCACCTCCACCATCTCCGACGGGAGCCGGCGCCGGCCATCGGTCCGCACCTGCTCGACGACGACCGGCGGTGGGATCTCGTTGTGGAGGGTCTGCCCGGGGTCCAGGACCGCCGCGCCGTCGCCGGTGGCGAACCACATGCGGCCGTCCCGAGAGCGGCAGGCGGTGGGCTGGAACGAGACCGTCATGGCCGTGTTGCGCAGCCCGCTGCCGATGCCATAGACCGTCCCGCCGACCTCTGTGGCCCGGCCGTCCGCGACGTCGTCGAGCTCCCGCCTGGCGAAGCGCGCGATCCCTCCGGCGAACGTGAGCCAGAGCCCGCCCGAGCCGTCCGAGAGCACCTGGTAGAAGTAGTTGGCGGGCAGACCCTGCTCCTCGGTCAGGGTCACGATCTGGGTTCCATGGACCCGCACCAGGCCGCGGCGGGTGGCCGCCCAGACCTGGTCGGCGGCGTCCACGAAGAGGGCGCTGACGGAGGGGCTGGGAAGGCCGTTCTCGATGCCCAGGCGGTGGAAGCGGCCGTCCTGCAGGCGGCTGATCCCGCCGTCCTTGGTACCGATCCAGATCGCTCCCGCGCTGTCCTGGGCCACGGCGCGGACCTGGCTGCCGAGCAGGCCCTGCTGCGGCGTGAAGTGCTTGAGCGCGCCGTCCCGCCACCGATAGAGGCCGGTCGTCCGCCCGCCGATCCAGACGTTCCCGCGGTCGTCGGTGAACAGCACGCTGACGGCGACGTCGCTCAGGGACGGCAGCGCACGCTGGACCCGACCCGAGTCGACCCAGAAGACGCCGCTGGTCGTGCCCACCCAGAGGCGCCGTGCGCCGTCCTCCGCCAAGACGAGGGGGACCAGGGAATCCGGCAGCACCATCGTCGCCATCGCCCCGTCCCGGATCCGCGAGAGACCGCTGACGCCGGCCACCCAGATCGCCCCCGAGGCGTCCTCGACCACCGAGCTCGTCCCGCCGTCGACCACGGTGGAGAAGGCCGCGTCGCGAAGCCGGGCCAGGCCGGTGAGGCGAGTGCCGATCCAGAGGCTCCCCTCACGGTCGAGCTGCAGGCACTGGACGGAACGGGGATGGGAGGCGGCGAGGTTGCGGTTGGCGCCGGTCAGAGGGTCGCGCTGGAAGGACTCCAGGCGACCCCTGCGGTAGCGGCAGAGTCCGGCGGCGGTCCCGATCCACACCACGCCTCGCTCGTCTTCCAGCAGGGCGGTGACCTCGTCCGAGGGAAGGCCGTCGGCGACGGTGAGGACCGACACCGCCCCATCCTCGTAGCGCCGAACCCCGTGGACGGGGTTTCCCACGGCGGCATCCTCGTCGAGGATGCGGTCGAGCCAGATCGCTCCGTCGCCTCCGCCCGCGATCGCCCGGATCGTTCCGCCGAGACCAGGGTGCCGGGCCGCATGGTTGACGAGCCTCCCGTCGGCGTAGGACGCCAGGCCGCGACTCGTCCCGATCCAGAGCGTGCCGCGGCCGTCCCGGTGCAAGACCGTCACCGAGTTGCTGGGCAGCCCGTGTTCGGTCGTGTACGTCTCGAAGCGGCGCCCGTCGAACGCCACCAGTCCGGAGACGGTGCCGATCCACAGCGGACCTCCCGGCGACTTAGCCAGCGACGTGATCGTGTTGCCCGGGTGTCCCTCCTCGAGCGAGTAGGATGTGAAGGCGCTGTCTCGCAGCCGGCTCAGCCAGCCGCCGTGGGTCGCGATCCACAGCGAGCCGTCGTCGTCCTCCGCCAAGGCGACGACCTCGCTGTCTCGGAGCTCGGGCCGCCGGTCGTCGTACACGGTGAAGCGGACGCCATCGAAGCGCACCAGGCCGCGCCGAGTCCCGAGCCAGAGATAGCCGTCGTGCGTCTGCTGGATGGTGTAGACGAACGTGCCCGGCAGGCCTTCGTGCTCGCCCCAGGTGTCGATGGTGAACTGCGCGACCTCCCGCTCAGGATCGAGGGCGACGAGGGGCGACGCCCAGGCGAGATACAGCATCGCCCCAACGACCGCAGGGTTTCGGGCCAGTGCCGTGCGCCTTCGCGGCTCGGACATCCTACCCATCCCCAAGAGGCGGGCGGCCTCGCAACCGGAGGGCCGTCTCCGCTCGAAAGTAGCCTCTGAGCAACGAGATGGCAAGCACAGGTCGCTACCCACCATCCCGGGCGGAGCCACCGTCGTGGGCCTGCCGGCATGGCCTGCGGTCCCCGGGTACGCCCCGCCGGGCGCCGGCCCTATGGGGTCGGAGGCCCCGTCTGGTCGTATACTGCCCCCTCAGTGAGCTCCCGAGCCGACCCCTACGACGGTCCGAACCGCCGTCGCGTCCAGCGGATCATGTGCCGCGTCGCCGCTCGTTATCGCTCTGGAAAGGTCTGGCACCCCGCCACCGCCGTCGACCTCTCCGAGGGCGGCTGCCGCCTGAGGCTCGGCGAGGACCTCGAGCGGGGCACGTCGGTCCTGTTGCGGTTCGAGCCCCCGGACCGAGGTGAGGCCCCTCGCGTCTGCCTGGAAGTAGAGGCGTCCGTGGTGTGGACCCGGCACGAGGGCCTCTCCTACCAGGCCGGTCTCCACTTCTCGGAGCCGCCCCCCGGTCTCGAGGCGCTGCTCGAGGCGATTCGCTAGCGGCCCCTACGCTAGAGCTGCCACCATCGATAGGGCGTCTTGACGGCCGCCGGGTTCACCTCGGCGAGCCGCGCATGGAGGGCCGGGAAGCTGCGGTTCCACAGCGTGGTGTTGGTCCGGAACTCGATCCTCTCGAGGATCCCACCCCTTCCGATACTCGAGCCGCCAGAAGTAACGGTTGTTCATGTTAGCACTGGCTGGTCCTGACCCGTCGCCGGTCCCGGAGGCCGGCCGCCATCGCCTGGGGCGTGGCAAGATGGAGCGATGAGGAGGTGACACGTGCGGCAGTGGCTGTGGAGCGCGGCGGTCGTGGGCGGCCTGGCGGTGGCGATGGCTAAGGGTGGCGGCGCGGAGACGCCCACCTCCCTCGATGCGAAGGTCCAGGCGTTCCTGGACCAGCACCAGGGGACCTGGCACGGCCTCAACGTCCCCGAGGCGGACGGCAAGGTGCTGTACGACCTCATCGTCTCGAAGCGGTTCACCCGCGCCCTCGAGATTGGCACCTCCACGGGGCGCTCGACGATCTGGATCGCCTGGGCCGTCAGCAAGACCGGGGGCAAGGTGACCACCCTCGAGATCGACCCGGGGCGACATGCACAGGCGCTGCGCAACATCCAGGAGGCGGGCCTTGCGCCCTACGTGGACGCCCGCCTGGGGGATGCCCACGAGCTGGTCCAGGAGCTGCCCGGTCCCTTCGACTTCGTCTTCTCCGACGCGGACAAGGGCTGGTACACGCGGTACTTCAAGGACCTCGAGGACAAGCTGGCACCTGGGGCCTGCTTCACCGCCCACAACGTGCTCGACGGCTTTGCCGGGGTGGGGAGGTTCCTCGACTACGTGAAGGGGCGTCCCGGCTTCACCACCCGCATCGAGCGGAGCAGCCCCTCCGGGGTGTCGATCACCTGCCGCACGCAGCCCTAACGTCGCGTCTCGTTCGTCCGACACAGGTCGCCGCGGCCCAGCCGACCGGCAGCGTACTCTGCTGCTCGACCAGCCCAGGCGCTCCTATGCCCAGTACCGGATCCCCCTGGCCATACTCGAGCTGCCCTGTTGCTTTCCCACAGGACGCGTGATAGATTCCTATGGGTAACCCACAGGAGCGATCATGAAGCCCAAGACCTCCGTCCCCCAGGGAACGCTGGCGCTGATGGTGCTGAAGACCCTCGACGTGCTCGGGCCACAGCACGGCTACGGCATCGCACGGCGCATCGAGCAGATCAGCGGCGACCTGCTGGCCGTCAACCAGGGCACCCTCTACCCCGTGCTCCTGAAGCTGGAGCAGGAGGGCGCCATCGCCTCGGAGTGGGGTGCCTCCGAGAACAACCGCCGCGCCCGCTACTACCGACTGACGAGCGCCGGGCGCCGAGAGCTGCAGGCCCAGGCCCGGGACTGGGAGCAGACGGCGGCGCTGGTGGCCCGCTTCTTCGCCGCCAAGGCCGAGGACCTGTCGTGAGGTCCCTCCGGCGCTTCTTCACCCGTCTGCTGAGCTCGGCGGCGCGAGACGAGCGCGAGGCGCGCCTGCGGGAGGAGATCGAGGAGCACATCGCGCTGCAGACCGCCGACAACCTGCGCGCCGGGATGTCGCCCCAGCAGGCGCGGCGCCAGGCACTGCTGAAGTTCGGCGGGTTGGCCGCGGCGGAGGAGGGCTGGCGGGCCGAGCGCCGCCTGCTGGTGCTCGAGAACCTGGTCCGGGACGCTCGCTTCGCCCTACGCGTGCTCGCCAAGTCCCCCGCCTTCACCGCGGCCGCGGTGGTGACGCTGGCGGTGGCGATCGGGGCGAACGCCGTGGTCTTCGGGTTGATGGACGCCCTGGTCCTCCGCCCCCTGGACGTGCCCGACGCGGAGAGCCTCTGGGGGACGCAGTATGGGCACGACCCGGGCTTCCAGTCGTATCCGAACTACCTCGACCTCCGTGAGCGCAACCACAGCTTCGAGGACCTGGCCGCCTTCGAGTTCGCCTTCGTCGGCATCGACGCCGGAGGCGAGTCGGAGTCTGCAGGAGGCTTCGCCACCACCGGCAACTACTTCGACGTGCTGAAGGTGAAGCCGCAGCTCGGCCGTTTCTTCGGCCCCCAGGATGAGCACGGCCCGAACAGCGCCCCCTATCTCGTTCTCAGCCACGCGTACTGGCACGGCCGCTTCCAGGGCGACCCGCACGTCGTCGGCCGCACGGTGCTGCTGAACAAGCACCCGTTCACGGTGGTGGGGGTGGCTCCCCAGGGCTTCCGTGGCACCCTCCTGTTCATCTCCCCCGACTTCTTCATGCCCATCGTCAACCAGCAGCAGGTGGACGGCGAGAGCCTGCTCGACGACCGAGGGAGCGACAAGGGGATCTTCGAGGCCTTCGGGCACCTGAAGCGGGACGTGACGCCGGAGCAGGCGGTGGCGGACCTGGAGGCGGTGGGCGCCTCGCTCGAGAAGGACTATCCGGGGGAGTTCGGCCAGAAGCACGCGGTCCTGGGACGGGTCGGCCTGACCTCGTTCGCCGGGCCCGTCAAGGCGTTCATCACCGCGCTGATGCTGCTGGCCGGGGTGGTGCTGCTTGCGGCATGCGTGGACCTGGGCAGCCTGTTCGCGGCCCGCACCGCCGACCGCTCCCGGGAGATGGCCCTCCGGCTGGCTCTGGGCTCGAGCCGCACCCGCGTCCTGCAGCAGCTTCTGACCGAAGCCGTGCTGGTCTCGCTCCTCGGAGGTACCCTGGGGCTGCTGGGCGGCGTCTTCCTGCTGCGTTTCCTGAGCGCGTGGCAGCCGTTCCCGCGCGTCCCCATCCACCTGCCGGTCAACCCCGATGCGACGACCTATGCCGTGGCCCTGGGGCTCTCGTTCCTGAGCGGTCTCCTGTTCGGGATCGTCCCGGTGCGCCAGGTGCTGCAGGCCGATCCCTACGCGGTGGTGAAGGCGGGCCCCGGCGCTTCCTCCCGGCAGCGCCGGCCGTTTCGCGACACGCTCCTTGTCGTCCAGGTCGCCCTGTGCGCCCTGCTCGTGACCTCGTCTCTGGTGGCGGTGCGCGGTCTGGTGCGCTCGCTCCACGCCGACTACGGCTTCGAGCCGCGGGACGCTTGTGTGGTCAACACCAACCTGGCCATGGCTGGCTACGAGAGCCACCAGTGGGTCCCGGCGCAGAAGCGCATGATCGCCGCGCTCGAGGCGATACCCGGCGTGGAGGGGGTTGGCCTGGTCTACGGCTTCCCGCCCCTCGTCAACGCCGCCTCAACCCGGGCCGACGTCTTCGAGGAGGACGCCGCGGAGCTGACGCCCACCAGCGTCGCCGCGTCGCCCTACAGCTACCGTGTCTCTCCCGGCTACCTTCGCGCCGCCGGCACCCGCCTGCTGGCGGGACGGGAGCTCTCCTGGCACGACGACGAGGACGCACCGCTGGTTGCCGTCGTGAACCGCACCTTCGCAACCTCGGTGTTCGGCTCGGTCACCGGGTCCCTCGGCGATACCTTCCGGCTCAGGGACGGGAAGCGCGTCGAGGTGGTGGGCGTGGCCGCGGACGGGAAGTACATGGGCCTCGGGGAGGAGCAGCAGCCGGCGATCTTCCTCTCCTTCCTGCAGGCGCCCCAGAGCCAGTCCTGCCTTCTTGTCCGCTCGGCGCGGGACCCGCAACAGCTCGCCGCCGCCATCCGGAGCCGGCTGAGCGCCCTGGACGATGCCCTCCCCGCCGACGTCGACACCTGGGACAACATGCTTCAGGTGGTGGTCTTTCCGGCGAGCATGGCGGTGCTGTCGCTCGGCGTGCTGGGCCTGATCGGCGCCCTGCTCTCGCTCACGGGCGTCTTCGGCATGGCGGCGTACTCGGTGAGCCGGCGGCTGCGCGAGCTGAGCATCCGCTTGGCGCTCGGCGCTCGGCGAAGGGACGTGCTGCGGTCGGCGCTGGGGCGCGCGCTGGAGCTGCTGGCCCTCGGATCGGCCGCCGGTCTGCTGCTCGGGATCCTGGCCAGCCGGGTGCTGGCCTCGATCGTCTACCAGGCGACGCCCCGCGATCCGCTGGTGCTGGCCGGCGTGGTCGCCTGCATGGTGCTGCTGGGGCTCCTGGCGACCTGGATCCCCGCCCGCCGCGTGCTGGCCCTCGACCCGGCGGTGCTGCTGCGCGAGCAGTGAACGCGGGCCCGTCGATCAGGGGGAGGGCGATGGGGCGTGACTACAGCGGCGGCGGGACCCTGCAGGCGCGGACCGGCATCGGATAGCCGTCCGGGACGCTGATGATCTCGATGGGATTGGCGCAGCGCAGCCGGTCGGTGGCGACGAAGTCGATGCCGGCTTGTCGAAGCCGTCGGCTGTCGGGCTCGTAGAAGTACTGGAAGTCGACCTCGAGCGGTCCCCCGTCCCGCAGCTCGGCAAGCTGCGCCTCCAGCGCCCGCGTGGTGGTGAGCTCCCAGCGGAGGTGGACGAACGCGATCAGGGCGGCGTTGACGAGCAAGAGCGCGGTCATGGCCCGCGCCGTCCAGCGAAGGGGATGGCCGGGCGCCCAGCCCAGCCCGGCGAGGATGCCCAGGATCGGCAGCCACCAGAGCTGGGGGCCATAGCGCGGCCACCAGGTGTGCACGCTGACCAGCAGCGAGGCGACGATGGTGCCGGCCCCCAGGGCCAGCAGCAGGCGCGGCGCTTGCGGTCGCCTGAAGGCCGCCGCCAGCGGCAGCAGGCCGAGCAGGAAGAGCCCCGAGAAGAGCGGACCGAAGCCACCGATGCGCACGTCGAGGAAGTAGAAGATCGCGAAGTCTTCAAAGCGCACGGCGAAGGGCCACATCAGTTGGGCGTCCTCGCCCGGATAGTAGGGCTGGGCCCCGGGACGCCCGAACAGGGCGTAGGCCTGGCGGACCAGGCGGTTGCGACCCATCATGTTGTGCGGGGTCTCGTAGCGCTCGATGGGGTCCCGACCCTGGTCGGCCATGCTGGGGTAGCGCTCGGAGCCGGCGAGGGGGTAGAACGGGTGGCCCCGGTGGAAGGTGTTGGTGACGTACGGATTGAAGCCCAGCCCCACCGTGGCCACCAGCACCGACACGGCGAGCCAGACCGCGTAGCGGAGCAGCAGACGGCGTTGTCGAATCGCCAGGTAGAGCCCGGCGGCCGCCGCGAAGAAGCCCAGGTAGACCAGGCCGGTGAACTTGGTGTTGACGCACAGCAGCACGCTGGTCGTCCCCACCCAGGCGACGGTCAGGCCGGGGCGCCGGGAGAAGCGCAGGAACGCGACGATGAAGCAGAGGAGGTAGCCGACCAGCAGGCCGTCGACCTGGTAGGTGGCGAGCTCACAGACGATGACGGGATTGAGGCCGGCCGCGGCGGCGACGATGGCGGCCCAGCGCCGGCCCAGCCCGAGGTCGAGCCCGGTGGCGAAGACACACAGCAGCGGGGCCACGGCCGCCACCCATGGCGCCAGCTTGGCGGCCTCGATGTCCCCGGTGGTCTGGTAGACGGCCAGGGCCGTATACCACGGCCCCTTGGCGTAGTGGCGCACCCATGGCTCGAGGTGCCCGATGAAGGAGTGCATCGGGTCGTGCAGCGGGTTCCACCCTTCGGCCATCTTGTACACCGCCGTCTGGTGGTACCACTGCCCGTCCCAGGACATGTCGAAGAAGGCCGCCGCCAGCAGCGTGGCGCCAAAGACCACGGCCACCGCCAGCACCGCCGAGACGAGACGCAGATGGCCGGCGAGCCCCTCCCGGCGCGCCAGCCGGTCGCCCGCCAGCACGGCCAGCACCAGGCTGACCGGTGCCACCAGCGCGGAGACCGGCGCACCCACGGCAAAGCACCCGACCACGCCGACGTGGGTCAGCACCAGGAACGACAGCAGCGAAGCGCCGACGGTCCAGCAGGCGACCGAGAGCTCGTGGTCGCTCAACCATGGGCGCGCCTCAACGCCGGTCGACGTCGACGCTTGCGGTTCGTTCATCTCCCACCCCAGGCTTGTCCCCCCAACCGCGCGCTACTCTAGCGCACCGGAGCGGGCTTGTCACCGGGTGCCGCGGCGGCCACTCTGTGCCATGGCGTCGCTGCGGCTGGGGCCCTGTGGGCCCGGGGATCCTCGCGCCGTCAAGGGCCGGCCGAGGCCACGATCCGGCGCATGACCCATACGGCATGTCCGTCCGGGTCTCCCGTGTCGCGGACGCGGGCGAGCTCGTCGGCGATCGCCCGACGCTCCCGGGCGCCCACGGTGGTCAGGACGGCCGGCTCGCGCTCCCAGACCGTGACCGTGTTCGGGTGGAACCACGAGGCGGCGGTCCGGTTCGGCACCTGGAGCCGTGCCGTCTCGCTCAGCAGGATCGGCGAGCGGTAGGCGGCGTCGGCCAGCGCCGGACCGACCCACAGCCGGGCCTTCTGGGAGGCCACCAGCCGCTCGCCGATCTCGAGGTAGCGGCGGAAGACGGGAACGTCGGTCTCGATGTCCTCGAGCTCGTCGACCAAGAGCCGGCCCCCCCTTGCCAGGTTGCCCGCCCACCGATCGAGAACGGCCGGGGCATCGGGGAGGTGGGAGAGCACGAAACGGCAGTACGCGAGATCCGGCGCGCAGGGGAGCACGGGTCGGCGGACGTCGCAGCGCACGAACCGGCACTGTGGCAGGCGAGCCGCCGCCCGCCGCAGGAAGTCGTGGGAGGAGTCGAGGCCGAGAGTCAGCTTGGCGCCCCCCGACCGGTGCAGCATCCGGGTCGTGTGGCCCGGGCCGCAACCGAGATCGACGGCCAGGGTGATCGGCGCCGGAGCCTGCTCCCTTACGAAGGCCTCGGAGCTGACGTCGAAGTACGAGGCGATATCCGCCAGCCGACGATCGGCGGCATCGCCTTCTCCGTAGGTGTAGCGGCCTTGCCCCATCCTCGAGCGAGCGTCGCTCCTCGCCAGCTCCGGACGATAGCACGCCGCACCCCGTCACGATGGCGAGCGCTCGGAGCGGCGGCGCCTCAGCGTGTCGAGGGCCGCCTTCAGGCGCCGGATCTCGGGGTCGAGCTCCTTCTTCCGCATGTCGAAGCGCTCCGGGCACGGAGGGGGATCGCCGAGTACTGGATCGTCTGGGACCATGCCACGGCCTTGGCCCAGCTCGGACACCTGCCACCGCCCCCGGTCGGGCCCCAGTAGGGGAGCTCGAGAGGGGCTCCCGGCCCGAGCCCGCGCCCGTGGCGCGGTCCGACGTTCGGTGGCGGGAGTCGGCGCCGTCTCCTTGGGTGGCGGGCAGCGAAATGGACGCTGCTCGAGGAGGAGGTGCACGATGCGCAGGACGGTCACGAAACTGACCCTCGCCCTCGGATGCCTGGTCGGCTGTGGCTGTATCTTCCAGACATCGGTGAACCCCTACCTGGGAGAGGCTGACGGGTTCGATCTCCCCGCGCTGGCGGGGCGCTGGGTCGAGGAGGAGGGAGGAGACGAGCCCACGATCGTCGAGCTGAGCCGCGGCGAGAACGGTCGTTGGACGGTGCGGCTGGGGGAGCAGGGACAAGAGCTGCAACCGTTTGCGGTCCGCCTCGGCCGTCTCGGGGGCCGCCTGGTGTGGAGCATGACGCCCGAGCTGCAAGAGCGAGAGGAGCCCGACTTCCACGCCCTCCACCTGCTCCCCCTCCACAGCGCCGCGCGCCTGCGCCTGGAGGGGGATCGACTCGAGATCGCCTTCCTCGACCCCGACTGGGTGGCGCGGCGGGCCAGGGCCGGCCGGCTGCCGCTCGCCCACATCTGGCACGAGTGGGACGAGGGGCAGGAGGCAGGGGTCGTCCTGACCGCGCCGACCGGCGAGCTGTCGGCCTTCCTGGCCCAGCACGTCGCCGATCCGGAGGCCTTTCCGCGACCCTGCACGCTGGTCCGGGAGCGCGAGTGACCGACCCGGACCCGCCTGGCGAGACGGTGAGGGAGACCGGACCGAGCCTGCTGGATCGGGCGCGGTCCGGCTCCCGCGATGCCCTAGGACGGCTCCTCGACCGCTGTGGCACGCGCCTGCTGTGCCTGATCCGACTGCGGCTGGGGCCGGACCTCCGCTCGTGCCTCGAGTCGCGGGACATCCTCCAGTCCACGATGGTCAAGGCGCTCGCCGGCTTCGACCGTTTTCGCGGGGAGCACGAAGGCTCCCTGATGGCCTGGCTGGCGCGGATCGCCGCCAACGAGATCCGCGACCTCGCCGACTTCCACGGTCGCCAGCGCCGGGCACCAGGGCGCCTGCAGACGTCGGTGGAGCTGGACCGTCTGGCCGCTCGGGTGCGCTCCGAGACGAGCCGGATCGCCCTCGACCAGCGCCGGCTGCGCCTGGAGCGGGCCCTCGAGGCGCTGAGCCCCGAGCATCGCGAGGTGATCGTGCTGCGGAAGCTGGAAGAGCTCTCCTTCGTCGATATCGGCGACCGCATCGGCCGGTCCGCGGATGCCAGCCGAATGCTCCTGGCTCGGGCGATGGCCGCGCTCACGATGGCGGTGGGGACGGAGTCGTGACGGCAGCCGACGAGCGGATCGAGGCGCTGCTCACGCGCGCCCTCGAGGCGCGCCTGGCGGGCGACGCCGAACCCGACCTGGCAGCGCTCTGTCGAGAGAGCCCGGATCTCCTCGCCAGCCTCGAGAGACTGCTCGAGCAGCACGACACGATCGAGGCGCTGCTGACCGGCCCCGAGCCGTCCCCGCCCGAGGCGGCGCCGCTGCCGAGCTTCCCGGGCTTCAGGACCATCGAGCGCCTGGGACGGGGCGGCGGCGGCGAGGTCTACAAGCTCGAGGACCTGACCCTGGGACGGATCGTGGCCGCCAAGGTCCTGCGTCGCGACAGCCCGCTCGCCTCGACGGTCTCGGACTTCCTCCGGGAGGCCCGATCCCTGGCGTTGTTCGAGGACCCGCGTTTCGTGCGGCTGCTGGAGTTCCGGCCGGGCGACCCTCCGATCCTGCTGATGGAGCACGTCGACGGTTTCGCCCTCTCCAGGATCGGCCCATCGCTGGAGCCCGCCCAGCGGGCCCGCTTGGTCGCCGAGGTCGCCGAGGCAGTGCAGCGCGCCCACGACCTCGGGATCCAGCACCGCGACCTCAAGCCCGACAACATCCTGGTGGATGCAACGCTGCGACCGAGGATCCTCGACTTCGGCCTCGCCAGGGGCGAGCCCGACCGGGGCCACGGCCTCGGCACCCTGGCCTACATGGCCCCCGAGCAACTCGACCCCGCGCAGCCGATCGACGAGCGCAGCGACATCTACGCCCTCGGCGTGCTGCTGTTCGAGCTGCTCTGCGGCGAGCGGCCGTTCCAGGCCGACACCGAGCAGGGACTGCTCGAGGCGATCCATGAGGGGGACGTGCGGCTGCCCGCCGAGATCGAGCCCGGCGTGCCCGAGCCCCTCCAGTCGATCGCCCTGACGGCGATGGCCCCCGACCCGCGGGACCGGTACGGCTCCGCGCGCGAGCTGGCCGCCGACATCCGGCGCTACCTGGAGGGTCGTCCGGTCCTGGCGCGTCCACCCGGGTACCGGTCGGCGCTGGGGCGCCGGATGCGGCCGCACCTGGAGCAGATCGGCGAGTGGGAGCGCCTCAGGCTCGTCTATCCTCACGAGGGGCGCCGGCTGCGCGAGGCCTACGCCAAGCTCGACTCGCGCGACGGCGACTGGATCCTCGGCAGCCGCAGCCTCTCCTTCTCTCAGATCTGCCTCTACCTCGGCGCGTTCCTGCTGGCCTGCGGCGGCCTGCTCTACTTCGGGGCGTACCGGGCCGGGGCGATGGAGGGGCTGGCGTCGCCTCTGGTCCCGCTCGGCCTACCGCTGCTCGCCTTGACGATCGCCGCCTTCCGAATCGACCGAGGCGAGCACAAGGCGGTGGCGGTGGCCTTCCACCTCGGGGCGGCGCTGCTGCTCCCGCTGCTACTGCTGGTCTTGCTCCGGGAGTCGTCGCTCCTCGCCACCGTGGCTCCCGAGGGGCGCGGCCTCTTCCAGGACGTCACCAACCGGCAGATCCAGGCCTCGCTGGCGCTGTCGCTGCTGTGGGTGGGTCTGCTCGCCCTGCGGACCCGTACCGTGGCTCTCGCCTCGGGGTTCGCCGCCGTGCTGCTGGTGCTGCACCTCGCGGTGCTGGCCGACCTCGGCCTCGAGGAGTGGGTCGTCGAGGGGCAGTGGGACGCCCTGGGCCTGCGCCTCCTGCCACTGCTCGGCGTGGCCGCGGCCCTCGGCGGGGTCTTCGAGGCCCGGCGCCGGCCCTTCCTGGCGCAGCCCCTCTACTTCCTCACAGCCGCCCTGGTGGTGGCGAGCCTGGAGCTGCTGGCGCTGAAGGGTCGCGCCCTCGCGCTCGTCGGTGTGACTCTGGCGCCGCTCCAGGAGGCCTCGGTGGGAGACCCGCTGCTGCTCGACACGGTGGCGGCGATGGCGTTCAACGGCATCATCTTCCTGGCCATCGGCATCATCCTCGACCGGAGCGGGACCACGCTGATGAGGACGCCGGGCCGGCTTCTGGAGGTGATCGCACCGTTCGCGATCCTGGAGCCGATCGCCTATCTGGTGGAGACCGGCGACTACACGCAACGGGCCGACTGGCTCTTCCTGCTCGCCGCGTTGGGGATCGCCTTCGTCAGCCGCTTCCGACAGCGGCGCGCCTTCTACACGGCCGGGCTGTTCAACACGGGGCTGGCGATCTTCATGATCACCGACCACTACCAGTGGCTGGAGCGGGTCGGCTGGGGCGTGAGCGTCCTGGTGGCGGGGCTGCTGGCGCTGCTGGCGGGGCTGATCCTGCAGCGAACCGAGTGGCGCCGCGGCCCGGGTCGGGCCTGAGCGGGCGCGAGAGCCGCGCCCTTCCCTGCAGGCGCTGGAGTCCGCCGGCTTTCCATGAGAGAGCGCACCCGACCCATCGGGTGAGGCGCAGTGCGCATTCTCCTGGTCCACGGACCCAACCTGAATCGCCCGAGCGCCACGAGGTCTGCCTCTCGACGGTCGAGGCGATTGTAGGACGAGGGGGAAGCCCGCACCGACCCCTCGCCTGCCGCTCCAGCGGCGGCAAGGTCGAGGAGCGTGGCCTGTCTCCGCCGAGGCAAGCGGTGGGGCCGACGGCGTCGCCTACTCGGAGCTGTGCGTGACCTCGTTGCCGTTGCCCAGGTTCGACACCTTGGGGTCGCTGCCGCCAACGCCCTGGCGCCAACTCACGCTGTTCCCGTTCCCAGGGATCGAGATGGCGGCCGCCGCGTCGATGGTCACGTCGTTCTTGTTGCCGTTGACGCGGACCGTTCCGCACTCCCCGGTCAGCGTGAGCTCGATGAAGTTGCCGTCGACGTCCACGTCCTCGCCCTGACACTCGACCGTCTTCTGCTCGTGGTTGTCCTTGAGGACGATCGTCTTGCCCTTCGAGGCGGCGGCGCTGCCGGCCGCTGTCGACTCCGAGCCGCCGGTCCCCGCCACGATCGTGGCCGAGCCTCCGCTCCCCTGCAGCGTCACCGACTTCCCGGAAGTGGCCACCACGCCACCGCCTGCAGCTTTGTCCTTGGGAGCCTCGAAGGTGCCCTGCTTCACGGAGTTGCCGAAACCGGTCCGCTCTATCGTCGGTCGGTCTCCCTGCAAGCTTTCCATCCAGATGACCTTGTTGTTGACGCCGGTGACCTCGATCCGGCCCGCCCGCTCGACCTTGACGACGTTGCCGGTTCCGGCCACCTCGACGTCGGGACACTCCCCGAGCAGGGTCAAGTCGTAGGACGTGCCCCGCACGTCCACCGACTGGCCATTGCACGCTATCGTCTCGGCGCCGCCAACGGCGTTCCGCACGATCTGAGCATGGACGAAGCTCGGCAGGACCACGACTGCCGCGACGGCGAGACCGACCGTAGAAACCTGAGTCCGCATGCCCCCTCCTTCAATGTCTTTGCTCCGTAGCATCCGCAAGTACCCCCGCCTCCGTGGGTCGTCGTCCGGCTGCGCGCTGAGTTCTCGGCGAGGCGAGCGGACACATGATGCCACACCCCCGCCAGGCCGAAGCGCCGATCAACCGCCGTGGGTGCCGATTCCTGGCCCTCCGGCGAGTCGTCGCTGCACTCACCCCCGCCACACGGCCGTTCGTCCCTGGATGGCGTCGTCCGGTGGATTCCGTGTGGCCCCGCTGGCCCCCGATGTCGTATCTCCTGGGAAACCAGACGGAGTCTGGCCGATCGGAGGTGTGAGGTATGTCACAGGAGCAACGGAGGGAGTTCCTGGTCAAGGGCCTGGCCCTGGGAACGGCGATGGTGGTGAGTGATCTCGGTCTGCCGAGGTGCGTGCGGCTGGCCCAGGCCGCCGCGGAGACGGAGGGGCCGTCGGGCGCCGAGAAGGAGAAGCCCCTCGAGGAGCTGGCGTTCTGCGGAGCCGACTGCCAGCAGTGCGAGCTGTACAAGGCGACCCGGGAGAACGACCTGGAGGTCAAGGCCAGGTTCGCCAACAACTGGAAGAAGGCCTTCGGTGTCACCATCGCGGCCGAGGATGTGGCCTGCGACGGCTGCCGCTCCGACACCGGTCGCCTGGGCTATCACTGCAGCAGCGTCTGCGACGTCCGAAAGTGCGGCTTGTCCCGCGAGGTGAGGTCGTGCGCCGTCTGCGACGACTTCCCGTCCTGCGACAAGAATCTGTGGAAGAACTGGCCGGCGATGCGCCAGTTGACCGAAGAGAGACACAGGCGGCTGAGCTGACGACGAGGCTGGAGGCTCGGGGCGTGCACAGGACCTGTTCGAGACGAGGCCTGCTCCCTCCACCTGCGTCGCCCTGACGCCCTGGGCTTGACTCCAGGGCCGGGTGCGCCTACGGCAGGATTCCGATGGCCATCGAAGCCGCGGCTCGCCGCCCGTCGTCCTGCGAGATGGCCCGCGTCTTCAAGGCGCTGGGCGACGAGAAACGGATGGCGATCTTCGAGCTGCTGCGGAGCCGCCGCCCTCCAGGAGGCTGCACGACCTCCGAGGCGGCGATGGAGCGGACGCTCGGCGAGCTCGCTTCGCGACTCCAGGGCTACGACGTCGTGGTCCCCCTTTGAGGCGGCGATGCGAACCCTGCACACCCTCCGTTCGCCCGGGGACGCCGATGTCGTCGAGCTGGTCGAGGCGGCCCGGACGGGCGAAGAGACGGTGTCGCTCGTCGAGGGGGAGACCGACTACGACGACCTTCTGCGCCGGGCTTTCGCGGCCGACCGCGTGATCTGCTGGTGGTGGAGCGCGGGCCGGTCAGGGCGATCGGTTGGTGGCTTCGTAGGCCTCTTCCAGGACGTCGATCACGGCCTCGGGCGCGAGGTCGTAGAGGTAGCGGCGTCCGTCGATGAAGAGGGCCGGGGTCTCGCCCACGCCGTTTCGCAGCCCCTCCCGCTTGCCGCTCACCAGCTTCTCTCGGCTCGCCGGGTCGGCCACCGCCGCCTGGAAGGCGTCCGGGGACAGGCCCACCTCCTCGGCCCAGGCCGGGAGCCGCTCCGGGGCGAAGGAGTCGTAGCGCTCGTAGAGGGTGAGCACGAAGGGCCAGAAGCGTCCGAGCTCGGCGGCGGCCACCATCGCCAGCCCGCCCTCCGTGGCGCCCGGGTGGTCCTTGAGCGGAAAGGGCCTGAAGTAGAGGCGGACCTTGCCGGCTAGCGGACCGTCCGTCACCGCGGCGTGGAGGGCGGGGACCATGACGCCGCAGAAGGGACAGCGGGCGCAGGCGTAGACGACGGCCGTGATCGGGGCGTCCTTGACGCCGGCCCGGGTCTTCTCGTCGAGCTCGATCCGGGCGGGCGTGCCCAGGGAAAGCAGGCTCTGGGCGCGGCGGGCGAGCGCGTGCTCGATCTGAGAGCGGTCCTTGCCGGTGACGATCTGCCGACAGATGCTCGAAGCCAGCCGGAGCACGACCGGCTCGGGCGACGGGCGCGCCAGGCAACGGGCGAACGTGTCGTCGCAGCCGTCGTACGGGTGCAGGGCCGAGAAGACCTCCCGCGCCAGCGCCGCGTCGCGGTCCGAGAGGGCGTCGCACTCGGGCGTCTGGGCCCACACCATCCCGGCGCCAGTGAGCAGCAGCGCGTACGCCACCAGCGCGACGCCGCGTCTCGCCCGGGTCATCGGGGGGACCCTGGCCCGACCCCGCTCCCGACGCCTGCCGAGCGACGGTGAAGCCAGCGGTCCACGCCGAGAGCAGGCTGGTCGAAGATCAGCACGTAGAGCGACAGGCTCAGCCAGACGCCGTCGCGGACCAGGGTGCGCCACGAGATCGGGTCCTGATCGATCCCCTGGGAGGCGAAGCAACCGCACGACATGTCGAGGCCTCGGAGAAGGGCCAGGCCGACCGCCAGCGTGAAGGTCAGAAGCATGCCCGAGACCAAGACGGCGGCGGCGCGGGTCCGGAGGCCGATTAGCAGCATCAGGCCGGCCGCCAGCTCCAGCCAGGGCAGCACGATCGCGGTGAGGTTCACGCTCTCGAGGGGGAGGATCTGGTAGGTGGCGATATCGAGGGCGAACGCGGCCGGATCGAGGATCTTGTGCCAGCAGGCCAGCAGGAACACGACCGCCAGGTAGGCCCTCACCGCCAGCCCCAGACCACGGTGTCCGCTCCAGCCGCTCACCCCGGTCACGGCGCGTCTCCGGCGAGGCCGCCTCGAAGCGCACGGGCACCACCCCCGACGTAGCCCACGTTCCGGATCCCCTTGCCGGCCAGCTCCCTTGCGAGCTGCTCTCCTGAGTCGGGATCGTCGCCGTCTCCGTAGACCACGACCCGCGTGGAGCCGGAGGACGCGATCTCGCGGAGGACCGCGGGGTCGGTGGGCGCCAGGTAGTCGAAGGGCACGTTCGCCGCGCCGGGGGCGTGCCAGCGTTCGTACTCGGCCCGCGAGCGGGCATCGATCAGGAGCGTCCGGCGCTCGCCGAGCCTCGGGTCGGCGATCAGGAGCTCTTCCACCGCGCCCGATGTCTCGGGGCACGGAACCAGGATCGGGTACGGGGCGCGCGCCACCAGGGCCAGGCCGTCGTCGCGGACCGCGTTGAAGGTCAGGCCGACGACGGTGCACCCGATGACGACGACCACGGCATCCCTCCAGGCGATCCACAGGCCGCGCCAGACGTCGGGACCGCCGTGACCTTGCTTCGGCTGCGCTAGTCCACGCACAGCGAGCAGCCTCGGAGCTCCTCGTCCTGCCTGAGCAGGTCCTGGATCCGCTCCTCGAGCCGGGGCTCCGAGAAGCCGTACTCGAGAGGCACGTGTCCGGTGGGCGTGACCGACCGCGGCAGCGAAGGGTCCCGGGACAGCGGCCAGATCAGCTTGAGCAGCAGGCGGTGGTCCCGGTAGTCGTAGGGATCGGTGGTGCTGAAGCGCTGGGCGTACTCGTAGCCGAAGCCCACCCGGACCCCATTCCGTAGCGCCGGGGCGAAGCCGGTCGCCGCCAGCTTGAGCAGCTTGTCGCGGCGGCGCACCGGTCCTGCGACGGGGTCGAAGTAGCCCGCCGAGTGCGGGTAATCGTCGAGGCCCGCCAGGGCGTCGATCCGGGTGGTAAAGCGCTTCGGGAGTCGCAGCTCCATGGAAGCCAGCAGGGACCCTCCCCGCAGGTCGTAGGGGCCCTCCTCCGTGTCATGCCGGCGGACCGTGAGAGCGGCCAGGAGCGCGCCGCGGCCTCCGAGCTCCAGGGTAGCCCCGATCCCGCCGTCTAGCTCGGTCCGGCTGCGGACGGTCTCCCGGTAGGTCCTTCGGCCCGCGCCGCCGAACAGCATCACCCGGCCCGAGAGGTCCAGCTCCAGCTCACCGCGATGGGCGTGGTAGAACCACAGCGGACCGGGATCGTAGATGTCGGTCCGCTCCAGGAGCAGCGTCTCGAAGCGGTAGGCTGCCAGCAGGCTGGTCGCGCGCCGTCCCAGCAGCAGTCCCGGGCGTACGCCGAAGGTGAGATAGCTGTGGTCGCGGCCGCCCTCTGCCAGGAAACCCAGGGCCCGGCCCTGCGCCTCCAGGGCGGGACGGACGAAGGAAGGCTCGGTCCTCGCCCAGCGCAGCCAGGCGCTCGCCTGGCCGAAGGGGCTGGGAACATCGGCGACGCCGGTCCTCGGATCCCGCGGGGACCCGGCGCGCGCGTTGGACGTCCAGCCGGCCTCGAGATCGAGCCGGGCGCTCAGCGGGGGCATGTAGCCGGGCGCCAGTCGCGGCGCCAGACGGAAGAGCGCCACGCGATCCTCGGGGTAGACGGCGGGCGCACGTCGGGCACGCTCGAACAGCGCCCGCGATTCCTCGTCGGCGCCCCCGCTGCTCGCAACCATCGCGGCGAGCAGGGTGTGCCGCACCTCGTCGGGGGTCCCGGGCTCACAGGAGGCCGCGGCCAGGCTCTCCTTGGCCGCGTCCGGGAGCCCCTGGCGGATCTGGATCCAGGCGATCCAGAGCCGGGGGCGGCAGTCCTCGGGGCCCAGCTCGGCCAGCCTCCCGAGGCTCCGGAGCGCCCACAGCTCGTTGCCGTCGAGCAGGTACGCCCGGGCCAGCAGCCAGTCCAGCGAGGTCTCGGAAGGGTATCGCTCGATCGCGGTCTTCAGCCACGAGATGGCCTCCGCCACCCGGCCCTCTGCCAGCAGGTCGCGGGCCTGCTCCTCAATCTGCTCGAACGACGACAAGGTGGGGTCGGCCAGAGCCGGCGGTCGGGCCGCCGCGGGCAGCGCCAAGCCGAGCACCAGTGCGGCCGAGGCGCAAGGGCACAACGTCGATCTGCGGGCGCCGTTCATCATCTCAGCACCTGGCTGCTCCGGACCTGTGGCCGGCGGCGCCTCAGCGAGGCCCAGAACGAACCAGACCGATTATGGTCTTATGACCACAACTGTCAAGGCCGCGAGCCGGTCCGTGCATGATCCGGCCCGGTCTGGATCCTGGAGGTCACGGATGTTCCAGGACGCGCGCAGCAGACGGGTCGTCTTCGTCGCTCACTGCATCCTCAACCAGAACGTCATCTCGGACGGGACGGCGGACTTGCCCGGCAGCGATGCCGCGCTGGTCCGCCGGCTGCTGGAGGCAGGGGTGAGCCCGTCAGTTGTCGTCCCGCAGGACCACGCTCGGATCGACCCGTGAGGCCCGGCGGGCCGGTAGGTAGCTGATCAGCAGGGTCATCGCGGCGGTGAGCGCCGCGGCCACCAGCGGCGTTGCGGCGCGTGCGCCATCGGCCGTGGCCAGCAGGGGCTCGATCCAGCGCAGCGCTGGCCAGGAGACGAGGACGCCGGCCGCCGAGCCCGCCAGGGCGAGGACGGCACCCCGTCGAAGCACCATCCCGGAGATCGAGCCGCGCCCGGCGCCAAGCGCGACCCGAATCGCCAGGTCCCGGGTCCCCTGGGCCACCGAGGCGGCCAGCACGCCGTAGAGGCCGAGCGCCGTCAGCAGCACGGCCAGGACCGCGAAGAGCCCGGCGATCTCCCGGGGTGCGCTCTGGGTGACCACCGCGCTCTGCTGCATCCGTGCCAGGGTCGTCGCGCGCACGGCCAGCAGGGGGTCGATCTCGGTGAGGACCTGCGTGACGCTGGCGACCATCGCGGCCGGCGGCAGCGACGTCTCCATCACGAACGCCGCCTCGTCGTTGAAGGCCGGCCACTGAGACGCGGAGAGGTACAGCACCGGAGCGTTGCCCAGGGAGAGGGGCACGTTCTGGGTCTCGCCGACCACGCCGATGACCTCGCAGTCCCGGCCGAAGAACTGGACCCTGCCGCCCAGCGGGTCTCGGTCCGCGAAGAACCGCTGGGCGATCGCGGCGCTGACGATGGTGGCCGCAGGCGCGTTGGCGCCGTCTGTCGGCGAGAAGTCGCGGCCGCGCATCAGTGGTATCCCCATGGTCCGGAAGTAGCCAGGAAAGACCTGGTAGGCGAAGGCGACGCCCGGGGTCTCTCCCGGGACGGGGTCGTGACCGGCCACTCCAAAGCCGAACTTCTGTGGCCAGTCGCTGGAGAGTGGCACGCGGTTGGAGACCGAGGCCCTCACCACTCCGGGCAGCGATCGGATTCGCTCCAGCGCCTGCTCCTTGAACGGGTTGACGTGCTCCTCGGTGCCGGCAGGGCCGGACCCGTAGCGGTAGGCCGGCAAAGCGACCGAGGCCACCAGGCGGTGGTCGGTGGCGACGCCAAAGCCCCGGCCGAGCAGGGCGTCGAGATTGCGCCCGGTGACGATGGCCGCGGTGAGCAGGACTAGCGAGACGGCGATCTGCCCGGCCACGAAGACGGACTGCGTCCGTCGACGGCTGCGGCTTCTGGTCGTGCGCTGGCTGAGGGCCTGGAGGACGGGCCCCAGGTTGCGGCGAGTCGCATACACGATGGGCAGGGCTCCGGTCAGCAACCCGGTGAGCAGCGACACCCCGAGCGTGGCCCAGAGGATCCGGGCGTCGAGACCGACGTGGCCCCCGTAGGGCATGATCTCGCTCAGGTGAAAGTGTGCGGGCACCAAGCGCAGCGCCGCCGCCGCGACCAGCACGCCCGCCGCACCGCCGCACAGGAACAGGGTCGCGGTCTCCACCGCGAGCTGCTGCACGATCCGCCGGCGGGAGGCGCCCAGCGCGCCGCGCAGGGCCATCTCGCGCAGGCGGCCGTGTCCCCTGACGACCAGCAGCCCGGCGATGTTCAGGCAGCCGAGCAGGAGGACGAGCGCGGCGGCGGCCTGGAGCGAAAGCAGCAGCGAGCCGGAGGCCCGCTCGCTGACCCAGACCGCGAGCGGGGCGACGCCGTAGGTCTCGCCGGTCGCCTCGGCGAACTCGCGGGCTTCCGGGTGCGTGGCCAGGTAGCCGGCATGGAGCGCTTCCAGCTCGTGCCGGGCCTGCTCCACCGAGACACCCTCCCGAAGCCGGCCAATGGCCTGGAAGGCAGCCATCCCGCGGCCCCGCTCGGACCGCTCCTCGGCCGAGAAGACCCGAGGGATCCAGAGCTTCGGGTGGTTGGACGCCAGGCTGAAGCCGGGCGGCATCACGCCGACCACCTGATACGCCCCGTCGTCTAGCTGGACTGTCCGGCCGACGACCCCCGGGTCGCTTCCGAAGGAGTCGCGCCACAGTTCGTGGGAGAGAACGGCGAGGGTGGCTTCGCCCGACGCGAGGTCCTGCCGGTCGAACACGCGCCCCAGGGCGGGACCCACACGGGCCACCTTCCAGACTCCGGAAGTCACGCTGGCCACGCTCAGCCGCTGAACGTGGCTCCCGAGGTGCAGATCGACCTTCCGGCTGGTGTCGATGAACCCCAAGGCCGAGAAGCAGCCTGCCTGCGCCTCGATCTCCTGGAACGTGAGCGGCGAGATCTCCTGCACCATGTCGCCCCACTGCCACTTGGGCCACACCATGCCGACGTTCACGACCCGCTCGGGCTCCGGATAGGGGAAGGGGCGGAGGAGGATGGGATCGAGGATGCCGAACAGCGTGGCGTTGGCGCCCAGGCACAGCCCCAGCGTGGCGACGGCCACGCAGGTGAAGCCCGGGGACTTGCGCAGGAAGCGGACCGCCTGTCGCCCGTCCAGCATCAGCTCGCCCGCCCATCTCCCCAGGCGGCGGTCGCGCACCTGCTCGACGTAGCTGCCCACGTGGCCGAACGTGATGGCCGCCCGCCGCCGCGCCGCGACGGAATCCTCGCCCCGAGCCTGTCGCTCGGCCGCCTCGAGCTCCAGGTGGGCGCGGAGCTCCTCGAGCATCTCCCGCTCGAACCTCCGGCGCCGGAAGGCCCGGCCCAGGCGGATCCACAGGCCGGCCAGCCGGCTCACGACAGGCCCTCCGCCGTGCTGCCGAGCACCTGGTTGACGGCCAGCGAGAGGCGCTCCCAGTGGGCCGTCTCGCGCTGGAGCTGCTTGCGGCCGAGCTTGGTGATCTCGTAGAACCGGGCTCTCCGGTTCTTCTCCGAGACCCCCCAGGTCGCCTTGATCCAGCCCTGCTCCTCCAGCCGATAGAGAGCCGGGTAGAGTGAGCCCTGCTCGACCCGCAGGGCATCCTGGGAGATCTGACGAATCCTCGCGGCCACTCCGAACCCGTGCATGGGCGCGAGCTGCAGCGCCTTGAGGATGAGCATGTCCAGCGTCCCCTGCAGCAGGTCGTGCTTCTCTCTGGCCATCCGGAAGCCTCCTTTACCTAGACCGTCTACATAATGGCCCCTGCTTGTGTAGATTGTCAAGGCAAGGTGCGCGAGGGCCTGCCGGGCGGCAATGGCCTATCATGCGCCGGGCAGACCGGAGCCCAGGCAGGCCAGTGAGGGGAGAGCGGGCATGAGCCAGGGCGGCACCGCACAGCGCCTGAGCGTCCTGGAGAAGATCGGCTACGGCCTCGGCGACACCGCCAGCAACATCATCTTCCAGACGGTGATGTTGCTGATGCCGTACTTCTACACC
>CAZNNH010000076.1:0-26691 GCA_964574335.1 uncultured Acidobacteriota bacterium | reverse complement strand
CCGCCACCGGCGAGGAGATCATGCGGCTCTTCGAGAAGCTGCACGACGACGGCAACACCATCATCCTGGTGACCCACGAGAAGGAGGTCGCGATCCACGCCCACCGCGTCATCCACATCCGCGACGGCCAGATCGAGAGCGACGAGCGCCGCCCATGAGCAGTCCGAGAGGTACCATGGGAGAGGACCGGAGAGGAGTAGCATCTCGAGATGCCGTTTGGTGAAGCCATCCGGATCGCGGTCGCCTCGTTGCGCGCCCACAAGCTGCGCTCCTTCCTCACCGTCCTCGGGATCCTGATCGGCGTCTCCTCGGTGGTGGCGGTGGTGGCGGTCACCGAGGGCCTCGATGGCTACATCGCGAACCAGGTCCTGGAGCTGGGCACCAAGAGCTTCTCGGTCCAGCAGATGCCCGACATCATCACCAGCCACGATCAGTTCATGGAAATGATGAAGCGGAAGCAGCTCACCCTCGCCGACATGGAGGCGGTGCGCGAGCGCTGCCCGTCGTGCTCCGAGGTCGGCGCGGTGGTGAGGACCCGTCGTGACGTCAAGCGCGGGCGCACCCTCCAGGAGGACGTCCTGGTGGCCGGGATCACCGAGAACTACAGCCGGATCGGCACCATTCGCGAGCTGAGCGCGGGGCGCCACCTGATCCAGGACGACATTGACAGGGCTCGTCCGTTCGCCGTGATCGGCAGCGACCTGGTGGAGGCGTTCTTCGGCAAGATCGACCCCCTCGGACGGACCATCCAGATTGACAGCCATCCGCTCAGGGTGGTGGGGGTGGCCGAGCCCAAGGGCAGCATCTTCGGCCAGAGCCAGGACAACTTCATCTGGATCCCGATCACCACCTTCCAGAAGCTCTATGGGACAAGGCGTTCGGTCCAGATCCAGGCCGAGGCGCGGTCGCTGGCCGTTTTCGAGCAGGCGCAGGACGAGGCGCGGCTGGCGATGCGGATCCGTCACCACCTCGCCTACCAGGACGCGGATGACTTCTCGATCGAGACCGGCGAGACGGTGATGGACCTGTGGAAGAGCGCCACCCAGGGGATCTACATCGTCACCCTGGTGGTCACCGCCATCAGCCTGCTGGTGGGCGGCGTGGTGGTGATGAACATCATGCTGGTCTCGGTCAGCGAGCGGATCAAGGAGATCGGCATCCGCAAGGCCCTAGGCGCTCGGCGTCGCGACATCCTGCGCCAGTTCCTGGTCGAGTCGGTGCTGTTGTCCGCCGCCGGCGGCGCGCTGGGCGTGCTGGGGGCCTCGGTCTTCTCGCTGGTCCTGGAGAGGGTCCTCGGGAGCATGATGTCGGTGAGCTTCTCGGTGCCGATAAGGCCCTGGGCCGTCGCGCTGGCGTTGATGGTCGCCAGCGGGGTCGGCCTGGTGGCCGGGATCTACCCGGCGGGTCGGGCCGCCGCCCTGGACCCGATCGTGGCGCTCCGGAACGAGTGATGGGGCGCCTGGCGCACTGGACGGTGACCCGCTACCCGGTGCTGGGGGCGATGTGGGAGGCGGTGGGGGTGGGTCTCACCGCGATCCGTGCCTACAAGCTCCGGGCCGGCCTGACCATCCTGGGCGTGGTGATGGGGATCATGACCGTCACCGGCATGAGCTCCATCGTGGCGGGCCTGAACGCCTCGATGGCGTCCCAGATCGAGGCGATCGGCTCGTCCACGATCTTCATCCGGCCTTTCGCCCCGGGCGAGAACCTGAGCCGGGCCGAGCAACGCCGGCGCAAGGGTCTGACCGAGGCGGAGGTGGAGGCGATCGGCAAGCTCCCCTCGGTGCGGGCGGTGGCGGCGCTGGAGCTGGTGCGGGCGGACCTGATCAAGTACGGCCGCGAGCGGGTCGAGGCCGCCCAGGTGGTCGGGGCGACGCCCGGCTACGAGACGGTCCACGACATCTACGTGGAGCGCGGCCGCTTCCTGAGCAACCTCGACGTGCAGCGTGGCACCCGGGTGGTGGTGATCGGTGCCGACGTGCGCGATACGCTGTTCCCCTACGCCGACCCGATCGACAAGGAGCTCACCATCGACGGGCGCCGGTTCCGGGTGATCGGCGTGATCGAGCGCCAGGGCAAGTTCCTGGGCCAGAGCCGCGACAACGTCTTGTTCGTGCCGCTCGGCACCATCCAGAAGACCGGCTTCTTCGACTTCCTGATCGCCAACGTGCGGCCGGTATCGGCGGCGCGGCTGGAGGAGGCGGTGGACGAGATCCGGGCCCTGCTGCGGCGGACCAAGAAGCTGCGCTATCAGGACGAGGACAATTTCTCCGTCTTCACCCAGGACACCCTGACCGACCTCTACCGCCGCATCACCGGCGGCATCTACGCGGTGATGATCGCCATCTCCTCGATCGGCCTGGTGGTGGGGGGGGTGGGGGTGATGAACATCATGCTGGTCTCGGTCACCGAGCGCACCCGCGAGATCGGCGTGCGCAAGGCGATGGGCGCCAAGCGCCGCGACATCCGCTGGCAGTTCCTGACCGAGGCGATGACCCTGACCGGCGTCGGCGGGGTGCTGGGGGTCGGGGCGGGCGGCCTGATCGCCGCCCTGGTCAACACCTTCTCCCCGTTCCCGGCGGTGATCCAGACCCACTGGGTGGCGCTGGCCTTCGTCACCTCGATGGGGGTCGGCCTGGTCTTCGGGCTGTGGCCGGCCATGAAGGCGGCCCGCCTCGACCCGATCGAGGCGCTTCGTTACGAGTGAGGGGGGAAGCTCTCCTCTCGGCTGATCTCGAACCACGGAGGTTCCCATGAGCGAAACCACTCCCACCGCGCCTACGCCGGAGCCGCAGGCGCGCGGCTTTCTGGCCAACCTCTTCGACCTCTACTTCGCCCCGAAGGACGCCTTCACCTCGATCCTCAAGAAGCCGCGCTTCCTGGTCCCGATGGTGCTGGTGATCGCCCTGGCCCTGACCTTCTCGGCGGTGTGGGTGACCCACATGGACGCCCGGGAGTTCGGCAAGCTCCAGCTCCAGGAGTCCGGCCAGTGGGAGAAGATGTCCACCGAACAGCGCGACCAAACGCTCAGCATCCAGGAGAAGATCATCCCGATCATGGTCCCGGCGATGAGCCTGGTGGCGCCGGTGGTGATGATCCTGGTCACCGCCGCCGTGCTGCTGTTGATCTTCCGCGTGGTGATGGCCTCGACCGTCGGCTTCAAGGAGTCAGTCAGCATCACCTCCTTCTCCTTCCTGGCGGTGAGCCTGATCAGCACGCCGCTCTTGCTCCTCACCATGTTCTTGAAGGAGGAGTGGAACGTCGACCCGAACCAGTTGATGGCCACCAACCTCGCCGCGCTGCTGGACAAGGCGGAGACGGCCAAGCCCCTCTACTCGCTGGCCGGCAGCATGGACCTCTTCTCCTTCTTCACCATCTTCCTGCTCTCGGTCGGCTTCGGCGTGGCCTCGAAGCGATCGACCGGAACGGCGGCGTGGGGCGTGCTGGTGCCCTGGGCGCTCTTCGTGGCCGTCAAGGTGGGCCTGGCCGCGATCTTCTGAGCTGGGCACCGACTTGCGCGGCGGCGCCGGGCCGGGCTATTCTCAGGGGTCAGCACGGCGCGCCCCTAGCTCAGCTGGATAGAGCGACAGACTACGAATCTGTAGGTCGGGCGTTCGAATCGCCCGGGGCGCACCACCTTCATCATCATCCCTCAACCAGACTCCATGACGCTCACGGTGCTCCACGAATGGGCACCGTGAGCCATCGCTCCCGAGTCGTGCCGGTGCGCGGGAGCACCCGGCTGGCCGCGCGACGACCGACCACGGCCAGGGCCGGAACCCACGGTGAGCGGAACCCGTACTCCGGTGTGAGGGGAGCAAACCCCGTCGTCGGGAGGGAATGCGATGCCGAGAGCCGGGCGGGGAGGGTGCCTGCAGTATGGGCTGCTGGGTTGTGGGGGCCTGATCGCCCTGTGTTTCGTGGTGGGGGCGACGCTTCTGATGGTGGGTCGCAGCGTGGCCCGGTCCCAGAAGATGACCACGAAGACCGTGGAGGAGCCGCTCGGCGGCTTCGCCGCCGAGGCCCAGCCGGCCGGGTCCCAGAAGGACGAGGCGACCCGCCCCTTCTCCGACGGGCCGCCTCTCGAGGCCCCGGCCCTTCCCGGTCCAGGAGATGGGAAGACCCCGCCTCGGGGACGCATGACGATCGACCTGTCCCACGGCGAGTTCGAGGTCGTGCCGGCCCCGGTCGGCCAGCCGCTGCGGGTGGAGGCCGACTACGACCCGGACTGGTACCGGCTCGAGACCCGGATGGAGCACTCCCAGGGGGCCTGGAGCTACGTGGTCCGGTTCGAGCGCACCCAGACGCTCGGCTTCATCGCCACCCTGGCCCAGGCGATGGGCGGAAAGCGGCCCCACGTATGGGTCCAGCTCCCCCGGGACGTCCCGATGGACCTCGACCTCCGCTTCTCTCAGGGAGGCGGCGAGGTGGACCTGGGCGGGCTGTGGCTGACCAAGACCCAGGTGGCGTTTCGGCAGGGCGGAGGGGACCTGGAGTTCTCCGAGCCGTTGCGTGAGCCGACGGACACCTTGAGCATCGACGCCTCGATGGGGGGCGGCTCGTTCCGGCGGCTGGGCGACGCCAGCCCAAGACGGCTGCTGGTGCAGACCCGGATGGGGGGCGGCGACCTCGACCTTCGGGGCCACTGGCTCCGCGACTGCCAGGTCTCCCTCGAGAGCCAGATGGGTGGGCTGAAGGTCCGCCTTCCCGAGGGCGTGGCCACCCGCGGCCTGCCCCACGATCGGGCCGGCGAGGGAGAGGGCGGCGAGATCCCGACGCTGACCTTCTCCTACTCGGCGGCGATGGGCGGCGTCGACTTCGTGAACTGACTGACCCTGCGTCGAGTCGCCGTACGTGCGCGGCGTGGCCGCAGCCTGCCGCTGTCGGGGACGCGGCGCCTTTCCTGGCAAGGCCCTCTCCGGCGTGGGATGATCGAGGATGCCCTCTCCCCAGGCCCTCTCCCCGGTCCTCCGATCCCTGGTGCGCGACGTCGAGGGGATGCTCGGCGAGGTGATCGAGGAGGCCGGCGGCCGCCCCCTCTTCGAGTCGGTGGAGGCCGTGCGCCGGCTGATGCTGCGGGTGCGGGATGGTTCCGGGGAGGACGGTGCCCTGGCCCTGGCCGACGCCCAGGCGCGCCTCCGCGAGCTGCCGGGCGAAGAGAAGATCGCCCTGGCCCGCGCCTACACGATCTACCTCGAGCTGATCAACCAGTGCGAGAACGCCTACCGCACCCACCGGCTGCGGTCCCGGCGGCGCGACGACGAGCACGAGGGGCGCCCGGCCGAGACCCGGGCCCGGGCGGTGTTCGTGCTCACCGCCCACCCGACCGAGTCCCGCTCTCCCGACAACATCCGGCTCATGCGCCGGATCCGGGACCTGTGTGTCGATGCCCTGGAGCGCGGCGGCTCTCCCGACCGGGACCGGATCAAGCACCTGCTGCACCTGGTCTGGAGGACCGGCAGCCATCCTGCCACGAAGCCCACCGTCGAGGACGAGGCCCGGCACCTCTTCTCGCTGCTCTCCGACCCGATCCTCGACGAGCTGATCCGGCTCCACCACGAAGGCCACGTCGTCTTCCTGAGGACGTGGGTCGGCGGTGACAAGGACGGGCACCCGGGGGTCGGCCCCGAGGAGACCGACCACTCGCTGAACCTCTCGCGCTCGCGGCTGCTGGGCTTCGTGCGGGAGTCCCTGCTTCCCGAGGTCGAGGCGGACCTCGCCCTGATCCGGTCCGACGAGCTCCGCCGGTGCTGGCGTGAGCTGGACACCGAGCTGCTGGGCCTCGACCGCGTCTCGATCGGCGACGGCCGCCGGATCGAGCGGCTGGGCGCCCGGTTGCAGGAGCTGGATTCCACCTATGCCGCCGCCCGCGGGGCGCGCCACCCGCGGCTCCTCGACCTGACCTGTCTGCTCCGCCTCTTCCCTGGCCTGGTGGTCCCCCTCGAGCTACGCGAGGAGCGCGGTCGTTTCCAGGCCGGCACGGCGATCGCCGAGATGCTCCACTACGTCCGCGACGTGGCCCGCGGCGGACGGGTCGATTGGTACGCGCGAGGGCTGGTGGTCAGCATGGCCGACAGACCCGCCGACCTGCTGGAGGCCGTCGGGCTGGTTCGCGACGTGATGGGAGAGCCTTCGGTCCCGGTGATCCCGCTGTTCGAGCTGCCGGCGGTGCTCCCGCGGGCGGTGGGGATCCTCGACCAGACCCTGGCCGACCCGGCCTTCCGCCAGCAGGTCGACGAGTGGAGGCTGGAGGTGATGCTCGGCTACTCCGACACCTCGAAGCGCATGGGCATGCTGGCCAGCCGGCTGGCCATCCACGACGCGATGGCGGCGGTCAGCGCCTGGGCCGAGCAGCGGGGGGTGGCCGTCATCTTCTTCCACGGCTCCGGCGGGAGCGTCGGGCGTGGCGGCGGCACCATCGAGGAGCAGTTCGCCACCTGGCCGGCGGACGCGACCCGGCTGGTCAAGCAGACGCTGCAGGGTGAGATGGTGGAGCGCACCCTGGCCACCCCGGAGATCCTGCGCCGCCAGGTGGAGAAGATCGCCGACAACCAGGCCGCACCACCCGCCCACCGCGAGCCGGGCCGGCTGGCCCGCCGGCTGGCGGGGCTGTCCCAGCAGGCCTTCGTGGAGACCGCCAGCGCGCCCGAGCTCCACGAGCTGCTGGCCCAGGCGACGCCCTACTCGCGGCTGGGCGAGCTGAACATCGGGAGCCGTCCCGCGAGCCGGGGGAAAGGAGGTGGCGGCCTTGAGTCGCTGCGCGCGATCCCCTGGGTCCTCTGTTGGACCCAGACCCGCTACCTGCTCCATGCGTGGCTGGGCATCGGCGCCGCCTGGCGCCAGCTTCGGGACCGCCCCGAGGCCCTGGCCGAGCTGGCGGACGCGGTGCGAGACGACCCGCTGCTCCACGGCTACCTGCGTCAGCTCGGCTTCACCATGGCCAAGACCGAGCCCCGGGTCTTTCGCGAGTACGTGAGGGACCTCGAGCCCGCCCGCCCGGACCTGCTTGCAGGCCTGGAAGCGGAGCGGGAGGCGGCTCTCGACCTCGCCCGCAGGGCCGATCCGGGAGGCGAGCTGCTGTCCGATCGGCAGTGGCTGCGTGAGAGCATCCACTACCGTGCCCCGATGATCCACCCCCTCAACCTGCTGCAGGTCGAGGCGCTGCGCCAAGAGACGCTGAGCGAGGCCCAGAGCCGGCTGTTCCGGGAGACGGTGACCGGGATCGCCGCCGGCATGCTCACCACCGGCTGAGCCGCCGCCCGATCTCCCCGCGCAGGGTACAATCCGTCGCATCCCATGCGCGTCTTCGTCACCGGAAACAAGGGGCAGCTCGGGCGCGCCCTCGAGGTGGCCCTGGACGGCCACACGCTGTCCGGATGCGACCTGCCCGAGGTCGACGTCACCGATCGGGCCGCGGTCACCGAGGCGATCCGCCGCTTCGCGCCCGAGGTGGTGATCCACGCCGCCGCCTGGACCGACGTGGACGGCTGCGCCCGCGACCCCGAGCGGGCGTATCGGGCCAACGCCGTCGGCACCCAGAACGTGGCCCTGGCCTGCGCGTCCGGTGGGGCGGCCCTGGCCTACGTCAGCACCAACGAGGTCTTCGACGGCACCGCCAGTGAGCCGTACCAGGAATGGGATCCGACCCATCCGGCCAACCCCTACGGCCGCTCCAAGGCCGCCGGGGAGTGGTTCGTCTCCCACCTGCTGGACCGCTTCTACATCGCCCGCACCGCCTGGCTCTATGCCGCGGGAGGACGCAACTTCCCGCACCGCATCCTGCAGCTCGCCGACGAGCGCGGCAGCCTGCAGGTCGTCACCGACGAGGTGGGCAACCCCACCTACGCCCCCGACCTGGCACGCGCGCTGGCCGAGCTGATCCAGACCGAAGCCTTCGGCGTCTACCACCTGGCCAACTCCGGGTACTGCTCCCGCCACGAGCTGGCCCGCGAGATCCTCCGCCTGGCCGGCAAGGAGCAGGTGGAGGTTCGCCCCATCACCCTCGAGACCTTTCGCCGTGACTCCACCCCGCCCCGCTTTGCGCCCCTTCTCAACACCGCCGGCACGATCGTGGGCGTCCGGCTGCGGCCGTGGCAGGAGGCGCTCGCCGAGTTCCTGGCCGCGAGCTGAAGGACGTCGCCGGGCGAGGCCGCCGGGCCCGCGCCCGTTCAGCCGAGCTCGGCGACCAAGTCGTCCAGGTAGCGCTCGAGGATCGCCGCCCGCTTCTGGGCCAGCCGGGAGCCGGCGCGGGTGTTCATCCGGGCCGGCAGCTCGAGGAGCTTCTCCCGGAAGTGGTCGACGGCGAAACGGCGGTCGTCGAGCGGCCGGCGCTCGGCCAGCGGGTCCTCCGGGTCGAAGAGCCGGCTCCCGAGCCGTCCCGCCACGCAAAAGACCCGGGCCAGGCCGATGGCGCCGAGGGCCTCCAAGCGGTCGGCATCTTGCAGGATGCGCGCCTCGTCGGTCTCGGGTGGGATGCCGGCGGAGAAGCTGTGGGCCTCGATCGCATGGCGCACCGCGGCCTGCTTCTGGCTCGGGAATCCCATCTGCTCCAGCCGCCGGCTCGCCTGCTCCGCCGCCAGGGCGGAGGCACGAGCACGGAGCGGCGAGTCCTTGGGCGGGCTCACGATGTCGTGCAGGTAGGCCGCCGCCAGCAGGACCAGCCGATCGGCGGCCGAGGACTCCTCGTCGGCGATCCGCTGGCACGAGGCCCAGACCCGGTCGCAATGGTGGACGTCGTGAGAAGCGTCGCCCTCGTCCGCCAGGGAGCGACGTAGGCGCTCACGCCACACGTCGAGGGCCTCGGTCTCGGGGGAGCTTTTCGACACGCCCGCGCGGGAGTCTACTCCAGGTGCAGCCCGCGCTTGAGCCGCTCCATCTGCCCCTCGGCGAGCCCTTGCTTCTCGAGGGCCTGAAGCAGGCGGCCGGCGTTGCGGGCCACCGGGCGGTAGCCGCAGCCGGGGAGCAGCTCCGGCGCCGGTTGGGCGAGCGGGGCGCGGGGATAGTCGCGGCAGACCCCGGGTCGGGAGGCGTAGCGGCTCTGGCGATCGAAGTGGGTGCACCGGAACAGCAGCACCCGCCGCTCTCGCTGCTGGTCGACGAGCGCGAAGCCGTTCACTGGCTCCTCCCACCTTACGATGAGCGGGCGCAGTCGGGGCTGGTGCCACCCCCGGCGGCTGACGGCTATCCGGGGCTGCTCGCAGCAGCCCGCCGACCGCCGGCAGTGCCCGCCCAGCCGATAGCCGGGCTCCCCGCGCAGCCGGCCGAGCACGCGGCTCGCCCCCACGTCGACGTAGAAGCCCCACCGAGCGACCGCCCTCAGCAGCCGCCGTCGAGGGCCGTCCTTCATGGGGTCAGGTCTAGACTTTTGACTTTTTCGAGAACAGAGTCAAGAGTCTAGACCTGACCCCCATGGCCATCCGCGCGGTCGACCATCCGCTGATCAGCAGCCGGGAGGTGGTGCGGCCCACCCAGCTCGAGGTGGACCTCGATCGCATCGCCGAGAACTACCGGGCTATCCAGCGCCACGTCGGCAGCGCTCGGGTGATGCCGGTGCTCAAGGCCAACGCCTACGGCCACGGCCTGGTCGAGGTGGCGGCCCGGCTGTCGCGGGAGGGCGCCCCCTACCTCGGCGTGGCCTTCCTGGAGGAAGGCCTGCTGCTTCGCGAGCGCGGGATCGAGACGCCGATCCTGGTGATGGGCGGGATCATGGAGAACCAGATCCCGCACTTCCTGAGCCACCGGCTGACCCTCACCGCCTCCTCGATCGGCAAGCTGCAGCAGATCGAGCAGGCGGCGGCCGAGCTGGGGGTCTCGGCCCGCGTCCACCTGAAGATCGACACCGGCATGGAGCGGATCGGCGTCCACCACTACAACGCCGCCACGTTCCTGGAGGAGTCCCAACGCTGCCGCCACTGCCGGATCGAGGGGATCTACTCCCACCTGGCGAGCTCCGACTCGACCGACCTGGGCTTCGCGCGCGAGCAGCTCGATCGCTTCCAGAACGTGCTCGGCTTCTACCGGCAGCGCGGCATCGACCCACCGCTGAGCCACATCGCCAACTCGGGCGCCATCCTGCAGCTCCCGGCGAGCCACCTCGACATGGTGCGGCCGGGGATCTTGCTTTACGGCGTCTACCCTTCGAGCACGCTTCCGCGCACGGTGCCGGTGCGTCCGGCGCTGCGCTGGACCTCGCGCGTCGTCTACTTCAAGGTGGTGCGCGCGGGTGACCCGGTGAGCTACCACTCCACCTGGCGGCCTCTCCACCCGGTCCGGGTGGTGACGGTCCCGGTGGGCTACGGCGACGGCTACCCGCGGGCGCTGTCCAACCGGGGCCAGGTCCTGATCCGGGGGCGCCGCTACCCGGTGGTGGGCCAGGTCTGCATGGACCAGCTCGTGGTCAACATCGACCAGGACAGCGCCTACAACGCCGACGAGGTGGTGTTGCTCGGCGGCCAGGACGGCGAGCGGATCAGCGCCGAGGAGCTCGCGGACCGGACTGGCCTGATCCCCTACGAGATCCTGACCGCGATCAACACCCGCGTGCCCCGTCTCTATCGGGGCGGCTGAGGAGGTTCGGCGTCGCTGTCGGACCGGCCGGGCTCGAGGTCGGGGGGCCACCGCTCGCCGCGTCTCGAGGCGTCGCGGATCTCGCGGGCCGCCGGCCGGTACTGGAAGAAGTCGGGCTCCAGGCGCTCGGCCTCCTGGAAGGCGGCAAGCGCCTCGGTGTGGCGCCCGAGCAGGTTGAGGGCCGAGCCGAGCGCGCCATACGCAGGGGCGCCGGCGCCGAGGTCGATCGCTTCACGGAGCACCTTGACGGCCTCCTCGGCTTGTCCCACGCCGCGCAGCAGCGCCTCTCCCAGCCTGAAACGCGCATCGGCGTCGTTGGGGCTCTCCGTCACCAGCGCCCGATACGCGTCCACCGCCTCCGGCCAGCGCTCGAGGTTGGCGAGCTGGCGGGCCAGCACGCCGAGGACAATGGCCTTGCGCGGCGCGGCCAGGCCCAGCTCCAGGGCGTGACGGCAGGCGGTCACCCGCTCCTCGCGGACCGCCGCCGTGCACTGCCGGGCCGCGTTGCGCGCCTCCACCGTCTCCTCCGCCCGAACGCGAGCGCCCGTTGCCAGCGCCACCGCCGCCACCAGGCCCAGGGTGACGCCGGCCCGAGCCGTTGGGCGCAGACCCCGCGCGCCCCCGCGCAGCTTGAGCCCCTGCCGCAGCGAGCGCAGCGCCAGGTGGGGGCGGCGGCCCAGATGGAACCAGGCGACGGCGAGGTGCATCTCGGCCGCCGCCATGGTCGCCAGGCGGATCAGGGGACCGACCATCGCCGTGGCGATGGCACCCACGGGAACCGGACGGGTGAGCAGCGGGGCGCGCGGCAGGCGCGCGCGCGACCGGACGCTCCTGCTGAGCGGAGCGCGGGGGCGCCGCTTCGAGCCGCACCGTCCGGGGAGGCGGGCGCGTGCCAGCTCAGCGCGCTGTGCCTGGCCATGGGCCTCGAGTGCCGACCGCCACTCGCAGGTACCCACCAGCGCCTCACCCAGGAAGAAGCGGCGCGCGCCCACGCGGGGGCGAAGCGCGGCCGCGCTCCGGAAGGCCTGGATGGCCTCGGCCTGACGGTGCAGACGCCGCAGCAAGGTGCCGTGTAGGATCCGCAGCTCGGCGTCGCCGGGACAACGATGGATCATCTCCTGAAGCGCCAAAACCGCCGGACCGCCCAGGCCGCCCCGGGCCAGGGACAGGACCAGGTTGCCGTGGGCCTCGAGATCGCCGGGCCGCAGCCGGACCGCCTCGCGGTAGGCCAGGCTGGCTTCCCGGTAACGGCGGCAGCGGAGAAGCGCCTCGCCCCGCCGGAAGTGGGCCTCCGCGAAGTGCGGGGCCGCCCGCGCCGAGTCCCGGTAGGCGGCGGCACCACCCCCGTGCCATCCGAAGAGACAGAGCGCCGTCCCCAGCCCGTGGTGGAGACGAGCGGCTGGAGGGACGCCTCCACGGGCCCGCGCAACCACCGTCGGGACAGCTCTTCTCTTCAAGGGACCACCACTCGACCGGGAGGAGGCATCATACTCCAGTCGGCCGGACCGTTGGGGACGGGTGCCCTGCGAGGGATGAGGCATTTGTACTATCGCGCGTCGGCGCCTGGTCCACAATAATCGAGATCGATCGTCACTGGGGAGGGGAGTTATGGGACTCTCGTTCGGTCATAGGCGCGCCGTCTACCACGACATCGTCGAGACGCTGGAGGCACAGACCGGCGAGGCGGAGCGGGTCCCTCTCTCCGATGCGGAGCGGCAGCAGTTCGAGTCGCTGGACCTCGTGTACCGATCCCTGTGCGCCCTGCTCTACAACTACGTCCCCACCTCGGGTCACCCAGGCGGCTCGATCTCCTCGGGGCGCTTCGTGGCGGCCCTTCTCTTCGACAACCTCGACTATGACCTGGGCCGTCCCGGTCGCCACGACGCCGACATCATCTCCTACGCCGCCGGCCACAAGGCGATGGGCCTCTACTCGATGTGGGCGTTGCGTGACGAGGTGGCCCGGCAGGGCGACGCCTCCCTGCTCCCCGAGGAGGCGCGGCAACGACTGCGGCTCGAGGACCTGCTCGGCTTCCGCCGCAACCCGATCACCGACACCCCCCTCTTCGTCGAGCACGGCGCCAAGCCCCTCGACGGCCACCCGACGCCGGCCACCCCCTTCGTCTGGCTCTCGACCGGGGCGTCCGGCGTGGGGGTGGCCAGCTCGATCGGCCTGGCCCTGGGCGCTCGCGACCACTTCGGCGCCGACGCCCCGCGGGTCCACGTTGTCGAAGGCGAAGGCGGTCTGACTCCCGGTCGGGTGGCGGAGGCGCTGGCGGCGGCTGGCACCGCCAGCCTCGGCAACCTGATCCTGCACCTGGACTGGAACCAGGCCTCCATCGACTCGAACCGGGTCTGCCGCGACGGCGACCATCCCGGCGACTACGTGCAGTGGACGCCGACGGAGCTTCTCTACCTGCACGACTGGAACGTCGTCTTCGTCCCCGACGGCCACGACTTCAACCAGATCGTGGCCGCTCAGCGGCTGGCCCTCAGCCTCGACAACGGCCAGCCCACCGCCGTGGTCTACCGTACCGTCAAGGGCTGGCAGTACGGCATCGAGGGACGGGCGTCTCACGGCGCCGGCCACAAGCTCTGCTCGGACGACTTCTACCGGGCCCTCTCGACGCTGACCGGCCAGAGCGCGATCCAGCTCCCCACCTGCGACATGAGCCAGCCGCGCTGCGCGGGGGCCGCGGGGGCCGGGGTCCGCGAGGAGTGCTTCTGGGAGGCGCTGCTGCTGGTCCGCCGCCACCTCGAGGGCCAGGCCGAGCTGACGCGGAGCTTCGCCCAGCGGCTGGGCCGCGCCCGCGAGCGCCTGGAGCGTCGCGGCCGAAAGCCCCGCCCCGGCGCCCCACGCATCGAGGCGCTCCACGAGCTGGCGGCTTCGCACCCGAGCACGCCGCCCGAGCTGCGGCTTCAGCCCGGCGCCTCCACCACGCTGCGCGCCGAGCTGGGGCGAGCGCTCGGCCACCTCAACGAGGTCTCGGGAGGCGCGGTGCTGGCCGCCTCCGCCGACCTGCTGGCCTCGACCAGCGTCGACGTCGCCGCCGGCGGCTTCCCCGCCGGCTACTGGAACGCCCTCGCCAACCCCGATGCCCGCCGGCTCTCGATCGGCGGCATCTGCGAGGACGCCATGGCCGGCGTGCTCTCGGGCCTGGCCGCGTTCGGACGGCATCTGGGAGTGGGCTCGTCGTATGGGGCCTTCATCGCCCCGCTCGGCCACATCGCCGCCCGCCTGCACGCCATCGGCAGCCAGGCCCGCCAGGCGATCGCCAAGGGCCCCTACCACCCGATGCTGCTGGTGTGTGCCCACGCCGGCCTCAAGACCGGGGAAGACGGCCCGACCCACGCCGACCCGCAGCCGCTCCAGCTCTTGCAGGAGAACTTCCCGGCCGGCACGGTGATCACCCTCACGCCTTGGGAGCCGCAGGAGATCTGGTGCCTTCTGACCGCAGCGCTGGCCGCCCGACCGGCGGTGATCGCTCCCTTCGTGACCCGCCCGAGCGAGCCGGTCCTGGATCGTGAGGCGCTCGGCCTGGCCTCCGCCTCCGCGGCCGCCACCGGCGTCTACCTGCTGCGGGCTCCCCGTGGACGGGGCGACGGCACGCTGGTGCTGCAGGAGAGCGCCGTCACCTACGCCTTCGTGTTGGAGGCGCTGCCCCGGCTCGAGAAGGAGGGCCTCGATCTGGCCGTCTACTACGTCGCCAGCGCCGAGCTGTTCGGCGCTCTGCCGGGCGAGCAGCAGCAGGCGATCTTCCCGGCCGAGCGCGCTGACCAGGCGATGGGTATCACGGGCTTCACGCTGCCGACGCTCTACCGCTGGGTGCGCTCCGACCTGGGGCGGGCCCACACCCTCCACCCCTTCCAGAAGGGCCACTTCCTGGGCAGCGGCCAGGGGGCAGTGGTGCTGGCGGAGGCGGGCCTCGACGGCGAGGGCCAGTACCAGGCCGTCAAGCGCTACCTGGACGCCCGCGCCGCCCGCAAGTCGTCGTAGCGTCAGCACAAGGACTGCCTGCGCCAACGCGGGTTCGGTGGCACAAGCGGGCCGGAGGATCGTGGCGATGCGCAAGTACACGCGACGCGATGCGCTGAAGCGGGGCACGGAAGCGGCCTTGGGTCTGGGGGTCATCCCGCTCCTGGCCGGGCGTGGCCACGCGGCGGCGAGCCCACTACCGCCATCCGTATGCGATGGGTCCGTGGTCGAGCCGCCGGCCCGAGTGGCGGCGGCCCGCGGCACCGACCTCTACGCCATGACGCGCGAGGTCGTCGACCGGCTGGGAGGCATGCAGACGGTCGTTCACGAGGGCGAGTCGGTCTTCATCAAGCCGAACATGGTCACGCTCCCCTGGGCCTCGGCCAACAGGAACCCGCTCCTGATGGGTGAGTGCACCAAGGCCGAGATCCTGATCGCCGTTGCCGAGCTGTGTCTGGAGGTCGGGGCTTCGGAGGTCATCATCGGAGACGGCTCCCAGCAGCCGCGGTTCGACTGGAGCCGGGCCACCACCCTCGACGGTGCGACGAACCTGGCTCGTGAGGCCGAGCGGCTGAGCGCGCGGTACGGGCGCACGGTCCGCACGGTCTGCCTGGACGCCGACACGCCGAGCTGGATCGACGTCCCCACCGGGATCTCTCTGGGGGCCGTCGCCGTGTCGAGCCTGGTGCTCGACGCCGACCGTGTCATCTCGGTTCCCGTGGCCAAGACCCACCAGTGGGCTCACCTGACGCTGGCGCTCAAGAACTTCATCGGCATCACGCCGCTGGCGCGCTACGGGTGGCAGACCCGGGGCAACTTCGACCGGGTCTTCCTGCACCAGAACGACATGGGGCCGGCAGGTTTCGGTCGGCTCTACATCGACCTGGCCCGCGCCGCCGCCCCCGATCTGGCCATCATCGACTTCTCGATCGGAATGGAAGGGAACGGGCCAACGGCAGACAACGGCGGCGTCACCGTGGACATGAGAAGCCGGTTGGGCTCCTGGCTGCTGCTGGCGAGCACCGACGCCGTCGCCGCCGATGCGACGGCGGCGCGGGTGATGAGCCACGAGGCCGCCTACGTGGGCGAGATCCTGCCGATGGCCCGGGACGACGGCATGGGCGCCATCTGCGAGCCGTACATCGAGCTGGTCGGCGCCGCGCTCGAGGACCTGGTGGTGCCCTGGCAACCCGCGAACGTCGTCCGCGCCGGGGCAGTGCCCCGCCTCTACTGACGCGGCTCGAAGCGGACGCGGAGTCTACCCGAGCACGTCGATCACCAGCAGGGTGATGTCGTCCTGCTGGGGCACCGACGACGGCGGCCAGGCGTGCACCGCTGCCAGCAGCTCCTGGCACAGCTCCTCGGCGGGACGGGAGCGGAGCTCGCCCAGCACCTGCCCCAGCCTCGAGTCCCCGAACGGCTCTCCCGCTGCGTTCTCCGGCTCGGTCAGGCCGTCGGAGTACAGCAGGAGTCGATCGCCCGGCGCGACCGCGATCTCGCAGGTCGGGTAGGTCTCGTCCACCTCGATGCCGAACAGGATGCCGTTCGATTCGATCCGCACCATCTGTCCCTCGGCGCCCCGCCACAGGACGAGGGGCGGATGGCCGGCGGCCGAGTAGCGAGCCGTGCCGGCCTCGGTGTCGAGCCATAGATAGGCCACGGTGACGTACTGGCCCCGCAGGTGGTCCTGGAGGGTCGCCCGCAGACGGAGCAGCAGCTCGGAAGGATCGGCCGCCCAGGCGGCCACCGACCGGACCGCGACCTTCACCATCGACGCGATCAGCGCGGCCGGCACCCCGTGTCCGGACACGTCCGCCACCAGGAAGCCGGAGCGGTGCTGGTCCACGGGAAGGAACTCGTAGAGGTCCCCGGCCACCGCGGTCATCGGTTCATAGACGGCGGCCACCCGAACCCGAGGCAGATCGGGTGTGGTCGTGGGGAGGATGGATGTCTGGATCCGGCGTGCGACGGCCAGCTCGTTCTCGATCGACAGCAGGCGACGCTCGCGGTCCACGACCACCTGGAGCGCCGCGTACCCGAAGGCGAAGAGGAGCGCCGCGAAGCCGAGCACGTCGAGGATTCGAGGCGATGGGAACCCGAGCGGACGGGCCAGGTTGGCGTACAGCGCCTGGGTTGCGAACGCCAGGGTGCCCGCCGCCAGCACGCCGCGGTGGGGCAGCACCAGGTACCGGCAGGCCACCTTCGCCGGCAGGGCGACCACCGTCACCAGCACCGCCAGGCCGAGAACGGCCACGAGGTTGTTGGCCAGCGCCCAGGCGCGCGTCTGTCCCCCCGAGAGGGAGGTCGCGATCCCGCCCGCCGCGATCGTGAGCCCGGCGATGATGATCGCCCGGAGGATCTGCCAGAGGCGACCGAGGCTCAGCTCCAGCCAGGCGAGGGTCGCCGCGACCACCAGCAGGTAGGAGATCGCCATCCTCACCGTGGAAGCGGTGCCCTGCAGCGGACCCGGCAGGGCCGCCACCACCGAGGCGTTCCCGGCCAGGTCCTGCAGGCCGTAGAAGGCGCTCCAGACGCCCAGCCAGAGGAAGACGCGTACACCGCCGCGCCGGCGGACGGCCGCCACTGCGCCGGCCAAGAGGCCGACCACGACGAACGCCGTGCCGGTGCAGATGGCGACGACGTCCTCGCGGGGCAAGGGCGGGGCGAAGCTGGAAGGGCTCGAGAGGTCCACGGTCATTCCCCGCCCACGGCGGAGCGGGCACCGGTCTAGAACGCCTCCTTGTTGACCACGAACGGCATCCGCTTGGGATCGCCGCCGTAGCCGCCTTCCAGCACGTCGATCACCGCCTGGACCGTGCGGCCGGCCATGCCGATCTCCGGGTCCGGGGACAGGCGGGTGGCGCTGGCCGCCGAGGCGAAGTGGTGGAAGAGGCGCAGGTTCAAGACCAGCCGCGGGTCGCGCAGCGGGCTTCCGACGGGGAGCGGCTCGGCCTCGAAGACGTCCAGCGCGGCGCCGGCGATCTCGCCTCGCAGCAGGGCCCGAGTCAGCGCCTGCTCGTCGACGATGGCGCCGCGAGCGGTGTTGATCAGGAATGCCGTGCTCCTCATCAGCGCCAGGCGCTCGGCGTCGATGAGGTGGTGGGTGGGGGTGGCGGACCCTCCCGGCAGGGTGAGGGGGACGTGCAGCGAGACGAAGTCGCCTCCGCGCAGCGCCTCCTCCAGGCTGACGTACTCGATGGTGTTGAGCCGGCGTGCCAGGCCCTCGCGGTGGCGCAGCTCCATCACCCGGCGCACCTTCTCCACGAAGCCCTGGTCCTGCGAGCCCGGGTTGTGGCACAGCACGTCCATGTCGAAGCCCACGCACTTGTTGATCAGGGCCCGGCCGATGCGGCCGGTCCCGATCACCGACAGCGTCTTGCCGGTCACCTCGTCCCCCAAGAAGGGGAAGAAGGGGTGCCAGGTGGACCAGCGGTGCTCGCGCACCATTCGCTCGGACGGGTACGTCTTTCGGGCCACGCAGCCGAGGATGAAGAAGGCGAACTCGGCGGTGGCGTCGGTCAGCACGTCCGGGGTGTGGGTGAAGGGGATGCGGTGCCGGTTGGCGGCCGCCCGGTCGATGTTGTCGAAGCCGACCGCGTCCTGGGCCACCACCTTCAGACCCGCCGCCGCGCCGGCGGCCAGGATCTCCTCGTCGATCCGGTCGCGCAGGGTGGTGATCAGGGCGTCGATCCCGGAGCGGACCCGATCTAGGACCAGCGGCCGCGGCGGCGGCTCGACCTGGCCGTACACCTCGAGCTGGTAGCCCCGCTCGCGCAGCCGGCGCAGCGCGTCGGGGCCGATGTCGCAGGTGGCGAAGACACGGGGCTGGCTCATGCGCCGAGCAGCCGGCGCAGGCGGGAGAGGGCCTCCCGGATGTTCTCCAGGCTGTTGGCGTAGGAGAAGCGGACGTACCCCTCGCCCAGGGCGCCGAACGCGGTCCCCGACAGGCAGGCCACGCCGGCCTCCTGCAGGCAGCGGTCGGCCAGCTCCTTCGACGTCTTTCCGGTGCCGGTGACGTTGGGGAAGGCGTAGAAGGCCCCGGCCGGACGCTGGCAGCGGAACCCCGGCAGCGCGTTGAGCCCGTCCACGATGACGTCGCGGCGACGGCGGAACTCGGCCACCATCGCCTGGACCGGACCCATCTCTCCCTGAAGCGCCGCCACGCCGGCGAGCTGGGTGAAGGTAGCGGTGCAGGAGGTGGCGTTGGTCTGCAGCCGCGCCACCAGCCTGGCCAGCTCCAGGGGCATGATCCCGTACCCCAGTCGCCAGCCGGTCATGGCGAAGGTCTTCGAGAAGCCGTCGAGGACGATGGCCAGCGGCTCCATCCCCGGCAGGGCCGAAAGCGAGACGTGGCGCCCCTCGTAGAGGATCTGGCTGTAGATCTCGTCGCACAGCACCGGCACCCCGTGCTTGACGGCGGCCTCGGCGATGGCGCGCAGGCCGTCCTCCGGGATGCCACCGCCGGTCGGGTTGTGGGGGTAGTTCACGATCACCAGGCGGGTCTTGGGGCCGATCGAGGAGCAGAGCTGGTCGACGTCGAGGGCGAAGCCGCGCTCCTCCAAGAGCCGGATCGGCACCGGCCGGCCGCCGATGTAGCGGATCATCGACTCGTAGATCGGGAAGCCGGGGTTCGGGTAGAGCACCTCGTCGCCCGGGTCGACCAGGGCCAGGATGGTGAAGAACAGGATCGGCTTGGCGCCGGGCGTCACCACCACCCCCTCCGGGTCTGCGGCCACCCCACGGCGGCGCGTGGAGTCCTCGGCGATGGCCCGGCGCAGCTCGGGCAGGCCCGGCGCGGGCCCGTAGTGGGTGGCGCCCGAGTCGAGGGCCGCCTTGGCAGCCTCGACGATGTGGCGGGGGGTGTCGAAGTCGGGCTCGCCCAGCTCCAGGTGGACGATGCTGCGACCCTGGGCCTCCAGGGCGCGGGCCCGCACCAGCACCTCGAAGGCGGTTTCGGTGCCCAGCCGTTGGCTACGTTCCGAGAGCCTCATGTTCTTTCCTCTGCTAGCCGAGCCGCCCGGCGTCCCAGCGTTGTCCCAGGTTGATGATGCGCTGCAGCAGCGCCCGGTAGGGGATGCCGGCGTGCTCGGCCGAATCGGCGAAGTCCTCGCCGCAGGCGAGCTGTGGGTTGGGGTTGGCCTCGAGCACGAAGACCCTGCCGGAGTGCGCCAGGCGCAGGTCGATGCGCGCGTAGCCGCTCAGCAGCAGGTTGCGGTAGACCCGCTTGCAGATGGTCTGGATGTGGCGCTCCACCGCCTCACCAAGCTGAGCACGACCGGTCCGGATCCCGTGCTTCTTCTGGTAGGCGGTGCTCCACTTGAGCCGCTCGGTGGCGATCCGACGCGCCTCTTCCGGCATGCTGCCGAAGTCGAGCTGCCACACCGGCAGCACCGTCAGCTTCTGGTTCCCGAGCACGCCGACGCTCAGCTCCAGGCCGTCGATGTACGCCTCCACCAGCGCGTCGGTGCCGATGCTCTCGTGGATGAAGGCCACCCGCTCCGCCAGCTTCCGGTCGTCCTCGACCACGCTGGCCTGCGAGATCCCGATGGAGGCGTCCAGGGTCAGCGACTTGACGATCAACGGGAACTGGAGCCGGCGGGGGCGCCGCACCCTGCGGCCCCGGTGGAAGACGGTGAAGTCGGCCACCGGGATGCGGTGGTAGGCCAGGATCTTCTTGCTCAGCGCCTTGTCGCGTCCCAGCAGCAGGCCGCGGGAGTTGCAGCCGGTGTACGGGACCTTGAGAAGCTCGAGGTAGGCCACCACGTTCTGGTCCCAGATGGCGACGTTGTCGAATGCCTCCAGCATGTTGAAGGCGATCTGGGGCCGGAAGCTCCGGATCGCCTCCCGGATCACGCCCAGGTCGCCGCCCACGCCGAGCGCCTGGACCTCGTGGCCCAGCTCGAGCAGCGCCTGGACCACGTCCAGCTCCGTCTTCCAGGGGGCGGCGGTGACGTCGATCCCGGAGACCTCCTCGGGAGGGACCAGATCCTCGTCCATCAGCGCCAGGATCCGCAGCTTGCTCATGACGAAGGCGCCCAGCGCCCCGGAGTCCATCTCCTCCGCGGCGCCCGTGGAGATCGAAGCGGCGAACCCGTTTCGAAGACCATGCGGAGACCGGAACGGCCCGCGCCGTCCCGCCGGTGGAAGGCTACAAGGCCTGACCGTCCCGGTCAATCGCGCCCGGCGATCGACTACACTGCTGCCCAGGGCGATGCTGGAGACGATCCTGGACCCGGTCCGGCGCGAGCTGCTGAACGAGGAGCGGCGCCTCCTGGCTCGGGCCCAGCAGGCGCTCCTGGCGCTCGACCTCCCGCCGGACCAGAAGCAGGCGCTCCAACGCTCGGTGGCCCAGCTCGACGAGCTGTTCCTGCTGGTGGTGGTGGGTGAGTTCAACGCCGGCAAGAGCGCCTTCATCAACGCCCTGCTGGGGCAGGCGGTGCTGGACGAAGGCGTGACCCCCACCACCTCGAGCGTCACCCTAGTGCAGCACGGACCGAGCTCGGGCCGCGAGGTGCTGGAGGCCGGGCTCCTGCGGGTCACCGCCCCGGTAGAGCTGCTGCGGCAGATCCACCTGGTCGACACGCCGGGCACCAACGCGGTCCTGCGCGAGCACGAGAAGCTGACCAGCGACTTCGTCCCGCGCGCCGACCTGGTGCTGTTCCTGACCTCGGTCGACCGCCCCTTCACCGAGAGCGAGCGCGCCTTCCTGGAAGGGATCCGCGCCTGGGGCAAGAAGCTGGTGGTGGTCCTCAACAAGGCCGACATCCTCGACAGCGCCGAGGACGTGGCCCGGGTACGGCGCTTCGTGGCGGACCAGGCCCGCGAGCGGCTCGGCATCGATCCGGAAGTCTTCGTGGTCTCGGCACGCTGGGCCCAGCGCGCCAAGGGCGACAACGCCGAGCCGGGCCTGCTGGAGCGCAGCGGCTTCCCGGACCTGGAGGCGTTTCTCAGGACCCGCCTGGACGAGACCGAGCGGCTGCGGCTCAAGCTCCTGAACCCGCTGGGCGTCGCCGAGCGGATCGCGAAGGAAGGGGTCGGGCGGGTAGAGGCGGCGCTGGCCGGGCTGGAGCAGGACCTTTTGGCGCTGCGCGAGATCGAGGCGCAGCTCGACCTCTTCGAGGAGGACCAGACCCGCGACTTCCGGTTCCGGCTGGCCGACGTCGACAACGCCGTGCTCGACTTCGAGAAGCGGGGCCGTGAGTTCCTGGAGCGCACCCTGCGGCTGGGCCGGGTGTTCGACCTGATCAACCGCGCCAAGGTCCAGGCCGAGTTCGAGCGGGAGGCGGTGGGCCAGCTGCCGCGGCTGGTGGAGAACCGCGTCGACGCCATCGTCGACTGGATGGTCGACAGCGAGCAGCGCCAGTGGCGGGCCCTCAGCGAGCGGCTGGAGCGCCACAGCCGCGAGCGCGGCGAGCACCTGCTGGGACGCGTCGACCCGCACCTGGAGCGGGACCGCAAGCAGCTCCTGGAGACGGTCAAGCGCGAGGCGTGGCGGGCGGTGGAGAGCTACGACCACTCGGCCGAGGGGAAGCGCCTGGCGTCGTCGGTCCGCGACGCGGTGGCCGGGACGGCGCTGCTGCAGGCCGGGGCGCTGGGCCTGGGCGCGATCGTCACCACCCTCGCCACCACCACCCTGGCCGACGTCACCGGGATCCTGGCCGCCGGCGCCCTCTCGGTGCTGGGGCTGCTGGTGATCCCGGCCCGCCGGCGCGCCGCGGCGAGCCAGCTCCGGACCCAGGTGGCGGAGCTCCGGGAGCGCCTGATGGGGTCGCTCACCGCCCAGTTCACGCGCGAGCTGGAGCGTTGCCGACAACGCTTCCGGGAGGCGGTGGCTCCCTACACCCGCTTCGTCCGTGCCGAGCACGACCGCCTGGAGGGCCTGCGCGCGGAGCTGGTCACCCTGGGAGCCGACCTGGCTCGCCTGCGCGGTCGCATCGAGACGCTGTAGCCGCCGTCATCGGGTCTGGTCCGACCGCAAGGCACTGCCACGGATCCGGTGCCGAAGCAGCGCTGCGAGCTCCCCCTGCGAGATGGGAGGGCTGAACAGGAACCCTTGGGCCCGCTCGCACTCCAGCCGCCTCAAGACGCTCAGTTGCCCCTCCCGCTCCACGCCTTCGGCGATCACCCCCAGCCCCAGCGTCCGTCCCATGGCGATCACGGTGGAGACGAGGGTGCCCACTTCCGGGTTGTCGTCGACGTCCCGCACGAAGGAGCGGTCGATCTTCAGCACGTCGATAGGGAACTGCCTCAGGTAGCTGAGCGACGAGTACCCGGTCCCGAAGTCGTCGATCGAGATACGAACGCCCAGCCGCTTCAAGGCGCGAAGCGTTTCGATCGTGCTCTCGGCGTTGTGCATGGCCAGGCTCTCGGTGATCTCCAGCTCCAGCAGTTGAGGCAGAAGCCCCGCCTGCGCCAACGCCTTCTCGACCTCGCCCACCAGCCCGGGCTCGCGGAACTGCCGCGCCGAGATGTTGACCGCCACCGACAGCGGCTCGCGGCCCGGCTCCTGCCAGCCCCTGGCGCAGACACAGGCCTGCTCGAGGACCCAGGCACCCACGGCTTTGATCATGCCGGTCAGCTCGGCAAGCTCGATGAACTGGTCCGGCAGCAGCAGACCCTTGGTGGGATGAAGCCAGCGCAGCAGCGCCTCGCAGCCGCGAACGCCGCCGCCGGCCACGTCCACGATAGGCTGGTACTGGATCCGGAACTGGTCGAGTGACAGGGCCCGGCGCAGGCCGTTCTCCATCTGCAGGCGGTCGAGGGCCTGGTCGTTCATGGCTGCCGTGTAGAGCTGGTAGCCGTCGCGGCCCTGCTCCTTCACCCGGTACATGGCGGCGTCCGCGTTCTTGATCAGCGTCTCCGCGTCGGCGCTGTCGTCGGGGAAGAGGCTGATCCCCACGCTGGCGGTCAGGAACAGCTCGCGCCCCTCCACGGAGATCGGCTCCTTGATCACCTCCCGCAGCTTCTGGGCCACCGTGGCCGCGTCGCCCGCGTGGTGGATCCCCTCGGTGAGCACAAGGAACTCGTCTCCGCCGAACCGTGCCAGGGTGTCCCCGCGGCGCACGTGGCGCTGGAGCCGGCTCGCCAGCGCCTCCAGGATGGAGTCGCCGGTGGTGTGTCCCAGCGAGTCGTTGATCACCTTGAACCGGTCCAGGTCGATGAACAGCACCGACACCTTGCTCTGGGCGCGCCGGGCGCGAGGCAGGGCCTGCTGCAGGCGGTCCAGCAGCAGATAGCGGTTCGGCAGCCCGGTCAACGCGTCGCGGTTGGCCCGGTGCTCGGCCCGCACCGCCCGCAGGCGTACCTCCTCCATGCGCCGGCCTTCGACGATCAGCAGCTTCTGATAGACGATGGCGATCCCGGCCAGGATCACGAGCAGGCCCAGGGCGAAGACCTCGCGTGCCGGTCCGGTGACCGGATCCATCACCCCGAAGCTCTTGAGGAGGAAGTGGATCACCGGGAGGGCGGCGGCGTAGAGCACCAGCGGATCGCCCCACAGGCCCTGGATCACGCCCGGCTCGCAGGCTTTGGCCTCGGCCTCGCTCGGCTCCGGAGACGGCCCGGATGGGAAGGAGCACTCCCGGGCGCGCGCGGCCACCACCACGGTCACGAAGGGGGTCAGCCAGAGGAGGTCCAGCAGCGTGCCGGGCGGCGCCCAGGGGATGATCTGTCCCATCATCAGCGCCTCCGCCGAGTCGGTGGCCAGCCAGAGGACGGCCGTCGCCAGCAGCCAGGTGTAGACGACCCTGAACCGCTGCTCCGTGGCCGTCTGTCGTCGCGAGAAGAGCCGGAGCACCACCAGGCCGTCGAGGACCACACACAGCACCAGCGACGGGGCGTTGGTGGCGAACAGCTCGCGGTCGAGGGCCACGGGGATGACGACGAAGTAGACAAGCAGGCCGACCGCGAAGACGTTGGTGCCGGCGGATTCCAGGAGCCGCAGCAGCCTCCAGTGTCTCTGGTCGGGGTGGGGTTGCAGATCGATCTGGAGCGCCAGGATGATGGACAGGTAGAAGAGGACGTAGAGGGCGTCGGGAAGCACGTCGAGCCAGACGCCCCCCCAAAGGTCGGGAACCGACGTCACCACCTGCTCGATCAGCCACGCCAGGAAGCCGAGCGTCCACAGGTTCCAGAAGCGCCGCTCGGGGGCCGCCAGCCGACGGAGGCCGAGCTGGAAAGCGGCCATGCTCACCAGCAGGAGGGGGATCGTGACGTAGCGGGATGCGTAGGTCCAGAGCCCTTCCGGAGAGAAGAAGGGCAGGAAGTAGGGGGACACCACCGCCAGCCAGGTGGCCGCCCCGATCGTGATGATCGGATCCCGCCTCAGCGTTCTCCACATGCGCGTACGACCGGCCGGCCGGAGCTCACCGGACAGTGACGATGCGGGAACCCGAGCCAGGGCCAAGTAATCCCCTCGGTCCACCCGCTTCCGCAGGGGGACCTGGTCTTTGGCTGCCCCCTGTGTCCGAGACTGGCCGGATCACGGACCACCGCCGAGAGGCTGTCAGCTCGGATCGCTGCCGAAGTCTAGCATGGGCGTCGCCGGTCGCTCCCGGAAGCAGTCGCGCAGGAGCTCCCCTCGGCTCGACGGGCAGCCCGCAAGCCTTCCAGCAAGGGAGACTATCGGGGCTCCGCGGACCGCCGATCCTCGATCACCGACGAGTCGACGCGGTGGTCGTTCGAGAGCTTGCCCTCTTCTGGGTCGCCAGCCATTCCATGAGGCTCACCGGTCTCCCCTCGACCCTCACGGAACTCCCGTCCCGATCCAGCCGGCACCGGTTGGCATGCACGTAGATCCACGACCAGTGGCCGTTGTAGTGGTAGCCGTCGCCGCCGAAGAGGCGGGTGATGTCCACCACATGGTCGTAGAAGGAGAGGTGCACGTCTCGGGCGCCGGCGGCCTTCAGCCGGTCGTAGACGGGAAGGACGGTGAGCTCCGGCTTCGTCGTCTGGTCGTCCGCCGAGTGAGCGAACCAGATGGGCAGGTGGACGATGCTCTGAAGCTGCTCGTCGGAAATGTACTGTGACTGGTAGGCGAGCGAGCTGACGAATCCGGCGGCGAAGTAGTCGGGATGCAGCAGGAGCAGCTTCAGGGTCATGTACCCGCCGTTGGAGCACCCCCCGACGTAGATCCGGTCGGTGTCGATGCCGGGGTGGGCCGACACAAAGTCCCTGATGAGGGCGAACAGGGCGACGTTGTAGACATCGTCCGCCTGGCCATGGGTCATCACCCCTTCCCGGTTGTCCATCCAGGCGCCCGGACACTGAGGCACCAGCACGTACGCCCCCTCGAAGAGGGCCTGGATCTCGTCGGAGGCGTAGTTGGCGGCGCGGTTGGCGAGCAGCGGCACGGTCGGATCGGTCCCGCCCTCGCCCCCGCCGTGGAGCCAGATCAGAAGGGGCGACTTGGCGGCGGCCGTCTTCGGAGCGAACGACGCGTAGGAGAGCGTCATCTTCCCCTCGTAGTCGTAGCGACCGGAAAGGTCGAATCGATCCACGAGCGGCAGGATGCGGCCGGTCTCGGTGTCCCAGACCCGGTCGCCCGTCTTCTCCCTGACGGTCAACGCGTAGTCGACCCACTGGTTGCCGCGGCATTTCTCGTTGTGCATGTACTGGAAGGGGGAGCTGAGCGGCCAGGTGGGGGCCACCGCCAGGACCAGGGTGACATGCGTCCCCTCGGGGAGGCTCCGCCCGGCGGCGTCCGAGACGTAGGCGTCGAAGACGACGCGCTCGCCGGCGGCCTGGTCCGGAGTAAGCTCGAGGCAGTCCGTGTGCCGCTTGACCGACACCGTGTAGTCCAAGGCGTTGGCCGACGAGACGCTGTGGTCCAGGCTCAGGATGACCCTGCTGACCCCGGGTCCCCAGTCATACCCCTCGATCACGACCGTGTAGGTCCCTCCCGACCCAGCGCCCGGTGAGGAGTCCTGGGTCGCCGCCGCGGCACCAGGAGCTATCAGAAGCGCGACCCCGCAAACGATCACGAACCACCGAGACAACCCTCTCGTCACCGGGAACCTCCCTTTTTTGTGCCCCCATCTTCCCCGAAAGGCTGGAGCCGGGCACGGGTGCCTGCCACGCCACTCTATAATGCCGGACGTGGTGTGTCCTGAACAAGGCTGGGCTGGACGGCCCGGCGGCGGTGCTGCATCA
>CAZNNH010000075.1:0-27190 GCA_964574335.1 uncultured Acidobacteriota bacterium | reverse complement strand
AAGTGAATTCGGTCGCCGCTATCGAGCGGGGGGCTCCCGCCCCCCGAGCCCCCGGACGGGGACTTCCGACGTCGCGTCTGGCCCGCTGCCGTTCGAGAATCCCAGAACCAGACGGCTGTCTCGAAAACGAGATGGCGGACGGGCGAGATCCGCTGCAAGCACACGGGTTGGAGTGTCGGTGCCCGGCACGCGTCTTGCCCATGCCTGGGCCATCAGCCGGGTCGTGAATACAGCCGGCGGGGGGCTCCCGATGTCGACGATCGGAATCGACTTCTTCATCAACAGCCGTACCCAGCCGTTCATCGAAGCCAGTTGCCGGGAGGCGCAGGAGACAGTCACGGCGCTCCGGCGCCGGGGCGGCCACCTCCAGCTTCGGTTTCACGAGGCCCACGAAGACGTCGAGCTGCAGCTCGAGCAGATCCGCAGCCAGGCCCTTTCGCCGGGCGACGGCGAGACCCACCGGCTGCTGCTGATCTTGCCGCTACGGCTCCAGACCGTGGCCGCCATCGCCCGGGGCATCATCCCCGGCTCTCCCGAGCACCTCTCCTGGGCCTTCCTCCATCAGCGTCTGCCGGCGGATGTCGTCGCCAAGGTGCCCGAGCTCCGGCAGCGGCCGGTCTTCTGTGTCGGCGCCGACCAGGAGAAGATGGGCGAGCTGCAGGCCAGGCTGCTGCAGAGCCTGTTCTGGAAGGACGACGGCCACCCCGTCGACCTCGTCTATCTACAGGGCCCGATGCACAGCCCGGCCACCGCGCGCCGCAGCGCCGGCTTCAGGGCCCAGCTCGCTCGGACCCCCCGCTTCCAGATCCTCACCCAGATGCTGTTCGGGGAGTGGTCGACGAAGGCCGCTCTCGAATCCCTCGCCGAGGCCGGCGTCTGTCGGCTGCTGCCCTTCACGCGGGCAGCGGTCGCCCACAACGACGAGATGGCCCTCGGCCTGCGCGAGTACTGCCGCGTCAACGGGCGGCCCGACGTCCCCTCGATCGGCATCGACGGCCTCGACAACGTGGGCAAGCGACGGGTCGACGAAGGCGAGCTGGCGGCCACGGTGGTGCAGCCGCTCTGCATCCGCCAGGCCTTCCTGATGCACGTCAAGCGGGTGATGCCGGAGCTGCTGACCGAACCTGAGAGGAGGAAGACGCCCGACGTGGTCCCCTGCGGCGATGCCAGCATCCCTCCCGAGCCCTACCCCGTCCTCGATCACCTCGACGGGATCGCCTGCTAGATCGATCGTCGGACGGCATCGTCGCTCGGCTTCTGGCCCTTCGAGGAGGAGGCTGCCGGCTACCCCGCGGCCACCACCCGGTTGCGGCCCCCGCGCTTGGCCTGGTAATGCGCGCGGCCGGCCCGCTCGAGGACGGTCGCCAGCGGCTCGTCCGCCAATGACTCGGCGACGCCGAAGCTGGCGGTGACGCGCCGGGCGCTGGCGAAGGCCCACGGCTCGGCTTCCAGGATCACCCGCAGCCCAGACACCCCCGAGCAGGAAAGCGGCGAAGCTGATGGCGGCCGGAGGGAACCAGAGTGACGCGTGGGGCGTGTGCTCGAGCAGCCGGCTGAGATGCCAGGCGGCGACCCAGACGGCCGCCAGCCCGAGCTGCGGCAGCCAGAGGCCCACAAGGACACCCCGCTTCCGCACCGCCGGTGCGAGAAGGGCTGGCAACATGAGTATCGGTCATCATGGCGCCCAGCAGGAGGAACCGTTCATCCAGGCGGCAGCGTCGTTCATCGGACGCTGCCGTCGTTGGGGGCATCGGTGGCCCCCCGGCGAGGACGCCTCACGTATACCTGGCCGAGACGGCCGCTTAGCCCGCCCTCCGGGGCCGAGACGGCGAGGCCGGCCGTCCCCCGTAACCAAGGAGGACCGAACATGAGCACGCCCATCTACCGGCGGGGCTTCGTCAAGCAGGGCATGGCCCTCGGCGGCGCGCTGCTGCTCCGCCCCGGCGCCTCGGCCGAGGCCCGAGCCCTGGGGGACGGAGAGCCGACGAACCCCACGCTCGCCACCCTCCACGACCTGCACACCACCCACGGCAACTTCACCGAGAAGGAGGTGCCGGAGGAGCAGGTGGAGCAGATCCTCCAGGCGAGCTTCCGCGCCGCCAACTCGTCCAACATGCAGACCTACTCGGTGGTGGTGGTCGGCGACCGAGCCCGGATGAGGCAGGTCTGCGGCTATCAGGGGAGCCGTGTGCTCGTCTATTGCGTGGACTACAACCGGCTGGAGGCCAGCGCCGCCTCGCTCGGCCACGCCTACTTCCCCGACGACATGACCGCCTTCGTGACCGGAAGCATCAACGCCGCCATCGCCGCCCAGACCGCCGTGGTCGCCGCCCGCTCGCTCGGCGTCGACTCCCTGCTGACCAATGGGATCCACCGCGGCGACATGGCGCGGCTGTGGACGCTGCTGGACCTGCCTGAGCAGCACTGCTTCCCGCTCATCGCCCTGGTGCTCGGATACGCCAGCGAGCCGCCCCGGCACAAGACGGGCCGCCTGACCGGTCTGGGCGTGGTGCACCGAGAGCGGTATCATCGGCTCACCGATGCCGAGGTGGCAGAGATCACCGCCCGCTACGACGACCCGGAGGCCCATCTCGGCCTGAACCCGGACTGGGCCAGCCAGGGGCACAAGCACTACTTGGACTGGCTCTTCACCGCGTGGCTCGGAAGGCGCAGCCAGCCGGCTACGGCCGACACCGGGATGGACGGCTTCCTGGAGCGGGCCGGCTTCGTCGAGCCGCATACCGATAGAGGAGGAACCCGATGAGAAGAACCCGATGGGCCTCGACGTCGTGCCTCGTCGCCGCGCTCTGCATGATCGGCGGCGCTCTCTCGCTCGTCGCCCCGACCGCCGCCAGCGCCGCGGACGAGACGGTGGCGCCGGCAAACCGGCAGCTCATCGTCTGGACCAGCGGCGACCGGGAGGTGGCGCTGAAGATGGTCTTCATGTATGCCTACAACTGCAAGAAGCGGGGTTGGATGGACCAGGTGCGCCTGCTGGTCTGGGGCCCCTCGGGCAAGCTGCTCACCGAGGACGAGGAGCTCCAGAAGAGCCTGGCCACCCTGAAGGCGGAGGGCGTCGAGCTCTACGCGTGCAAGGCGTGCGCCGACCTCTACGGCATCTCGGACAAGCTGGCGGCCCTGGACATCAACGTGATGTACACGGGCACCCTGCTGGCCGACGCCCAGAAAGACGGCTGGCACGTCCTGACCTTCTGAGGGTCGCACCGGCGGACGTTCGCGCAGATGCCCCGGGAGTGACGTTCCTGGGGCATCTCCGCCTCCTTCGCGATACCATGTCGCTTCTCCGTGCGCGACGGGCCGCGCTCGGCGCGAGGCCGAGGGCCGGCCCTGGGGGGGCATGAGCACCGCGTTGTCATCCGACGGCGTTGCCGATCCGCGGCTCCGCATTGCGCGGCGCGTCTTCGTGGGTGCGTTGCTGTACACGATCGCGCTCACCGTCCTCTGGGTGGCCGCGATGATCGTGGGACCCGAGCGCGCCCTGGTCTTCGCCCAATACAAGATCGATCACGAGACGATCCCCCGGGTGGTCATTGGCTTCCTGATGATGTCCGTGCTGTGGGGCTGGCTCTGGTACCTGATCCGGGCCTCGCTGCTGCGACGCTTCGTGGGGCTGTCCGAGGCGGAGGTGGACGAGGTCTTCACCTCGCGCATGAACGGAGGCTTCGACCTCCAGTCCCTGCTGGCCCGCCACTCGGAGCGCCGAATCCGCATCACCGACATGATCGGGCGGCGGGGACGGTTCGTGACCATCGGCGTGATGGGCTTCCTTTACATCTACTCGCGGGTGGCGGTGGACCCCAAGCCCGAATACCTCCAGTTCGGGGCCACCGACAACCTCTTCGACGCCATGGCCTTCTGCTGGCTGAACCTGGCCTTCTTCTACTCGAACGGGTGGATCGGTAAGGTCGTCTACGGCGCCCAGACCCGCATCATGGACGGCCGGCTCGGGCGCGCCAACTGCCTGCTGATCGCCACCCTGTGGAGCGGCTTCAAGTTCGTCATGGTGCCGCTGTCGGTCCCGCTCGCGGCCCGCTTCCCACCGGAGACGTTCGCGGCGCTGTTCGCGTTCATCTGGCCCTCCTACCTGGCCGCCGACGCGCTCTCCGAGATCGTGGGGTCCTTGTTCGGCAAGCAGAAGCTGAAGGTCTGGGGGATCGGCGAGGTGAACCGAAAGTCGGTGGAGGGGACGGTGGCCGGCTTCCTGGGCTCGCTCGCGCTCTGCCTGGCGGTGGTGGCCGGCCAGGGATTGCCGCCGGCGTGGCTGGGGCTGGCCGTGGTCATCTCCGTCTCCAACACCGTGCTCGAGCTCTGGTCGCCCCGGGGCACCGACGACTTCACGATGGCGACGGCCAACGCCTTGCTCTGCTTGGGCTTCGGCGCCCTCTACTATTGAGGGGGAGCTCTCCGAGCGCTCGGCCCCGCCGGCGGCGGAGCATAACTTGACAGAAGAGTCCGGATTCGGAGAGGCTAAAGAGAGGCCACCCGGGGAACGGTGGCGAGAAAGGTGACGAGGCATGATCAGTATCACGACGAACGCCGCCGAGCGGGTCAAGGGGATCCTGGCGCAAGAGAGTGAGAGCCAGCCCAACGGGGCGCTGCGCCTGTACGTGCAGGGCGGCGGCTGCTCGGGGTTCTCCTACGGCATGGCCATCGACCAGGCGGGTGAGGACGACGAGGTCTTCGAGGTCCAGGGCGTCAAGGTGATCGTGGACCCGATGAGCATGCGGTACCTGGACGGGGCCGAAGTCGACTACAAGGAAGACATGATGGGCGGCGGCTTCGCCATCAAGAACCCGAACGCCAAGACCACCTGCGGCTGCGGCCACTCCTTCTCGGCCGAGAGCTGATTCGGAAGGCGGCGGAGACAGCACCGGGAGGAAGAGGTGAAGCTCCAGGCACCCGAGGAGTACGGGCTGCGATGCCTGCTGCAGCTCGCCTCAGAGCCGTCCGGCTTCCTCAGGGTCCCCGAGATCGCCCGACGCGAGGGGCTCACCACCGCCTATGCCACCAAGCTGCTCGGCTCGCTGCGGGCCCAGGGCTTCGTGAGCAGCGTGCGGGGCCAGAAGGGCGGGTACCAGCTGGCGCGGCCCCCCGCCGAGATCAACGTCGGCGAGGTGCTGGAGGCGCTCGGCGGCCGCCTCTACGCCCCGGAGTTCTGCTTCGATCACAAGGCCGACGGCCACAACTGCGTGCACCGGGTCGACTGCCCGGTCCGGGCGTTGTGGGCGGCCCTCGATGCGGCGGTGGCCAGCGTCCTGGCGACCACCAACCTGTCCCACCTTCTGTGCGGCGAGCGGCAAGCCACGGTCTGGCTGCGGCGGAAGCTGGGCCCCCGGTCGCGCACCACCGTCCCCCGCCGGGGCTGACCGGACTTTCAAGGAGGAAGCCAGGTGTCGAGTCTTGCCGACAAGAGATGTGAGCCTTGCCGGGCCGGCACCACCCCCTTGAGCGCCGACGGCATGGCGCCGCTGCTCGCCCAGCTCGATTCCGACTGGAAGGTGGTCGACGGGCACCACCTGAGACGGGAGCTCTCGTTCCCCGACTTCCGCAGCGCGCTCGGCTTCGTCGACCAGGTGGGCGCCCTGGCGGAGGAGATCGGCCACCACCCCGACCTGCACCTCTCCTGGGGTCGGGTGGTGATCGAGGTCTGGACCCACAAGATCGACGGCCTCCACGAGGCGGACTTCGTGTTCGCTGCGCGGTGCGACCGGCTGCGGCCCGGTCTCTGACGGCCGCGCCGACGCCGGCTTGACAGGCCCGTTCCCGGTGTCGCACAGTGACGGTCCGCCCGAGCGAGCCGAGGAGGCACCCATCTGTGTCGAGTGACAAGGCCGTCCACGACGCGGAAAGCCAGCGAACCGTCGAGTCGCTGAAGCTGGTGCTGGAGTCCGTGCTGCGTCAGCAGAGCGGCGCCGACACCCTGATCCGCCAGGTGCTCGAGGAGCTCCAGGCCTCCGGAATCGGCCTGCGGGCCGGCTTCACCACGCCCTACCTCAACACCATCGCCGCCCACGAGGAACCGGAGTACCCGGGCGACCGGGAGATGGAGCGGCGCATCAAGAGCTACGTGCGCTGGAACGCGATGGCGATGGTGGTCAAGGCCAACCGGGTCCACGACGGCATCGGCGGCCACATCTCCACCTACGCCTCGGCCGCTACCCTGTACGAGGTCGGCTTCAACCACTTCTTCCGCGGCAGGCAGCATGGCCACCCCGGCGACCTCATCTACTTCCAGGGTCACGCCTCCCCCGGCATCTACGCCCGGGCCTACGTCGAAGGGCGGCTGAACGCCCGCCTCCTCCACCATTTCCGCCAGGAGCTGGCGGAGGGGGGCGGGCTGTCGTCCTACCCGCACCCTTACCTGATGCCCGAGTTCTGGCAGTTCCCCACCGTCTCGATGGGCCTCGGGCCGCTCGGCGCCATCTACCAGGCGCGGTTCGTCCGCTACCTGCAGGCGCGGGGCCTGCTCGGCGGCGACGAGCCCCACGTCTACTGCTTCGTCGGCGACGGCGAGACCGACGAGCCCGAGACCTTCGCCGGCCTGACCATGGCCGCCCGCGAGCGCCTCGACAACCTGACCTTCGTGGTCAACTGCAACCTGCAGCGCCTGGACGGGCCGGTGCGCGGCAACGGCAAGATCATCCAGGAGCTGGAAGGGCTGTTCCGGGGGGCGGGCTGGAACGTCATCAAGCTGGTCTGGGGCTCGAGCTGGGACCCGCTGCTTCTGGCCGACAAGACCGGCCTCCTGGTCAAGCGGATGGGCGAGGCGGTGGACGGTGACTACCAGAAGTACTCGGTGGCGCCGGGCAGCTACATCCGCAAGCACTTCTTCGGCAAGTACCCGGAGCTGCTGGAGCTGGTCAACCACCTGAGCGACCGCGACCTGCAGAAGCTGGGTCGCGGCGGCCACGACCCCAAGAAGGTCCACGCCGCCTACCGGGCCGCGCTGGAGTTCCGTGGGGCGCCCACCGTGATCCTGGCCAAGACCATCAAGGGCTACGGGCTGGGCGAGGCGGGCGAGGGACGCAACGTCACCCACCAGCAGAAGAAGCTCAACGAGAAGGAGCTGCGCGAGTTCCGGGCCCGCTTCGACATCCCGATCAGCGACGAGGAGATCGCCGAGACCCCCTTCTTCCGCCCTCAGGAGGGGAGCCCGGAGGCCGAGTACCTCAAGGAGCGGCGAAAGGCCCTGGGCGGCTACGTGCCGGTACGCGGCGACGGCACCCGGCGGCTCGAGGTCCCGTCGCTTTCGGAGCTCGGGGAGTTTCTGAAGGGCTCCGGTGAGCTGGCCGCCTCGAGCACCATGGTCTTCGTGCGGATCCTGAGCCAGCTCCTGCGCCACAAGGGGATCGGCCGCCTCATCGTCCCCGTCATCCCGGACGAGGCGCGGACCTTCGGCATGGAGGCGTTGTTCCGGCAGATCGGCATCTACTCCTCGAAGGGGCAGCTCTACGAGCCGGTCGACCAGGAGTCGTTCCTCTACTACCGCGAGGCCAAGGACGGGCAGATCCTCGAGGAGGGGATCAACGAGGCCGGGGCCCTGTCCACCTTCGTGGCCGCCGGGACCGCCTCCGCCAACCTGGGCGTCCCCACCATCCCCTTCTACACCTACTACTCGATGTTCGGCTTCCAGCGGGTGGGGGACAGCATCTGGCTGGCCGGCGACTCCCGAGCCCGTGGCTTCCTGATGGGAGCCACCGCCGGACGCACCACCTTGAACGGAGAAGGCCTCCAGCACGAGGACGGCCACAGCCATCTGCTGGCCAGCACCGTTCCGACCATGGTGGCCTACGACCCGGCCTTCGCCTACGAGCTGGCGGTGATCGTCCAGGACGGCCTGCGGCGCATGTACGGGGAGGGCGAGGAGGTCCTCTACTACATCACCCTCTACAACGAGAACTACCCGATGCCGCCGATGCCGGAGGGGGTCGAGGAAGGCATCGTGAAGGGGCTGTACCTCTACAGGAGGGGACCCGACAGGCAGCGCCTCAAGGCCCAGATCCTGGGCAGCGGACCGATCCTGCTCCAGGCGCTGCGGGCCCAAGAGCTGCTGGCCGAGCGCTTCTCGGTCTCGGCCGACGTGTGGAGCGTCACCAGCTACAAGCGGCTGCGCAACGAGGCGCTCAACGCGGCCCGCGCCAACATGCTGAACCCGACCCGGCCCAGGCAGCAGTCCTATCTCGAGCGGACGCTCGACGGCGTGGAGGGGCCTTTCGTCGCCGTCTCCGACTACATCAAGCTGGTGCCGGACCAGATCGCCCCGTGGGTGCCGGGCGGCCTGCTGACGCTGGGCACCGACGGGTTCGGCCGCTCGGACACCCGGCCCAACCTGCGCCGCTTCTTCGAGATCGACGCCGAGCTGGTGGCGTTGGCGACCCTCTACGCGTTGAGCGAGAAGGGTGCTTTCCCCAAGGAGCAGGTGGAGAAGGCGATCCGGGAGCTGGGCATCGACCCCGACAAGCCGTTCCCGGTCTACCTCTAGCCAGGAGCGAGCCGATGGAGATCAGGCTTCCCCAAGTCGCCGAAGGCGCCGATTCCGGCACCGTGGTGAACGTGCTGGTGAAGGTCGGCGACACGGTCGCCCCCAACCAGGACCTCGTCGAGGTCGAGACCCAGAAGGCGGTGGTCTCGATCCCCTCCCCGGCGGGGGGACAGGTGAGCCAGGTGCACGTGAAGGAGGGCGACACCGTCAAGGTGGGTCAGGTCCTGCTGAGCCTGGCGGGAGTGGAGGGTGCCGAGGCCAGCGCGGAGCCGGAGCCGCCCCCTCCACCGACGGCAGCCGCACCGCCCGCTCCGGCACCCGCCGCTCCGGTACCCGCCGCTCCGGTACCCGCCGCTCCGGCACCCGCCGCTCCGGTACCCGCCGCGGCGGTGGTCGCTGGAGCGCCCGCCTTCCCCGTGGTCAACCCGGAGCCGGTAGCCCCGCCTGGGCTACGCAAGCAGGCCCGCAACCTCGGCATCGACCTCAGTCGGGTACGCGGCACCGGACGCGGCGGCCGGATCGTGGTCGAGGACGTGCGCAACTACATCGCCGCGCTGCAGGCGCTGGCGGCCCGGCCCCCGGTGGTGGCCACGGCCGTGCCGGCTCCCACGCCGGCGGCCGTGCCGGTCGCGAAGGCGCCGCCCGTCGACTTCTCGCGGTGGGGCACGGTCTCGCGCCAGGCGCTCACCCCGCTGCGCCGGATCGTGAGCCAGCGGATGCACCAGTCCTGGTCCACGGTCCCGCACGTCACCCAGCTCGACAACGCCGACATCACCGAGCTTCTGGCGCTGCGCAAGAAGCGGGCCCCGGAGCTCGAGAAGGCCGGAGCCCGGCTGACGCTCACCCCGTTCATCCTCGAGGCGTTGGCCAAGACCCTTCGCAAGCACCCGCGCTTCAACGCCAGCCTCGAGCCGGACGGCGAGCACCTGGTGCTCAAGGACTACGTCCACATCGGGATCGCCGTCGACACCGAGGCCGGCCTGATGGTGCCCGTGATCCGCGACGTCGACAAGAAAGGGCTGCTGGAGCTGGCCCAGGAGACCGAGCGTCTGGCCGAGAAGACGCGCCGCCGCAAGATCAGCCCGGACGAGCTTCAGGGCAGCTCGTTCACGATCTCCAACCAGGGCGCCCTCGGCGGCGGGCACTTCACGCCCATCGTCAACCATCCCGAGGTGGCCATCCTCGGCGTGGGGCGCGCCAGCACCACTCCGACATGGGTGGACGGCAAGGTCGAGGCGCGCCAGATCCTGCCGCTGGCGCTCTCCTACGACCATCGGGTGGTGGACGGGGCCGATGCGGTGCGGTTCGTTCGGGACCTGGTCGCGCTCCTGGAGAAGCCCGACAATGGGCCGTCGAAGCCCGCGCCATCGGGCAAGAAAGGGCGCTGAGCAACGATGGAACGTCAAGAGACCGAGATCGTCGTCCTGGGCGCCGGCCCCGGAGGCTACGCGGCCGCCTTCCTGGCCGCCGACTACGGCAAGAAGGTGCTGCTGGTGGAGCAGGACCCGCACCTGGGCGGGGTTTGCCTGCACGTCGGCTGCATCCCGTCCAAGGCGTTGCTGCACGTGGCCAAGCTGATCCACGAGGCCCGCGGCTCGTCTCTCCACGGCGTGACCTTCGGCGAGCCCCGGATCGACCTCGACCGGCTCCGCGAGTGGAAGGAGTCGGTCCTGACCAAGCTCAGCAAGGGCGTGGCCTCGATGGCCAAGATGCGCAACGTCGAGGTCCTGCGGGGCCGCGGCCACTTCGAGGACTCGGCCACGCTGCGGGTGGAGACCGAGGACGGCCAGCGCTTCGTCGGCTACGACAAGGCGATCGTGGCGGTGGGCTCGAAGCCGGCGCTGCCGGCGGCCTTCGACCTGGGCAACCCGCGCATCATGACCTCGACCGAGGCCCTGGCCCTAAAGGAGGTCCCCGGCGACCTGCTGGTGGTGGGCGGCGGATACATCGGCATGGAGCTCGGGACCGTCTACGCGGCGCTGGGGAGCCAGGTGGTGGTGGTGGAAGCCCTCGACCGCCTGCTGGCGGGGGCCGACGGCGACCTGGTGCTTCCCGTGATCAAGGCGGCGCGGGGGCGCTTCAAGGACCTGCGCACCAGCGTCAAGGTCCAGAAGATGGCCACCGCCGGCAAGAAGATCAAGGTGGTGATGGAGCAGCAGGGCACCACCGTCGAGGAGCTCTACGACCGGGTGCTGGTGTCGGTGGGCCGGACCCCCAACACCTTCGACCTCGGCCTCGAGAACACCAAGGTGGAGCTCGACGACAAGGGCTTCATCAAGGTCGACCCGAAGCAGCAGACCAAGGACCCCAAGATCTGCGCCATCGGCGACGTGGTGGGCGGGGCGATGCTGGCCCACAAGGCCTCCAAGGAGGCGCGGGTGGCGGTGGAGGTGATCGCCGGCGAGGAGAGCGCCTTCCTGAACGTGGTGATGCCGGCGGTGGTCTTCACCGACCCGGAGCTGGCCTGGTGCGGGCTGACCGAGAGCGAGGCCAAGCGGAAGGGGATCGCCGTCGAGGTGGCCAGGTTCCCCTGGGGCGCCTCCGGCCGCGCCCTGTCGATGGGGCGCACCGACGGTCTGACCAAGCTGATCCTGGAGCCCGAGACCGACCGTCTGCTCGGCGTGGGCATCGTGGGCGCCGGCGCCGGCGACCTGATCGGCGAGAGCGTGCTGGCCATCGAGATGGGCGCCACCGCCCGAGACATCGCCGAGTCGGTCCACCCCCACCCGACGCTCTCCGAGACGCTGATGGAATCGGCGGAGGCCCACTACGGCACCGCCACCCACATCTTCTCGCGCCGGAAGCGGTCCACCGAGAGCTGAGGCCGCCGGAGGACGAGCGGCCGAGCCCAGCCTCCAGGATAGAATCGCGGGCGCTCCCGGCTGTGGCCCGGTAGCCTCTTACCATGGGCGAGACCTTCGCGATCCTGGCTGCCGCCGTCTGGGCGGTGGCCGTGATCCTGTTCAAGCGCTCCGGGGAAACCACCCCGGCCTTCTCGCTCAACCTCTTCCGGGTGGGCGTCTCGACGATCCTCTTCCTGCTGGTGGCGGCAGCGACCGGCGCCCGGGGAAGCGAGGGCCTGACGCTGGGCGACTACGCCGTCCTCTGCGCCAGCGGACTGCTGGGCGTGGCTGTCTCCGACACCTTCTTCCACATGAGCCTGAACCGGGTGGGCGCCGGCATCAGCGCCATCCTCGACTGTCTCTACTCGCCGTCGGTTCTGGTGCTCGCCTACTTCCTCCTCGGGGAGCGCATCGGGATCGCTCAGCTTGCCGGGATGCTCCTGGTGCTGGCGGCCATCGCGCTCAGCAGCCGGCACACGCCCTCCGCGGGGCTGGCGGCCAAGGACCTGCTGGTTGGCCTCGCCTGCGGCGCGCTGGCGATGGTCACGCTGGCCCTCGGGATCGTGATCGTCAAGCCGACCCTGGAGCACACCACGGTGCTGTGGGCGACCACGGTGAGGCAGGCCGCCAGCCTGGCGGTGATGCTGCCGATGGCGCTGGTCCTGCCCTCACGGCGCGACATCCTGGCGGTCTTCCGCCCTTCTCCGAGCTGGCGCTTCTCGCTGCCGGGGACCCTCCTCGGCTCGTTCGTGGCCGTCCTCTTCTGGATCGCGGGAATGAAGCACACCCAGGTCAGCACCGCCGCCATCCTCAACCAGACCAACACCATCTTCATCATCGTCCTGGCCGCCATCTTCCTCGGCGAGACGTTCACCGTGAGAAAGGCGCTGGCGACGGCCCTGGCTCTGGGGGGCATCGTGCTGGTGGTGCTGGGGTAGCCCGTCCTCCCCTCTCGGAGCTCACCCTCGACTTCGTGAGCTGCGCGAGCTAAGTTGAGCCTCGAATGACGTGGGCCCGCGGAGGCGCCGTGAGCCACTGGTCCGGAGGAATCGTCCTCTCCCTCGGCCTCTCGCTGGCTGCGGCGTCGGCCGCGACGCAGCAGCCCCGCGAGGATCCCGAGCTGGAGCGGGGCGTGGTCCTGGCACAGCAGGGCGACTTCGAGCTGGCTGTCTCGGCCCTGGGCAAGGTGGCGCGGCGCCTGGCCGCGGAGGGAGGACCGAAGGAGCGGCGGGTCCGCGCCTTCGTCTACCTGTCGGTGGCCTATCTGGGGCTGGGCCAGGAGCAGGAGGCCGCCGCCCAGCTCAGCAAGGCCCTCCAGGTCACTCCGGGACTACGGCTCAGCTTGTCCGAGTTCCCACCCAAGGTGGTCCAGTTCTTCGAACGGGTACGGCTGCAGGCCACCGCCGCGGGAACCACGCCTCCGCAGCCGGGTCAGGGACCTGCCCCGCCCCCCTCGAAGCCTCCGCCCGAGGTTGCCGCAGTCAGCTCGATCGGCAAGGCGCCCCTGGTGTTCGAGCGGGTCGACTTCTTCCGGACCAGCAGCGAGGACGAGGAGCCCTGGAACGCACGTCTGACCCTCGACCCGGAGAGCCAGGCGATCCTGATCGCCGACGAGAAGGCGGGCGGAGCGAAGGCCGTCTACGCCCGCATCCCTTTCCAGGCCGTGACCGACCTGATCCACCAAGTGGCCAAGAACCGCCCCTGGACCACCGGCCGGCCGACCAAGGGCAAGGAGCACTGGCTGACGATCGACTTCGAGGGCGTCGAGGACCTCCCGGGCGGCTCCGTCCACATGCGCCTCGACAAGGGCAGCTACCGCGAGGTCATCTCCGCCCTCGAGTCCGCCACCGGTCTCATGACCAGCACCCAGATCGCAAAGTGAACGGGGGTCAGGTCGATACGCGGCGCCCGAAGTGAATTCGGTCGCCGCTATCAAGCGGGGGGCTCCCGCCCCCCGATCCCCCGGACCCGAACGCAAACCCGGCTAGGCCACCGGACCGGACCCGGAGGTCGCAAGACGCCACATCCCGCTGGTCAGCAGGTAGGCACCCAGGCCGGCCAGCACCAGGGCCGCCACACCCGCCAGGCCGCGCCGGAAGCGCGGCCCCAGGGCCGAAGTGCTGCCGGCCACCAGGATCAGCCCGGCCAACGTGAGGGACATGGTGCCGTAGAACGCCACCACCATCGCGACCCCGTGCGTCGGGTGCTCACGCCAGGCGGCCAGAACCGAGGGGCCGAGCACGAGGGCCCACCCGAGATACGGGTTGGGGTTGAGGAGGTTGACGAGGGCGGCCTCGAGAAGGGTGCGTGGCGCGGAGGCGCCTGGGGCGTCCGCCGTCGGGCGACGCCACTGCCGAAATGCACCCCAGGCCAGGTAGACCAGAAGCAGCCCCCCGGCAATCCTCAGCAGCTCCTGGAAGGCGGCCGGGAGCCGGCTCAGCACGGTCAGGGACAGGAGGGCGATGGGCCCGTCGCTGAGAAGAGGCGCGAGGCACGCGGGCAACGTCCGCCGCCAGCCGAGGGAGGCCGCCCGCGTGAGCAGGAATGCCTGGAGCGGACCAGGCTGGGCGGCCGCTGCGAAGGCCAAGCCGCTGCCGAGGAGAAGGTGCTTCAGCATGGCCGGGAGCCATCCGCCATCTCTGGCCGGACGCCGTGGCGCCGGCGCCGCGCGCCTACATCCGCGCCACCTCGGCCGCAGCGAGAGCTCCGGCCACTCCCAGCCGCGGCCCTCCGTGATCTCTTCGACGCGAGGCGGACCTCGCCGGCCTGGCCGCCCTGGAGCCGCTCGATCCATCTTTTCGTCCCATCGACGTAGTCCTTGCGGGCCGCGACCGCGAACTGCTCCTCGCGGGACAAGACGTATCCGGAAGCCCCGCGCGCTGGGTCCGCTCCCCACGATGGTGCCGTCACCGGGCCTCCTCTCCGGTCCTCCGGGCTTCTGGCCCTCGAGCCTACACCCTGGGGCGGCCGGGCTCGGCCGGGCGCCAGGGCCCCCCTGGGGTCCCTTGGTACCCGCTTCGTCTGCGGGCCGTCTTGTGGGAATATGGACGTTTGTGGTCCGACACCACGGAAAGGGACGTCTCGCATGAAGAAGTCTTTGGCCGTTGTCGCTCTCGTCTCCCTGGCCGCCTGCGGCGGCGGATCGTCCAGCCCCACCACGCCCAGCCAGCCGACGCCGACGCCGACGCCGACCCCCACCCCGACGCCTACGCCGACCCCCAACGCCTACGCCCAGGCGTGCGGGGAGCCGCTCCCGCCGTGGGAGGATGCCTACGGCTTCTCGATCGGCGTGCTCAGAGACGGGGACAGCATCAAGATCCTCAACGCCAGCCCCCTGATCAGGAACCCCAACTACTGCGCCGAGGTCGGGCTGCCGGGGCCGTTCTGCAAGACCCGCCCCGAAGGGCACCCGCAGCGGGCCGCCTGCGACCACTACATGTCCGGCGTCTCGCTGTCCGGCCGGCCCGGGCCGAACTGGTTCCAGGTGATCGACGGGCAGTGGCTCAACTGTGGGGGGTTCGCCGGCGTGCCGGACGAGGGTCCGACCTGCGGCCTCAAGGACGCCGACCAGTACCTGCTCGACGTCTCCGGCCCCGGGATCTACCGCGCCTGCGGCGGAGAGGGAGGGACGGAGACCTGCGGCGGTTGCGTCCTCGACCCGTGGATGTTCGACCCGAACCGGGCCGACCGCGGGTTCTGCCGCGGCGACGCGGGCGACTGACGTCGTCGCCCGCGAATCGCGCTCCGACGTCGGGGTAGCGTCTCGAAGACGGGAGGGTAGGTGAGCCTCACCAGCCGCGTCCCGGAAACGGCCGAGATCCTCGAGGACGTGGATCCGGGCGAGCTGCGCTCGGTCGGCGACGGCCCGGAGGGCGTGGTCCCGCTCACCGCCGAGCGGCTCCGCACCGCGCCCAGCGGCGAGATCTTCGGCCTGACCCAGAACGCCGGCATGGGCTGGGACCCGGCCGAGGTGGCGCGTACCCCCTACCTGCTGCTGAGCACGCACGGCGGCCTGCGGGCCGAGGACGGCCGGCCGGTTGCCCTCGGCTACCACACCGGCCACTGGGAGGTCGGCCTGCTGGTGCGCGCCGCCGCCGAGGCAATCCGCGACGCCGGCGGCCTGCCCTTCGCCGCCTACTGCACCGACCCGTGCGACGGCCGCACCCAGGGGACGCCGGGGATGATGGACAGCCTCCCCTACCGCAACGACGCCGCCATCGTCATGCGCCGCCAGATCCGATCGCTTCCGGGGCGAGCCGGAGTCCTGGGCATCGCCACCTGCGACAAGGGGCTGCCGGCGACGATGCTGGCCCTGGCCGGGTGCTCCGACCTGCCGGGCGTGGTCGCCCCCGGAGGGGTCACGTTGCCGGCCGCCGACGCCGAAGACCTGGGCGCGGTCCAGACCGTGGGCGCCCGCTTCGCTCACGGGCTCCTCGGCCTCGAGGAGGCGGCCGCCCTGGCCTGTCGTGCCTGCGGCTCTCCCGGCGGCGGCTGCCAGTTCCTCGGCACCGCCGCCTCGGCCCAGGTGGTGGGCGAGGCGCTCGGGCTCTCGCTCCCCCACGCCGCGCTCTCGCCGTCGGGCCAGCCGGTGTGGCTGGACATGGCGCGGCGCTCGGCGCTGGCGCTGCTGCGCCTGGCGGCGCTGCGAATCCCGCTCGCCCGCGTGCTCACCCCCGAGGCGGTGGAGAACGCGCTCCTGGCCCACGCCGCCTTCGGCGGCTCCACCAACCTGGTCCTCCACCTCCCCGCCATCGCCCACGCCGCCGGCTTGAAGCCACCCTCGGTCGGCGACTGGCAGCGCGCCAGCCGCGCCACCCCGCGGCTGGTCGACGCGCTCCCCAACGGCCCGCGCAACCACCCCACGGTGCGGGTGTTCCTGGCCGGCGGCGTCCCCGAGGTGCTGCTGCACCTGCGACGCCTGGGCCTCCTCCACGGCAAGGCGCTCACGGCGACCGGGGAGACCCTCGACCACAACCTCGACTGGTGGGAGAGCAGCCGGCGGCGTCAGCGGATGAAGCAACGTCTGCGCGAAGCGGACGGTGTCGACGCCGACGACGTGATCCTGGATCCGGACTCGGCCCGACGGCGCGGGCTGGCGGGAGCCGCCGTCTTCCCGGTGGGCAACCTGGCGCCCGGAGGGTCGGTGGTGAAGGCCACCGCCCTCGACCCCTCGGTGGTGGAGGACGAGGTCTTTCGGCACCGCGGACCGGCCCGCGTCTTCACGTCGGAGCAGGCGGCGGTGGCGGCGATCAAGGGCCTGACCGATTCGCCGGTGCGGCCGGGCGACGTGGTGGTGATGGCGGGCCTCGGGCCCCGGGGAACCGGGATGGAGGAGACCTACCAGGTCACCTCCGCCCTCAAGCTGCTCCCCTGGGGGAAGCAGGTGGCGGTGCTGACCGACGGCCGCTTCTCCGGCGTCTCCACCGGCGCCTGTGTCGGCCACGTGAGCCCGGAGGCACTGGCCGGGGGCCCGATCGGTCGGCTTCGCGAGGGCGACATCATCCAGATCGTGATCGATCGGCGATCCCACGAAGGGCGGGTCGACCTGGTGGGCACGTCCCGGGGCCCGCTCACGGCCGCCGAGGCGGCCCGCCTGCTTCGCAACCGGCCCCCGCACCCGGGCCTGGCTCCGCGCCCGGACCTCCCCGAGGACACACGCCTGTGGGCGGTCCTGCAGGAAGCCAGCGGGGGGACCTGGGCCGGCTGCGTCTACGATCCCGAGCGGATCCGGAAGGCCCTCGAGCGACCGACCGGAAAGGCGAAGGGCACGCCGAAGCGGAAGCCCCGCCGGCGGTCGTCGTCCGCGCGCTGATCGTCGACCCCGCGGGCCGCTTCAGTAGACGAAGGGCACCGGCCTCTTGCTCTCCCGAGCCCAATCGGCGAACTCCTCTGGATACCTTCGGGCCAGGTACGACAGCGAGCAGGGTCCCAATGCCAACGACTCCGCTCAGCATGGCGGGAGCCGCTTCGCTCGTGGGTTGGTCGTTTGCCGAGGTTCCTCCTCCCGTCGAGGTCTAGGTGAAGATCCAGCGCGCCAACACCAGCAGGACGCCGATCAGCAACAGGATCGCCGCCACCACGCCCAGTGCCGCGAGCAGTTGACCGACGGTGCTCAGCAACGACCCGGGTGGGGGGACATCGTCGTCGTCCCCGTCCCAACCGCCGGGTGGCTCCACCCCCATCTCAGTAGAGCCACACGCGAGCGCCGGCATCCAGCGTGACGCCGCGCTGCGGCGTGCGTTGCTCGAAGCCGAGCAGCCAGCGGCGCTCGGGACGCATCAGGTAGAGGCGCAGGCCCTCGACCGCCGAGCCGCCACCGTCGCACCTGGCCCCCAGGATCGCCTGCCAGGCACTCCGCCACAAGGCGGGGCGGATGTGAATCGGGTCGAGCCCGTACCAGGAGGGGTCGAGGTGCACGAGCCGTGCGCCCCGCGCCTCGGCCAGCTCTCGCAGGCCGGCGTCGACACGCTCGGCGGCGTCCATCACTTCTTCCAGCGAGAGGCGACAAGAGGGCACCAGCACCGAGCGGAAGGCCAGGAACCCCATCCGGGAGAGGCGGCGGATGCTGGCGAGGGGCAAGCCCGTGAGGACGACGTCCGACGTGACGCGGCCGAGGCGGGCCAGCGCCTCGTCGACCCAGTCGAGGGTCTGCCGGGGCGAGAAGCCGTACAGGATGTCGTTGCCGACGTCGGTGACCAGGGCGCGGGTCGCTACCCGGGACGAGGGCTCCAGGTGCGCCCACAACCCGCACTCGAGGATGCCCGGCAGCCGGCGCCCGAGCACGCTGCTGTGGGCTCCGTAGGAGCGCCCGTGACCCAGCGCAGCGACCACCGCAACCTCGGGCCCCCAAGCCGCTCGGGCGGTGGCGACGACGGTGTGGAACCCCCGGGTGAGGTTGCTGGCGCCGAGGGCGACCACGCGGGCGACCCCGTCACTCAGCGTCGGGACTCCGAGTGCACGTCGTTGGGTGTCGCCAGCAGTTGGTAGCCGAGCCACGCGGGCACCGCGTACTCCTCGGCCAAGTGCGCCTCCCGGGTGGCGATCAGGATCGCAAACGCGAGCTTGCCGAGTCGCGTCATCGCTGGGTGCGGCGGTGCCGAGGAGCGACAGGCTCCGGCTGCCGACCGACTCGCCGACGCTTGATCAGGCCCCAGAACCCGCGCGGGTCGAGAATGGGGAGGGTCGGCAGCCGCCCCAAGACGAGAAGGTCATTGTCGCCGGTGACGAGGACCTCGGCGCCCCCCTGGATGGCACCCGCGAGGATCGGGAGGTCGTTGACGTCGCGCACGTCGATGGCCGGAAGCGGGGCCTCCGCGGCCACCAGAGCATGCTGGCGCACGAAGGCAGCCACATCACGCGCCTGAGCCTCAGGCAGGCCGATCTTGTCCCTGAGAACCCTGCGAAGCTCGGCTAGGACGGTCTCGCCGACGATCAGCTCGTGCTCCGCCAGAACGGTCCTTACGACGTCGGCACAGAGTCCGCGCGTGGCGAAGGCCGCCACCAGGACGCTCGTGTCGAGGAAGACCCTCACGAAAGGGCCTTGAAGACGTCCTCGTCGGCCAGCAGCCCTCGCGCCTCGGCAAAGGGTGCCACCCGCCGTCGAAGCTGCTCGAAGAGATCGAGGCTGAGCTGACGCCGTAGTGCCTCTCGAGTGATCTCGCTGCGCGTGCGTCCCGTCAGCTTGACCACCCTCTTCAGCATGCGCTCGGTTTCCGCGTCCACACGGATCGTAATCGTTCCCGCCATGTAAGACACCGTATTACATCCGTCCCACGCTGGCAAGGGCCCGCGGCCACCCCGACGCAGCAACTGTAGCCCCAGGGCACAGTCCTCGGCACCAACGTCGTGGACCTGGCCCCGACAGCCGCTATCTGAGGGTCGTGGGAGTGGCCTGAGCGCGGACGGTCCACGGGCCCCGGTCGAAATGACACAATAGGCCACTCGCCAGACCGCGGCGAAGCTCGGGGCCGGGTCCTGTGAGGCGGGAGGGGACGTGCGCGGATTCTATTCGTTGGCGACGCTGCTGGTGGGGGGCTGGCTGGCGTGCTCCGGTCCGGCCGTGGCCTCCGGCGACGACTGCCTGGAGTGCCACGGTCAAGCGGACCTCACCAACGAGACCGGGCACTCCGTCCACGTCGATGGGCAAGCGCAGCAACACAGCGTTCACGCCGGCCTCTCCTGCACCGACTGTCACGACGGCATCACGGACTACCCCCACCCGGCCCACGTCGCGCTCCCCAGATGCGCCGACTGTCACGACGAGGCCGCCTCCCACGTCGCCGGGAGCGTTCACGGCGACGCGCTGGGTGACGAGGCTTGCGCCGACTGCCACGGCGGAGCCCACGTCGCCCGCGCCCCCAACGGCCCGCCGGGCTCCCTGTGCGAGTCGTGCCATCCGGACGTGGTGGGGGCGTACCGGGGGAGCGTTCACGCCGCCCAGCTCGAGGGGGGCGGCGCCGCCTGCCGCTCGTGCCACGGCCCGGCGCACGACATGCTCGCGGCGGCGGATCCCGGCGCCAGGGTCGCCAAGGCCAACCTCCCCGACACCTGTGGCGCCTGCCACGCCAACCCCAACTTCCTCGCCCGCCACGCCATCCCGATGGCCCGCCCCGTCGAGGCCTATCGCCTGAGCGTCCACGGCCGCGCCGTCGCGGCGGGCAACGACGAGGCGGCCAGTTGCTCGGACTGCCACGGCAGCCACGACATCCTGCCCGAGCGTGATCCACGCTCGAGGATCAACCACTGGGCGGTGGCTCGCACCTGCGGCGGCTGCCACGGCGCGATCGCCAAGGCCTACGCCGACAGCATCCACGGCCAGGCCACCGCGCGTGGCGTGAGGGACGCCCCCGTCTGCACGGACTGCCACGGGGAGCATGCCATCCTCGCGCCGAGCGAGCCCAACTCGCTGGTCAACCCGGCGCGGGTCTCGACGACCACCTGTGGCCACTGTCACTCGGACGAGCGCCTGGAGCGCAAGTTCAACCTTCCGCGTGACAAGGTCCCCTCCTTCGAAGACAGCTACCACGGCCTGGCGCTGCGCGCGGGCTCGCTGACCGTGGCCAACTGCGCCTCCTGCCACGGCGTGCACGACATCCTTCCCTCCTCCGACCGGCGCTCCACGGTCAACCCCGCCAACCTCGCCAAGACCTGCGGCAAGTGCCACCCTGGGGCCGGCTCGCGCTTCAAGGTGGGGCCGGTCCACGTCCGCTCCGAGTCGGCGAGCGAGAACGTGGTGGTGCGCGTGATCCGCCTCGCCTACGTCTTCCTGATCATCCCCTTCACGCTGGGCTTCATGGCCCTGCACAACGCCCTCGACTTCCTGATCAAGCTGATTCGGCCGGCACACCGCGAGTCCTCCGGAGAGGAGGTCCCACGCATGGCCCTCCACTTCCGTATTGCTCACGCCCTCGTCGTGGTGAGCTTCCCCACCCTGGTCTACACCGGCTTCGCGCTGAAGTTCCCCGGCTCCTGGTGGGCGGCGCCGTTGCTGGCCTTCGAGGGCCAGGTCGACGTCCGCGGCCTGGTCCACCGCGGCGCCGCGGTCGTGTTGCTGCTCGCCCTCGTCTATCACCTGGTCCACCTGCTCCTGGTCCGGCGGGACCGGCGGATCCTGGGCAAGCTCTGGCCGAGGGTGCAGGACCTGCGGGACCTTCTGGCCATGCTCCGCCACAACCTCGGCGCCCGGGTCGCGCGCCCGCGCTTCCATACCTTCAGCTATGCGGAGAAGGCCGAGTACTGGGCCTTCATGTGGGGCACCGTGGTGATGGCGGCCTCCGGCTTCGTGCTCTGGTTCAACAACCTGACGCTGGAGTTCCTGCCCAAGTGGGTGAGCGACGCCGCCACCGCCCTCCACTACTACGAGGCGATCCTGGCGACCTTCTCCATCCTGATCTGGCACTTCTACATGGTCATCTTCGACCCGGACGTCTATCCGATGGACCGCTCCTGGCTGACCGGAAAGACGTCGGCGGACCACCTGCGACACACCCGGCCCGAGTACTACCGCGAGATCGTCGAGCGCGAGAGCTCTGGCCGCGAGGGACCCGAGGGCGACGGAACGCCGGCCGAGGGAGACACGGGGAGGAGCTCGAGATGAGGATCCGGCTGACGGCGGCACTGCTGGCGATCGGGAGCATGACGGCGTGGGCCGACCAGAAGCTCGACGAGGCGGTCGCCAAGGCACAAGAGCAACTCCGCAAGGGCAGGCAGGAAGAGGCCGTCAAGACGATCCAGAAGCTGGTCGATCAGGGCGGCGCCGGCTCGGAGGGCCAGCTCGTGCTGAGCCGGCTCCACCAGCGGCTGGGCGACCTCGACGACGCCGGCCAGGCGCTGGACGCCGCGGTGGCAAGCGCCACGGGGGAGCTGAAGGCGCAGGCCCTGGCGGGTCGGTCCGCGTTCGACCTCGAGGTGGCCGCCGGCCAGACGGCCCTGGCCCACGCCGAGCAAGCGGTCAGCATCGTCGCCAATGCCGCCACGCTCTCGGCCCGGGCCCGGGCCAAGGTCCGGGTGGGCGACTTCCCGGGCGCCAAAGCGGACGCCGAGCAGGCGCTGCAGAACGACCCTCAAGGCGCGTCCGGCCGCATCGCGCTGGGCGAGGCGCTGGTCGGTCTGGGTCGGCCGGCGGACGCCGTCGACGTGCTGCAGAAGGCCGTCGCGACGGCCTCCCGGCCGAGATGCCTGCTGTGCGCGGACGACGTCGTGACCCTCGCCCGCACCCGTCTGGCGCTGGCCCTGATCGGGGCCGGCCGCACCCTCGAGGCGGTGGCGGTGGCTCGCCAGGCCTCCAATGACGATCCGCATTCGGGCGAGGCCTTCGCCGTGCTGGGCACGGCGATCCTGGCCGAGAACAAGGCCCACTGGAACGACGCCATCGCCCAGGCCCAGATGGGGATCTTCAACAACCCGAAGAGCCCCCTGGTCCACGTGATGGTGGCCCGGCTGTTCCAGGCCGGCAGCAACCCGCAACAGGCCGATCACCACTACCGCCTGGCCCTCGAGGCGGATCCCGCCTATGCCCCCGCCCGGGTGGCCCTGCTTCAGATGCTGGCCGCCGGCGGCCAGCTCGACGACGCCGAGGCCCAGGCCCGGAAGCTCCTCCAAGAGACACCCCACAGCGGCGACGCCCACCTCGCGCTGGGCACGATCCTGGTCCGCAAGGGCCAGTTCCTCGAAGCGATCCCGGTCCTGGAGAAGGCGGTCCAGTACTCACCCGGCGCCGCCCCGGGCCACGCGCTGCTGGGACTGGCCGCCCAGCGCGCCGGCCGGTACCCGCAGGCCGCCGAGGCCTATCGGCAGGCCGCAAAGCTGGACCCGAAGAACCCTGCCTACCAGGAGACGTTCGGCCTGGTGCTCGGCCAGGCAGGCCGGCACCAGGAGGGTGCCGAGGTGCTGCGAAAGCTCACCTCGGCGCCGGGGTACGACCGCTCGGCCGGCTTCACCAACCTGGGTTGGGTCTATCGGAACATGGACCCGCGGCAGCCCACCAAGTCCGCCGCGGCGTACAAGAGGGCCCTCGCGCTGGACCCCAAGAACACTCAGGCCGCCATCGGCATGGGCTGGGCCTACCTCTACGCGGGGGACTACGACCAGGGCATCGCCGCCTTCTTCCAGGCCATGAAGATCGACGAGAAGGCGACCGGCGAGGCCTACTACGGCATCGCCCGCTGCTACTACTTCAAGGAAGACATGGACCGCGCCGCGACCGCCGCCAAGAAGGCCCAGGCGGCGGGCCGCAACGTCAGCGGGCTGCTGGAGGCGATCGCCAGGTACCGAGCCGCCGTCAGGCAGAACGAGAAGGACCAGGTCCGGGCGATCGCGGACGCCAAGGCGTGGGAGAAGGCCCAGGCGCCGATTCGGCAGCTCCGGGACGAAAAGGACACCCAGCTCCGCGTCGACGCCGCCCGGGCGCTGGCCAGCATCCCGGCTTCCTTCTCGGTCCAGCCGCTCACCTGGGCGCTCCAAGAAGAGGACCGGGAGGTGCGGCTGGCGGCCTGTCAGTCGCTGGCCAAGATGGGGCCGGCGGCCGCCGAGGCGCTGCCGATGCTGAAGCACCTGACGCTGCCCCCCCCCGACCCCGAGGTCTTCGCCCCGCGGGAGGAGTTCCAGCGGCACTGGTTCGACACCCAGGTCCAGCACTGCGCCCAGGACGCCGTGAAGAAGATCCGGCGCTGACCGGCCAGCGTCGCCGGGTAGTCCCCCGATCGCTTCCATCGGTTGACAGGTTGTAGGAGACTCGAACGCCGCTCGACGCGAGGCGGGCGGGGTGAAATACGGCCACAGAGCCCGGCCCGTCTCGGCCCTGGCGCCCGGAGCCTAGGCAGCCGCCCGCGCGCGGCTAGGATGCGTCATCTATTGCAGGCGCAGACGCGGTGTACCTTGGAGCTCTTTGCCGTAGAGTTGGCGGGCTTCATGTAGCAGTAGGCTCTCTGGGTCATGCCCTTGTACTCGTAGTACAGGCAGCCGAGCTTCTCGTAGGGTGGGCCGCACGCACCCACGAAGTGGTCGGGAAGGGTCCCCGAGCGCCGCCCCAAGGCGTTCAGCCTTGCCTCGCAGCCTGCGGCATCGCCACACTGTCCCCAGTCGAAGCAGCCCGCGATGACACCTCCGCGTGACGCACAGACGTCGTCGCAGCTCCAGCTCCTGAACCCGAGATACCAGCACTGGTCATCGACCGGGACGCCGCCGGCGGAGCAGGCCCTCTCGGGGCCGCCAACGACGACCTCGACGTCCAACGTCGCTCTCGCCATTGCCGAGACCTCGGCACTCTGGTCTTCGAGGTGCTGGTCGGTGACGGACAGCGTCGCGGTGTAGCGTCCCGCCTCGTAGGTGTGCTCGGTCCGGCAGACGTGGCCGAAGTCGGAGTTGAACGTGCCGTCCTCGTTGAAGGCGGGCAGGCCGGAATCCCCGAAGTGGAACTGCCAGTTCAGGGTGTCACCCGCCTCCGGGTCGTCGGGTCTCTGATCGGCATCGGAGCTGTCACAGAGGTTGAACTTGACCAGGCCGGTGGTGTCGATCCTGCCGTCCTGGATCTCGGGCGTTGTCTTGAGCACGATCACTGGAGCAACGTTCTGCGCGGTAACGACACCGGCGACGTCACCGGCGACGCTCGCCGGGTCGGACGGACCGACGGCCGAGCTTCGGAGCGAGGGTGTCGTCGAGTCCCCCTGGCATGACAGGGTGACGAGCGCGACTTGGCGTCGCGACCCCTGGGGGGACGCACGCACTATCGGCTGGCGTCCAGGGATTCCCGGACTTTGCGGAGCAGAACCTCGGGGCCAAACGGCTTGCTGAGGAATGTCTTCCCTGGGCCGGCCAAGCCGTGCTGTACCACGGCCTCCTCGCTGTAGCCGGAGATGAACAGAACCCTCATCTGCGGCCGAGTCGGCGCGATGAGCTCAGCGAGCTTGGGGCCGGCTATGCCTGGCATGATCACGTCGGTCACCATGATCGGGATGGGGCCGGCATGCTCCTTGGCGATCCGCAACGCCTCGGCTCCGTTCCGGGCCACGAGGACCGAGTAGCCGTGGGTCTCGAGCGTCGCGTCGAGGTCCGTATAGATCGCGATCGCGCGCCTCACGATCTCTGCCTTCGTGATTCCGTTGCGTTCCGCGCAGGCCGTCAGCCTGCGCCGGCTGCCGCTTGCGGCCGTGACGGTCAACCTGGCGCTGCTCGCCAGCGTCGGACCGATCACCGGCTTCTTCACGCTGAGGACCGAAAGCTACCCGTTCATGATCCTGCTCAACCTAGCCTTCTTCGGCGTCTCTGGACTGGTCGGCCTGGCCTTCCTCCGGCGGGCGCTGCAGGTTGTGGTCGAGCGGCCCGCCGAGAAGCGTCCAGGCGCTCTACTCGTCGCTGAAGGTCCCGCTTCTGATCGGGGGATCGGCGCTGCTCTGCCTCCCCAACGTCTACGCGGTGAACGCGGCGCTGGGTCTGCGTGACGACTTCCCGGCGGTTCTGCGCGCGATGGTCTCGGCCCAGGCCACGATGTCTCTGTGCCTGGCCGCGCTCGCGCCGATCACCGCCTTCGGGTATCTGTCGCTCGCCCGGTACGACCACGCGGTCCTCTTCAACGGGATCGCGTTCCTGGCCGCGGTGGTCGGCGGTCAGGTCACGCTGAGCCGGCACTACCGTCACCTGGTTCGCCTCAATCCCAAGCACCGTGTGGGCCGCCGGGCGTGGCTCTCCCTCTACGTGTTCGTCGCCATCCAGATGAGCTGGATCCTCCGACCGTTCGTCGGCGACCCCTCCCTTCCCCCGCGCTTCCTCAGAGAGGACGCCTGGGGCAACGCCTACGTCGAGCTGGGGACCCTCATCGGAGGGCCGAGACCGGATAGGGGCAGGGTAAGATCCACAGCCAGATACAGGAGGGTGGCGATGGGCGCTTCGACGGACGGCGGCCCGGGTGCCGGGCGGGTGATCCTCACCTTCGCTCGAGGATGGCAAACGCTGGTGGCCACCCGGAGCCTGGGCCGGCGCGGCGTCGAGGTCGTCGTCGGCGACGAGTACCCGATGACGCCCGCCTCCTTCTCACGCTACGCGGTGGACCGGTTCCTTCACCCCAACGTGACCGAGCAGCCGGAGGCGTTCCTCGACGCGCTCGAGGAGGTCGTGATTCGCCACAAGCCCGCGGATGATCGCGTCCCCTACGTGCTCATGCCCATCCACAAGGAGACCTACCTGATCGCGCGGCACCGCGAGCGCTTCGAGCCCCACATCCGCGTCCCGCTGTCGGACAGCGACGTCATCGAGCGCGTCCACGACAAGGGGAGCCTGGCGGAGCACGCGATGCCACGCGGCCTGCCCATCCCACCCACCTGGCTGCCCAGGGACGTCGGGCACCTCGAGGCGCTGCTGCCGGAGATCGAGCCGCCGGTCTTCGTGAAGCTGCGCGCGTCGGCCGCCGGCGTGGGCATCAAGAAGGTGGAGACCCGCGAGGGGCTCCTGACGGTGTTCCGCGAGCTGGTCGAGCACTTCCGTCCGGGGGCTGACGCGCTTCCGATCGTCCAGCGCGCGGTGCCGGGCGACGACTACTGCGTGACGACGCTGTTCGATCGGGGGCACCTGGTGACCTGCATGACCTACCACAACCTGCGCGCCTTCCCCGCCGAGAAGGGTGCCAGCGTGATGCGGGAGACGGTGGTCGCCCCACAGATGGAACGTATCGCGGCCGACCTGCTCGAGCCGCTCGGCTGGCACGGTGTGGCCGAGCTGGACTTCCGCTGGGAGGGTCGCGCCGAGAGCACGCCCTACCTGATCGAGGTCAACCCCCGATTCTGGGGCGGCCTGATCCAGGCGGTCGAGTCCGGCTGGGACTACCCGTGGCTCCTGTTCCAGCTCGCGGCCGAGGGACACGTCGAGCTCGATGCCGAGGTCCGCCACGACGTGAAGACGGAGACCCCGGTGCTGGCGCTTCTGGCCACCCTCCAGGAGCTGTCCGCCAGCGACCAGGGCCTTGGCGAGCTGGCCAAGGCCTGGAGCGAAGCGCGGCACGAGGTCGTCACCGGATCGAAGCGGGCGGCGCTCAAGAAGCTGCTCGGGGGCGTGAGGACGGCGCTCGATCCGAGCGCCCGTCTGGCCGAAGCGAAGCGGCTCTTCAAGGAGCACGAGGGCAACGTCTACGACATCCTCTCGAGCTCGGACCCGCTGCCGGCCCTGGGCGGATCAAACTCAGCGGCAGCCACACGGTCGGCTGCAATGCCCTGCTCGCCGAGCAATTGCTCAAACTCGATAAAGGTCAGCACCGCATCGACTTCCGGTCGGCCGAAACGTTCATCCTTTTCGGCCTTCTTAGCGATGCAGGGGCCGATGAACACCACTTTTGCCTGCGGGCCGTGGATGTTTCCGA
>CAZNNH010000074.1:0-27201 GCA_964574335.1 uncultured Acidobacteriota bacterium | reverse complement strand
CGGCCTCGAGATCGACCCTGGCGCCGTTCGTCCAGTGGCAGCTCGGCACGGCCACCACCCGGGTCCTTCGGTCTATCCTCTCCAAGATCGCCGACGTCCAGCCTCCCGCGGCCGGCGTCGGCACGGTCACGACCTCGGCATCGCTCTCGCGGGCCGCTCGCTCCCAGGGGAGGTAGTTGCTGGGGAAGGCCTCCTCGACAACCAGGATCCGATCTCCAGACTGCAGGCGGGATTCCACCGCGCGGGCGGCAGTGCTCAATCCATAGCTGGCCGCAGGGATGATGGCATAGCCATCGGCGTCGCCGCCGAATAGCTGCGCGGCCAGATCACGGAGCGTCTCTGCGTCCTCGAAGAAGTCCTTGGGGAGCCGCTCCCAGGGACGGCTCTTCGCGTCGACTCCCACGTGCAGGCGATCTCGGGAGGCGTTCAGCTGCGGCGAGTAGTAGGCGCAGTTGAAGTAGGCGACATCCCCAGGGATGTCGAACAGGTGGCGTTGCGGCGGGAGAATCGTCATTCTGCCTTGCCTCACAGCGGCCGGATGGCGATGCTGAGCGCTCTGGGATGCGAAGTCCAATTGGGTTGCAGTATCGCGCCATCGACCCAGGTCGGCCGGATTCTAGGCCAGCAGCCGCCGGAAACAAGAGCCAATAGGTATCCCCGCAGCCTTGCCACGATCTCGAAGGAGGCGGCCTCATCCGCTGGAGCCGGGCTAGCTACCCGCCGCCGCGGGACCATACTCGTCACTGGTGACGATGCTGGTATCCTGGGCCATGAGTGCCACTCAGAAGCTGACCGTGGAGGTGCCAGCGGACCTCCTCAGGCGAGCGAGACGGACGACCGGCGAGGGCATCACGGCGACGGTGCGCAGGGGGCTGGAGCTCGTCGCCGCCGGCCGCGCCTACGAGGGGCTCCGGCGACTCCGGGGGCAGGTGAAGCTGTCGATCGACGTGAAGGCGCTGCGCGAGGACCGCGGGTGATCGCCCTCGACACGAGCTCCCTGGTTCACTACCTGGCCGGCTCGGCAGGCCCGGACGTCGACGCCGCGGACCTCGCGCTGGCCGACAGTCAGGCCTGCCTTTCCCCAGGGGTCCTGTGTGAGGTGCTGAGCGATCCGAGCCTGCCTCGACAGGTCGAGAGGCTGCTTCTCGAGATCCCCGTCCTCGAGCTGAGGGCGGACTTCTGGCAACGGGCGGGTCGGCTCCGGGCGCGTCTGATCGGCTCCGGGCACAAGGCCAAGCTGGCCGACACGCTGATCGCGCAGAGCTGCATCGACCACGACGTCCCCCTCGTGACGCGGGACGACGACTTCCGCCACTTCGTTCCCGAGGGCCTGCGGCTGCTGCCCTGATACCTCCGGGCGGTGTGTGGTCACTCCTCGCAGCGGTAGCTCTCAGCCTTGCGGCGGACGCCTCGGCCGTCCCAGCGGGCGACCTTCGGGTAGGCGCCCCACGGGCGCTGGGCGACCACGGATCCGTCCTCTCCATACCGGGTCGCCACGATCTGCTCGGGGGCCTGGCCCGTCTGGATCCAGCGCGACGGGTGTGGCCGTGCAGAGGGTGCCGAGGCCGAAAGCCCCAGCCAACGTGAGCCGTGAGCCGCGAGACGAAAGCCTTCATCGGAGGCTCTTCTCGGGCGCTGGCCGCCAGTCCCAGCGCCACCGCTCTACAGGTACAGACTCCAGTTCACGGTGAATGTCAGCGGGTCCGCGACCCGGGGCGAGATCGCCGGCCCCTCACGTAGCCGAGGCTGAGGCTCAAGTAGTTGCCGCGGGCGAGATGGGCCGTGTACGTGCCGGTCAGCGAGGACGAGCGGGTCCAGACCGTCCTGCCGAACAGCGCGCGACGGAAGCCGGAGTCGACGCCAAGGACCGTGTCGGAGAAGCCGGGCATGGGCACCGCAGCTCCGATCAGGTTCAGGTCGTCGATGGAACGCTCGGGTTGCGCCTGCGTGTCAGGTACGTCCGGGGGCGCGGTCGCGCCCTGGGCGCTGCACAGGGCGCTCGCCGACAGCAGGCCCGTGACCACCAGGGCTGTCAGCGGCCGGCCGGTCACGAGGCGTGCCCCGGGGGCGAGGGATGACCTCGACGGTCGCGGAGCGGGCCCGCGAGCCGATCATGAAGTCGAGGTACGGGCTGCCGCCGTACTTCACCCGGTAGGCCTCGTCGATGCGGTCGTTGATCGGCCCGTCGACTGGCTCGAAGGCGACTTCCTTCGTCATCCCGGCGGCCGTGATCCGCCCCGCCTTCTGCCGGACCGCGGCCTGGTACCAGCGGGACCCCTGTCCGTTGTAGGCGCGCACGTAGAGCGAGTCGTCCACCACCACCGACCAGATCCAGGTGGGGGTGCCGTAGGTGACGGCGTCGTCACGGTAGTCCGAGCTATCGAAGGTCTCCAGGCCCTGGTCGACCTGCTCGGCACCCTCGGCGGGCGCAGGAGCGCGACGCCGGCCCAGATCGCGCTGGCGTGGCTGCTGGCGCAGAAGCCGTGGATCGTCCCCATCCCGGGGACCACCAAGCGGCACCGGCTCGAGGAGAACCTCGGCGCCGCCGACATCGAGCTGACGGCAGACGACCTGGCTGAGATCGAGGCCGCCGCCTCGAAGATCGAGATCCTGGGAGCACGGTATCCCGAGCAGATGGAGCGGATGACCGGTCTGTGAGGAATCGGTGGCGGACAACCCCCCAGCCGCTCTCCGCGCTTGCCAAGATTCGCGGCCGGGTGTGCAATCAGATCCTTGGAGCGCCCCCTCGTCATCTGGGATGGCGAATGCGGTTTCTGTCGCCGCAGCGTGGACCACCTGCGCGCTCTCGCCGGCGAACGGATCGTCTTCGAGCCCTACCAGTCGGCGGCCGAACGTTTCCCCGACATCCCGCGGGAGGCCTTCGCCGCGTCCGTCCATCTGGTGGAGACGGACGGACGTGTCAGCCGGGGCGCCGAGGCCGTGTACCGGGCGTTGGCGATCGCGGGGGTTCGCCTGCCCTTGCTCGCTCACCGGCGGGTGCCGGGGTTCGCCGCGGCGTCGGAGTGGGGCTATCGGCAGGTGGCCGCGCACCGGCCGCTGGCGGCACGTGTTGTCCACCTTCTGGTGGGCGACCTCGTCGGTCCGCCCCGGTTCCGCCTGACGCGCTTCGTGTTCCTCCGCGCCCTGGCCCTCGTGTACGTCGTGGCATTCCTCTCCCTCGCGGTGCAGGTGAGAGGTCTGGTGGGCGAGTCCGGTCTGCTGCCGGCGGGGGAGTTCCTCGCGTGGGCGTACCGGCTGCGGGGGGGCGAGGCGTTCTTCCTGGTCCCGACGCTGGGCTGGCTGAACGCCGGCGACACCGCGCTCTCGCTCATGTGCTACGGCGGCGCGCTGGCCGCAGGGCTTGCCGCCCTGGGGCTGTCGCAGGGGCCCCTGTTCGCGGCGTGCTTCGTCCTCTACCTCTCCCTCGTACACCTGGGCCAGGCCTTCCTGTCGTTCCAGTGGGACGTCCTCTTGACGGAGGCGGGCTTCCTGGCCCTGCTCGTGGCGCCCTGGGCCCACCTGAGGCCCCGTTCTCCGGCCCACGAGCCCCCGCCCGCTCCGGTTTCCATCTGGCTGCTGCGGCTCCTCCTCTTCAAGCTGATGTGGGGCTCCGGCGTCACCAAGCTCGCGTGGGGCGACCCGACGTGGCGCCATCTCACGGCCCTCGACTACCACTACTGGACCCAGCCGATCCCCAACGCGCTTTCGTGGTACGCGAGTCACCTGCCGTCGTGGCTGCAACGGGTGTCGTGCGCGTTCTCGCTCTTCGTGGAGCTGGTCCTCCCGTTCCTGGTCTTCGCTCCCCGCCGCCCGCGCCTGATCGCGTTCTGGGGTTTCGTCGGGCTCCAATTGGGCATCGCCGTCACCGGCAACTACGGCTTCCTCAACCTGCTGGCGATGGTCCTCTGTATCCCGCTCATCGACGACCACGCCTTCCCGCGCGCTCTGGTCGGGCGCCAGCAACCAGCGGAGACGAGCCACGAGGGTCCGTCTCGGCCACGACGGCCCCTCGTCACGGCGCTGGCCGGGACCCTCATGCTGCTCCAGGTGGAACCGCTGCTCGCCTCCTTCAACTCACGACGGCTGCAGCAGCTCGAGCCCCGGCTCCTTCGCTCCCTTTCCGCCCTGGCGTCCCCGTTCCTCATCAGCAACTCGTACGGTCTGTTTCGCACCATGACGACGACGCGTCCCGAGATCCAGCTCGAAGGCCGGGCCAAGGACGACGCCTGGACGTCGCTGGCTTTCCGCTACAAGCCCGGGGACCCGGCGCGCGCCCCGAGGTTCTTCGCCCCGCACATGCCGCGCCTCGATTGGCAGATGTGGTTCGCGGCCTTGCGGGCGGAGAGGCTCGCCCCGCGTTCCGCAGCCGCAGCCGCAGCCGCAGGCTCGTGGCTTCAGGGCGAACCGTGGCTCGGCCGCCTGCTGCTGGCGGTGCTGAGGGGCGATCCAGACGTCCTGGCGTTGCTCGGGCCGTCGCCCTTCGATGGCAGCCCACCCCAAGAGGTGCGCCTCGTCCTCTGGCAGTACCGCTTCAGCGACCACGGACTCGACTGGTGGCAACGGAAGCGTGTCGACGTAATCGCCGGTCCATGGAGCCTGCCGCCCAACGACCCGACCGAGCGTCGCTGACAGCAGTGACATCTGCCCAGATCGGCGCCGGTCAACGTTTGCTGGCTGACGCTTTGGCTCCCTCGAGCTGCACCAGCGTGCAGTAGAGGTCGAGCAGGCCGTCTCGCGGGCGCCACACGGGAGTCTCCCGGCCCCGACCCAGCAGGCGGCCCAGGAGACCAGGGGATGGCGGCGGCTCGTTGTGCGCCTCGGAGGCGACGCTCAGCACATGGAGGCGGATGTCGCCGAGCTCCGGTCGAGGGCCGTCGAGACCTGCCAGGTGCTGGCCCAGGTCGTCGGCCACCCGCTTCAGGGGCATCAGGTGACACAGCAGGCGCCCATCGGGATGGGTCTTCTCCTCCTTCGCCTCGTCCACCATCTGCCGAGCCCGCTCCAGGTGGGCGTTCAGATCCAACGGCTGGTCGAGGGTCCGGTCGAGCGCGAGCTGATGGTCTGTGCGCAGGGTTGCGGTGAAGCCGTCGGCCGGGCCCAGCGGCCATCCGCCCTCCTGCTCGACGGCGGCCAGGATGGCGGCACCGTGGTCGAAGCAGGCGGCCGCCACGATCTCTCGGTAGGTCGCGCGCACGGCGGCCAGGAGCCGAGGCAGCTCACCGGTCGGCCTGACGTGCTCGCTCACGTTGAAGCAGAGCCTCTCGGTGATCGTTTCCGGAAGCCCCATGCCTCGGGCCACGCTCAGAAGCAGCCGCTGAGCCGCACCGACCGCACCGGCAAAGCCTTCCACCCACCTTCGCTCCCGCTGGTAGGATCGATACCCGCCCCCGCTCCCGCTCCCCGGCATCGAGGCGTCCCGGTAGCGGTCGAGGTCCAGTTGAACGAAGAGCCGCTCGTCCAGCCGGAACATGGCCTCGCCGAAGGTCGCCCGCTGCTGCCTGTTCTCCATTGCCGTCCTGCCGTCCGGGTCGAGCCGGCTACAGCTCACCCTTCATCTTCACCAGCGTGCACTCGGCCAGGGCGGCCACCACAGGGTCGGGGTCCTGCGCGGCCCGGGCCATGTACCGGATCGCCACCGGGTCGCCGGCACCGATCTCGCCCAGGGCCGAGATGGCGGCCCGCCGCGCCTCGGGGCTTCCGCCACGGAGAACGCCGTAGATGGAGGTGGACGCGTAGAGGTCATTCAGCCCCACCAGGGCCCGAACCGCAGCCCGACGGACGGCTGGCGCCGGATCCTCGAGAGCCCTCACCAGGCTCTCACAGACATCGTCATCGCTCGGCTCCTGATACCACTCGCCCACCACGAAGGGGTCGTCCTTCAGGAGCCTGGTGATCTCGGCCAGCGAATCAGGGCGTCTCGCTCGGGGATTCTTGCTGGCGAGATCCGCCGCCGAGCGACGCGGCCCGTCCCCCTGGTCAGTCATCGCTGCCTTCCGATCGCTGGCATCTCCCATTCCGTTCCCGCACCCGGGTGATTGTATCCACTCCCCCCCCGGCAGCGCCCCGGGCCGTCGCCACCGGTCCGTGGCGGGATTCGAGGGAAACGCTTGATCGGCTGCCCGGCTTGCCCTAGCCTCACGAACCGTGGGCCCCTCCGCGACCGAGTCGGTGGCCGTCGTAGGAGATGTGCATGGGCACCTGCAGCTCGCCCTGTGCATCCTCGCCCGCTGGCAGCGCGAGCTCGAGTCCCCCTTCGTGGCCGTGCTGCTGTGCGGGGATGTGGGCACCTTCACGGACAGGGCGCAGCTCGACAACGCCACGGTGGCCCACGCCCGGCAGAACCCCTGCGAGCTGGAGTTCCTGACTCTGTGGGCGGCGACGCCGGCAGCACCATGGCTGGAGAGGATCTTCATGCCCCTCGGGGAAGGGCTCGGGCTGCAGTGCCCGGTGGTGATGGTTCACGGGAACCACGAGGGCTTTGCTGTCTTGGAGCCATTCTCCCGAAGTGGGCCTCCCGCCGTACCGGTCGCGGTGGCGGACCTTCCGGCGCTCGACGCAAAGGGTCGTCTGCGCTATCTCCCCTCCGGCTGGCGCTTCCGAACGCCAGGAGGGAGGGTCGTGGGTGGCGTCGGCGGCATCGAGCCCGGCCAACGCGGAGCCGACTACCATCCGCTGGCCTACGTCGACGAGGACGCGGTGATCTCTCTGGCGGCCTGTGAGCCGGTCGACGTGCTCGTCACCCATCAGGGACCGGCGGCGGTGCAGGGTGAGGCCGGCTCGGCGACGTTGGATCTGCTCGCCGAGCGGCCGAGCGCCCGCGTCTGGTGCCACGGCCACGGGGCCAGTGAATGGGAGGTGACGCGCGTCGGGCCGGCGGGGGAATGCCAGGTGGTCCCGCTGGGCGACATCGCCTTTCCTGGCCGGGGACCGTCGATGGGGAACCCGGGCCTGGACGGCTGGTGCCACCTCACCCTGAATCGTCACGAGGAGCCCGCGCTGCGGCGGGAGGCGCCACCCTTCTGGCGCGACTACCGACGCTCCCGGTGGCGTCCGACGCGCGAGGGAGCCCTGGTCTGTCCGGATCTGGTCCCCTTCGTCGACCGTCGGAGACTGGCGTGAGATGGGGGCCAGGGCGAAGGCCGCGACTCAGGGCAGCCTCGCGCCCGGACCCTAAGCGAGCCGTCATCAAGGCCGTCGGGGGTGCGTCCGGTACGCTTCGAGCAAGAGCCTGAACAGGTTGCCGTCGTCCATCCTGGGGTGGCCGCAGCCACAGTGCGATACCAGGACCTCGCTACCCATGCCGCCGTAGTAGTCGTCGCCTCCGGTGTGCCCCGGGACCTCGTGAATCGGCTCGTGGCACCGGCGGCAGAACCCCTCGGGCCACCCGACAGCGTCGAAGTACGCCGCGCAATCAAGAGACGACTTGGGTGTCCACCCGAGGGAGGCCAGTACTGTCGCGACTTTGCGGGTGAAGGGAAGGCTGGACAGCGCTCGGACGAGATCGTCTTCCGTCTCAGGCTTGGGGATGCCGTTACGGCTCATGGCGACGCTGACGAGCGAGTCCCGATCGCGGATCCTCCGCTGTGCTTCGCGCCGCGCTCTATCCGACCGGGCAACGCTCGCCACCCTGACGAGCAGGGCCTCGACTCCGACGCGAGCGGCGGCAGCTCCGGCAACGACCTCGTCCTCCTCGGCGATGGCGATCTCGGCCAACGCCCCCCGATCCTCGAGCTTGTCGATGGCCTCGCAGCGTGTCTGCGAGGGCTGGTTCGATCTGGCGATCTCGATGAAGACACCCTGGGCCAGCACCGTGTCCTCGAGCCGTGAGGCGGCGGCCATGCGCGCTCCCACGGAGCGGCTCTTGCCGGCGATCTCGGCAAGCAAGGTCTGATCGTCGAGGCCCGCGATCCAGTGCTCGTCGAGTCGCATCGCCGCTGCGATGCGGAGCTCGCTCTCCAGGTCGCTCTTGGCGATCCGGGAGAGGGTGTCCTGGTCGGCCACCTCCCGCACGGCCTTCAGCCTGGAGGGCATGTCCCCGCGTCGCCATCTCAGCCAGAAAGGATCCAGGATCGTCATCGCGCCCCTCTTCTTTCTCCCTCTGTGTGGTGTCCGGTCGTCTGCGCACGATGGTACGCCCGTTCGTGCGCGAGCCCATCTGCGCGCAGCACTCCCGGACGGTGCCTGAGCTTCAGTCTCCGGCCCGTTCCAGTGCCGCGGCGTGCTCCCGGGCCACACGCTCGCGCAGGCTCGCGGGACGAACCACGTCGACCTTCGCGCCCAGCCCCAGGACGACGAAGGCGGCTTCCTCCTCGTCGTCGAAGTGGGCGTCGATGGTGACGAAGCCGCGGCGCCTCCCCGGAGGCGGCAAGGGACGGCGGTGCCACCATTGGAAGGCCGCGGCGGTCCGGGGCTCGACGCGCAGGGTGACGGCGAAACGGCCCCGAGTCCGCGCCAGCTCCTCCGTGGACGAGGCCCACCAGGCGGCGAGGTCGAAGCCCGACGGGCGCGCGCAGCCCTTGTCGAGCAGGCGCGCGGACTCGATCCGGGAGACGCCGAACGTGCGGAGGCCCTCGGCGGTGCCCGCCACCATGCAGGAGCAGCAGCGTCGACAGCAGCCGTTCCGCCTTCATCGGACCCGATCCTTGCCGGCCAATTATGACAGCCGTTGGCATATTCACTCCGATAGCCTGCTGCTGGTGGGCGGGATCCACGACGACCGCCCGGAACGGAGGATGGTGATGAACGCAGACGGCCGCACGGCAACAAGGGCGATCGTGTCCGGCGTGGTCGCGGTAGCGGTACCGGTGGCTCTCGCGGCGACACCGGGGGCAGCCGGGGAGCTGACTCCGGAGGGGCTCCTCGACCGCCTGGTCGGGTCGTGGATCCTGGAGGGGACGATCGGCGGCCAGCGGGTCACGCACGACGTCGAAGCGAGCCGGGTCCTGGGAGGCCACTACGTCCAGCTCCACGAGGTCGCCCGCGAGAGGGCCGCGGCCGGCCGACCTGCCTACGAGGCCCTCGTCTACCTCGACTGGGAGCCCGAGGCGGGCCGGTATGCGTGCCTGTGGCTCGACTCCACCGCCGGTGGCGGGCTGAACGCGCAGGGCATCGGTCACGCTCACCGCCAGGGGGCCGAGATCCCGCTGGTCTTCGAGGCCCCCGACGGGAGCCTCTTTCACACCACGTTCATCTACCACGCGGCCGACGACACCTGGCGGTGGGCGATGGACGCCGGGCCCGACGGCCAGCTCGTGCCGTTCGCCCGCGTGACCCTGACGCGCAAGCCTTGAGTCTTCGGCCCGAGTCAGATCCGCCTGACGCTCAGCAGTACGCTACGGCTCGATCCCGTTGTCGGGCAGCGACTGCGGACGCGGCCGTCGGAACAGGAGATCGTCGAGGCACTCGACATCGTCGCGCAGGCCCCAGCGGTCGGCGGCGATGACGCCCGGCTGGCCCGCCGGCCGGTCGTCGGGGCCGATGGTGACCTCGAATACGGGATTGGCCAGGGTGGCGGCGCGCGCAACCTGCTCCTCCGATGGCAGCGCCACCGTGCAGACGATGCCGAGGCTCTGGTTCCAGCGGCGCACGAAGAGGTGGCCCGATGACACCTGCCAGCCCAGGCCCTCCCGGGTCAGCCGCGAGACCGCATGATCCGCCACCGTGACCAGCGTGTACCGGCCCTCCAGGCGTGTGGTCTCGAAGCCGGTGGCTACCTTGCCCTGAGGGTCGAGCAGCACGTAGTCCTTCCCTGGAACGAAGAGCCGCAGCTCGTAGCTGCGGAGCCACCGGTCGCGGGTCTCGAGGCCGGCCTCGAGGCCCGTCTCGACCCGCTTGACGACCGCCCTGGCGATGAGCCCGTCGAAGACCGGGAGCACGTCCGCGTCGTCGACGACCTCCCGCAGGCGGTCGAGCAGGGGCTCCAACCCCTGGCGCACCTCGGCACGGAACGCCTCTTCGGTGAACTCGCCGGAGTCCTCTCCCGGCCAACGCCACGTGGGCCGATCCGGGATCGGAGTGCTGCCCGGGATCACGCCGCACGCCTGGAGGAAGCGCGCCGCGCAGTGGCGGCCGGCGCGGAACGTGTACCGTTGGGCGGTCGCCGAGAAGAACCCCGCGAAGGTGCCGACCGCCTCGTTGGGCAGGTCGAACGCGGAGCCCGCGTCGTGCGGGTCCCACAGCGGCGCCACCGGCACGATGGTGGCGGGTCGCTTTCCGCTGAGGTCGAGCGACAGGTCGAGGAAGACGCAGTGGAGCAGGTACAGCCACAGGTCGGCGGCCGGGTCCTGCTCCGGCGCCGGCGAGTCGCAGAAGGCGTGGACGCGGGCCGAGTCCCGGAGGGCGGCGAGGCCGGCGGGCGGCGCCGTCGCTCGCAGCTCCTCGTCGATCACCCGCTGAAGCTCGGCGGGGAGCGTCAGCAGGCTCGCGGGCAGGCCGGACTTGCGTTGGTGAAGCAGCTCCTCGCACTGAGACCGCAACGCGCGCAGGGCGTCTCCAGCGGAGCCCGCCAGGGGGGCGCCTGCCGGAGCCACCGTCGCCCACAACGCACGGCGCTGCTGGTCACGCAGGGGGAACAGCGCGCGGGTGGAGAAGGCACGATCCGCCTCGCGGGCGGACGCCTGGTCGCGGATCGCCTGGAACATGGTCCCCACGTGGGCGGCCAGCCGGGCCGGGGTCTTCAGGGGCTTGCCCTCGCGGCCGAAGCGGCGCAGGATCGGCACCCTGAACGACACCTGGTCGAGAGACGAGACGTTCGGGTCGACGAAAAGGACGATCCGCTCGGCGCCGTCCCGGTGGGTCGCGTCCAGGAAGGCGGCCAGGCGGAAGGCCTCGCGCAGCGGCTCGTTCTCGAAGGTGCCGCCGTCGACGTAGGTGAAGGCGTGGGTGGGCCGTTCCGCCGGCTCCCAGGGCCACTGGGAGGGGAGCTCCCAGGCGTGGCGCGTCAGCGAGATCGGCGCGAAGCCGAACGGGAACGCCCCCGACGCCATGGCGGTCGCGGCCAGCGGGCCCCAGGCCTCCACGGTGCGGAGGTCGAGCGCGTGGCGTGAGGCGTCGCCGGCGCCCGGGTGACAGCGCACCCAGCTCTCCGGATAGGTGTCGGGATCGACGGCCTGAGGCAGGGCCTCGAGGTTGATGTCGAAGACGCGCAGGTCACGGTGGCTCTTCGAGGACAGCGCGTCTGCCAGTGCCGCCAGCGGGCGCGACGGGTCGGGCCCTGGCATGAGGTCGCGCTCCGCGTGCTGCCGGATCGGCGTCAGGTTGGCGAGCGTGCAGCAGAAGAGCACCCGAGGCGCGAGAAGCGCGGCCGCGTCCAGGTTGATTCCCTGCGGGTCGAGGTAGAAGCGCGCCATGTCGTCCAGCAGGCGGCGGTAGAGGAGCCCGGCATCGGTCCGCCGGCTGGAACGGTCCTGGCCGGGCCAAGTGCCGAGGAGGGCCTGTATGAACGCGTGCCTCGCCCAGAGCTTCCACTGCTGATCTTGCGTCGACTGCAAGGCCAGCAGGAGCCGCCGGATCGCGGGTGCCGCCTTCGAGTAGGCCTTGCCGTGCAGCCGCTTCAGGCGAGCGTCGGCGGTGGCTTCGTGCTCCACTGGCACCATCAGCGTGCGCAGCAGGATCGCCAACGTGATCGACCCGGCGCTCGCGCCGCTCATCGCGTCGATGGTCACGTCCTCGCAGGGTTTGCCGCCGTCGCCGTAGAGGACCAGTAGCTTGAGGGCCTCGGTGAGCGCGACGCCGGAGAACGTCCCCTGGGACGTTCCCCCTCCCATGGCGAGAGCCACGCGGATGGACTTGCCCATCTTTCCCTCCCGGCTGTTTGGGATTGATCTCAGTTCCTGTATACATGAGGGAGGGGGCGCTGTACAGCATTTGTGCGGCGGCTGGCCTGCCACCGCCGGCAGACTCGTCGTCTCGACGATCGCGCACGCGAGCGTCCAGCGCGGCCGGACGGCCGCGTCTCGTGTCCCGTTGTCGGGGGGAGTGGCCGCTTCCTGCCACTGGCGACGCGAACAGGGCCGGGCCTTGACGGGAACCGCCGGCTCCTCTCCGTTGTCCAAGGCGTGAGAAGACATGCGTCCTAGAATGCCGTCCTGCGCGCGGCCGGTTCGCGCACCGACCCTATCGAAAGAGGAACGTCCCATGACCTGCAGTCGCCAACCACGACCGGCCCTGCCGTCCGGCGTGGTCCTTCTTGCCCTGACGCTCGCCGCGTCATCGTCACTACGTGCCGAGCCCTCGACCCCCACCCTGGATCGCTGGCTCGTCCTTGGACCGATCCCGGTGTCCGAAGCTGCCCCTGAGCCCGGCGAGGACGTCCAGCGGAAGGCCTTTGACGACGATCAGCTCGCCGCTTGCGGCGGGGAGGGGCAGACGTACGCGGCGCCCCCCACGTCTTGTGCCGTCAGCGGCCACGACCTCGCCTGGAAGGAGGCCGAGCCGGCCGAGGGGCGCATCGACCTGGCGCAGGCTGTCGGCGCCAGGGACTACGCGTTGGCGTACGCCTGGACGGAGGTGTCGGCACCGGAAGCCTCCAGCGTCCTGCTGGGGCTGGGCAGCGACGACGCCGTCAAGGTGTGGCTGAACGGCGAGCTGGTCCACCGCAACTGGGTCATGCGCGCCCTCTCGCCGGACCAAGACCTCGTAGCCCTCGATTTGCGCAAGGGGCGCAATCAGGTCTTGTTGAAGATCCAGAACGGCAGCCAGGCCTGGGCCTTTGCCGCGCGCTTCCTGGACTCAGCGACCCTCGCGGAAGCGCTCTGGGATTCGGCCGCGGACGGGGACGTCGACCGGGTGGAGAAGATCCTCTCCCTCGACAAGGGCCTCGATGTCGACGCCGCGACCCGGTACGGCCTCACCGCCTGGCAGATCGCCGGGATCTTTGGCCGCACCGACGCGGCCGAGCTACTGGCAGCCCGAGGGGCCGACGTCACCCTGCCCCAGCCCGCTCCCGAAGCGACCGTCACCGGCATGCTCTCCAAGCCGACCGCCGGCCGGACGCCCGGTGTCGCCGTGCTCGTCTCCAAGGACGGGGAGATCCTCTACTCGCGGGGCTTTGGCTTCGCGAGCCTGGAGCACAGCGTGCCGGTGACGCCCCAGACGAAGTTCCGCATCGGCTCCATCACCAAGCAGTTCACCGCGGCGGCGATCCTGCGTCTGCAGGAGCAGGGCAAGCTGAGCGTCTCGGATCCGCTCTCGAAGTACCTGCCCGACTTCCCCCGGGGCAACCAGGTCACGCTCCACCAGTTGCTCAACCACACCTCCGGCATTCACAGCTACACCAACGATCCCGACTTCCTGGAGACGGTCACCGTGCCCATCGAGAGCACGGAGAAGCTCATCGAGTCGTTCCAGAACGATCCCTACGACTTCGAGCCGGGGACGCGCTGGGCGTACAACAACTCGGGGTACGTCCTGCTGGGCCACATCGTGGAGAAGGTCTCCGGCCAGTCGTACGGCGACTTCCTCGAGGCGCAGTTCTTCGATCCGCTGGGCATGCGGGACACCGGCGTCCACCGCCACGACGCGATCCTGGAGCACGAAGCCACCGGCTACTCCTATCAGGGTGGGAGGCTGAGCAAGGCCCTCGATTGGGACATGTCGCGCGCCGGGGGAGCCGGGCAGCTCTACTCGACGGTGGAGGACCTCGAACGCTGGAACGAGGGGGTCTTCGGTGGAAAGGTGCTGAGCGAGGCCTCGCTCGAGGCGGCCTTCAGCCCGGTGAGCTCGGGTAGCCCTCCGGAGCCGTCCAGCGAGGGCTACGGCTACGGCTGGGGCATCCGCGAGTTCCGCGGTCTACTGGAGATCCAGCACGGCGGCGGCCTGCACGGATTCGTGAGCCACCTGCGCCGGTACCCCTCCGAGCACATGACGATCGCCGTGCTGGTGAACGCGACGCCTCCCCCGCCCGGCCTCGATCCCGACCGTCTGGGCACCGACATCGCGCAGGTTTACCTGGCAGACGAGATGGAGGCGCGCCCCGCGCCCAAGGTCGTCCGCCTGTCCGCGGAGAAGCTTCAGGCGTTCGTCGGCCGCTACGACTACGGCACGGCCGTCATGACCGTCACCCGTGAGGGCCAGCGGCTCTTCGCCCAGCTCCCGGGTCAGCCGCGCCTCGAGATCCTCCCCAAGTCGGACCACGAGTTCTTCTCGAAGGTCGTCGAGGCCGAGGTGTCGTTCATCACGGACGACACCGGGAAGGTGGTCAAGGCGCACCACCGCCAGGGCGGCGCCGAGTTCGACGCGCCGCGCCTGCCGGACTAGACCGCCGCTCATCGCCGCGGCAGGATACGAAATCGGACACCTGGATCACCCAGGCGGACACCAGGTGACGAAATCGGACATCTGGAGACGGCGACCTCCAGTGTCGGCTGGAGGCGCGGCGCCGGGAGATGCCCCCTGGACGTTGCGTGGACTCGGCGACCTCGGGTGGAAGATGGGGGCAACGGTCGTCCGCGGACCCGGCGTTGATCTTCATCTGCCAGATCGTCGTTGGCCTCGAGAACAGCGTGGAGCGCGCCGCGCTGATCAAGGAACTCGGCGTACCGATCCTCTCTCCCCGGTTGCTGTCGGGGCCTTTGCCGAACGCCAACCTGTGGCATCTGGTCTCCAACGTCGCGGCCTTCGTGGCCCTCGCCAAGACCCTGTGCCGCGGGGAGTCCGGGTAGCGCTCGACGACGAACCGGCACTCGACCAGGCACCCCGTGCCACGAGCCAGTTCGGCCCCCGGAGTTGACACACGTTAGACGATGTTCTAACGTTAGACAGATGTCACGAGCAAGAGCCGCCACCCCCCGCCAGCTCATGGTGCTGGCAGACGATGAGCGCATCAAGGGCTACGCCCACCCCGTACGGATGGCCATCCTCAGGATGCTTTCAGCGGAACGGCGTACGGTGACGAGCGTGGCGCGAGAGATGAGAGTCCATCCGGCCAACATCACCCACCACTTCAAGCTTCTCGAAGGCCTAGGGCTGATTCGACTGGTCGAGACGCGGGACACGGGGCGCAACCTGGAGAAGTACTACGCGTCCGCGGCCCGGAGCTATGTCGTCCGCCCCAAGGGCCGGAGCACGGTCAGCAAGCAGGCCCTCGCGCTGTCGATCCTGCGCGACAACCTTTCCGTAGCGATTGAGCGCTGTCCGGCCCGCGGACGGAACGGTCAGACGCTTGCGCTCTTGGCGAGCGCGCGGCTACGGGAGCGCGACCTCGAGCAGGTCGCGAAGCGCTTGCGAGCCCTGGTAGACGAGTTTCGGGCGGCGGACGGGGACGGCGGGGCCTCGTACACCCTCAATGTCGGTCTCTACCCCGACGACGCGAACGTGCCGCGACCGAAGGCGCAGGGGATTGAGATCGGGTAGGTGGCCGGCCTTCGCGGTACTCGTGAGGAGAGAGTCATGGAGCAGCAATCCGTCTGGTGGAGCGTGGGCCTGATCGGTGGCGCACTCGTCCTCCTGCTTGGGGGTGCGCTTGCCGGGCGCGCCCTTGCCGCCGATCGCAACTGGCGGCCGAGGATCCGAGACCGAGAGACACTGGCCAAGGAGCTGCGGAAGGCGGCGCAGAAGCATCGACAGCCCGCGATGGCCGCGGCCGTCGTGCATGGCGACGAGATCGTGGCCAGCGCCGCTGTGGGCGTGACGGTGGACGGAGGCGCCCGGCAGGTGAGCGTGGAGAGCCGTTTCCATCTTGGCTCGACGACGAAGGGTATGACCGCCCTCCTGATCGCGTTGCTGGTTCGAGATGGTCAGCTCGCGTACGACGATGCGCTGGGCGAGGTGTTGCCCGATCTGCCGATGCCCGAGGACTACAGGCGGGTGACGGTTCGGGACTTGCTTCTGCATCGCGCGGGGATTGTGGCCATGCAGGAGCGGGACAAGGAAGACCCGACGGTCATGGGGCGGCTTTGGGATGGGCTGCCCGCGACGATCGTCGATCCGCGAGCGCAGCGTGCGGAGATGGCGAGAATCGTCCTCAGCCTTCCGCCCAGAGATCCAGTGGGAACGAAGCACGTCTACTCGAACGTTGGCTATTGTCTTCTGGGCCATGTTGCCGAGACCGTCACGGGGACTTCCTTCGAGACGCTGCTCGCGACCCGCGTCTTCGAGCCCCTTGGTATGCGATCGGCGCGCCTAGGGGGATGGCCCGCGTCGCTGGCGGATCCAGATCAACCCCGGGGCCACTACGTCGAAGCGGGGAAGCTGCGTGCGCAGGAGCTGGACGACGCCTACACGTTCCCGGCATGGATGAGCCCGGCAGGTGGGGCCCACTGCAGCATCGGTGACTTCGGGCTGTACGCCCGAGAGGTGCTTCGGGGTCTTCAAGGGAGGGGGGCGCTACTGGACCGAGAGGGATATGCCGTGATGCATACCGCGCACGTCACCGTGAGGATTGCGGAGATGTACGAGCCCAGCCTCGACGCCCTTCGCACGGCGTACGGCTCCGACCTGTCCGAGGCGACCACCACGATTGGCTTCGGCTGGGGAGTCGTGATGACCCCAAACGGCCCCATCAGCCTGGGAGACGGAAGCGGAGGGACGTTCTTTGCACGCATCGTCGTCTTTCCTGGGCTCGACGTGGCTCTTGTGGCGGCCACGTCGGCAGGGTCCGGCGCAGCGGCCATCGCCGACATCATGCGGAAGGCGACCGGCCTCAGCCTTCAGTAGTCGGGGAGACCCTGAGCATCGGACACCAGGTGGCGTAGTCGGACATCTGAGGACAAGCGTGGTGTGGGGCTCGCCGGCATCCCGGCCCCCGGTCCGCGCGACGTGTCCGCCACCGGACGCTGCTAGACTGCTCTTACACGACCCTCGGGAGGATAGAGGATGGGGCAGGGACACGGCGGGCGTCCGCGCATCGTCATCCTGGGGGGCGGCTTCGCAGGCGTGTATTGCGCGCTGGCGCTGGAGCGCGCCCTCGGTCGCAGGGACGACTACGAGGTGGCGCTCGTGAACGACGAGAACTACTTCGTGTTCCAGCCCATGCTCCCCGAGGTGATCTCCGGGACCATCGGCCTGACCGACGTCGTCAGCCCGATCCGCCAGTTGCTGACGCGCAGCGACGTCCACGTGCGCCCGGTCGAATCCGTGGATCTCGACCAGCGCGTGGTGACCACCAGCCCCGGCTTCCGACCGCTGCCGCACCGCATCGCCTACGACCACCTGGTGATCGCACTGGGCACCGTCACCGACTTCCGCGGCCTGCCCGGCCTGCCCGAGCACGCGTTGCCCTTCAAGAACCTGGGCGACGCCCTGCTGCTGCGGTATCACGTGATCCGTGCCCTCGAAGAGGCGGTGATCGAACGCGAGGATGCCGACCTGCGCCACAGCTTCGAGCGCATGAGCGAGGAGCGCGCCGCCGCCCTGCGCCGCACCGATCCGTAACCGGATCCTCGCCCACTCGCACGACGCGATCCCGGAGCACGGTCCGTCGCCGCGGCAGGATACGAAATCGGACACCTGGGTCACCCAGGCGGACACTACAAGACGAAATCGGACATCTGGAGACGGCCCGGGGTCCGGGCCCTTCCAGCACGGCCGAGCGGGCGCGGCGCAGGCGCTCTGGTGCTCTCCACCGGCAGTTCCGGGCGTACCCGGTGGTGCCCTGTGCGGTGCCGGTCAGGTCGGGAAGAGCGCTCCGGCTCTAGGCGTTGCTCCGAGCGGCGGCGCGCCTCGCGATCTCCTCGGGCGGCACGTCCTCCAGATGGGTACCCAGCCACCACTGGTTGCCATTCGGGTCCCGAACGCCCGCGTTGCGATCGCCGTAGTACTGATCCTGAGGCTCGGAAACGCTCGTGGCTCCAGCGGCAAGACACGTCTTGTAGGCGGCATCCGTGTCCTTGAACGAAGCCAGCTCGTCCCTCCAGAAGGCCTCCACCTCCTCGAGCCAAGCCGCCAGGTCTCGGAAAGGTCCGGGCTTGAGGCGGTAGACACGAGCGCGCGCGTCGGCTTGGTCGCCAAGGTCCTCGATCAGACCGCTCTTGCGCAGAACCCGCAAGTGACGGCTCATGGCGGGCGGTGATGTCGCAAACAACCGCGACAGCTCGCCCGCCCGGTGTGGTCTCCGCCGCAGGCTCTCCACGACGCGCCGCCGAGTCGGATCGGCGAGGGCCCCGAGCGTGGCGTCGAGACCGGAGCTCGTGTCGGGCATGCCTCTATAGTTGACGATAGGGTTAAGTATATCGAGGCCGGCGGGCTGGAGCCGAGAGTCATTTCGGCCTGCCCGGCGACGTCGCGTGCGGTTGGCACGGTGGGCGTGGAGGAGGGGCGGTGCTTGCCCTCTTTGCCACGGCCTTGGATATGACCAAGGCGCGGCGAGGGACGCCGGCAGCGGCGGTGGAAGCGACGCCATGAGACGATGCTACTCATAGCCAAGGCAGTGCTGAGATGCCCCTCGAGGACTACAAGAAGAAGCGCGACTTCGCCCGGACCCCCGAGCCGGCCGGCGAGGCGCGGCCTCACGGCGGCAGCTCCTACTGCATCCAGAAGCACGCAGCGTCGCGCCTCCACTACGACTTCCGCCTGGAGCTCGACGGTGTCCTGCTGAGCTGGGCGGTCCCCAAGGGCCCCTCCTTCGACCCCCGGGAGAAACGTCTCGCCATCCGGGTGGAGGACCACCCGGTGGAGTACGGCTCTTTCGAGGGCGTCATCCCCGAGGGCGAGTACGGGGGCGGGACGGTCGTGCTCTGGGACCGCGGGACCTGGACGCCCGTGGCCGACGCCGGGCGCTCGCTCGAGCGGGGCGAGCTCAAGTTCCACCTCCACGGCGAGAAGCTCCAGGGGAAGTGGGTGCTGGTCAAGATCAAGGGGAAGGACGCCAAGGCCTGGCTGCTGATCAAGGAGAAGGACGAGTACGGGCGCAGCGCGGCCGACGGGGAGATCGTGGCGGAGCGCCCGGAGAGCGTGGTCAGCGGGCGCGGCCTGGCCGAGGTGGCGGCCGAGCGTGACCGCCTCTGGCGCTCGAAGGGCGAGGCGGGCCCGGAAGGTCCTGCACCGGGCGACGGAGGGGCGCGGCTGCGCCTGGCGGACCTGGCGGGCGCCGTGCGGGGTCCCCTCCCACAGACCCAGCCGCTGGCCCTGGCGCTGGTGGCCGAGGTCCCGCCGGCCGGGGACGAGTGGCTCCACGAGATCAAGTACGACGGCTACCGCATCGTGGCCCGGATCCAGGAGGGGGAGGTCCAGCTCATCTCACGCAACGGCAAGGACTGGACCAAGGAGTTCCCGCAGGTGGCCCGCGCCATCGGCCGGCTGCCGGCCGGGACCGCGCTGCTCGACGGCGAGGTCGCCGCCGTGCTGCCGAGCGGGGCCACCAGCTTCGAGGCCCTCCAGCGTCGCGCCGACGGCGCCGTGCCCCTGGTCTACTTCGTCTTCGACCTGCTGCACCTCGACGGCTGGGACCTGCGGCCGGTGAGGCTCGAGGAGCGCAAGCAGGTGCTGCGCCGGCTGCTGGAATCGGCGCCCGACGTGCTGCGCTTCGGCGACCACGTGCGCGGCCAGGGCCCCGAGATGTTCCGGAAGATCCGGGAGGCCGGCCTCGAGGGCGTGGTCAGCAAGCGCGCCGATGCCCCCTATCGCCACGGTCGGGGCGGAGACTGGCGGAAGGCGAAGTGCCGCCTGAGCCAGGAGCTGGTGATCGGCGGCTTCCGGTGGGCGTCGGACGGCCGGCGGGTGGTCGGGTCACTGCTGGTGGGCCACTACGACGACGAGAAGCTCGTGTACGCGGGCCGGGTCGGCTCCGGGCTGAGCGACCGCGTCCTCGACGACCTGCTGCGTCGGCTGGAGGCGCGGCGCCGGGAGACACCCCCGTTCGCCGAGCTCCCCGCGGACGCGCGCCGGGACACCGAGTGGGTGGAGCCGGAGCTGGTGGCCCAGGTCCAGTACGCGCAGTGGACCGACCAGGGCCACCTGCGCCATCCGGTGTTCGTCGGCCTGCGCGACGACCGGGAGGCCCGCCACGTGGTGCGCGAGAAGCCCGGGGCCGTCGAGGGCGGCGGCGCCGACACGGTCTCGGCGGGCCGGCCGTGGGAGGCCCTGCGCGGCCACGCCGTCCGCACCATCGACCCCAGCACCGCCGAAGAGGTCGTCGACCTCCTCGGCGTGCGCCTGACCCACCCGGACCGCATCTACTATCCCGACAACGGCTTCACCAAGCTGGACCTGGCCCTCTACTACGTGTCCATCGCCGACGTCATCCTGCCCCACATCGAGGGACGGCCTCTCACCCTGGTCCGCTGCCCGGAGGGGATCGACGGCGAGACCTTCTACCAGAAGCACCCGGGCGCCTGGACCCTCCCCCAGCTCAAGACCTTCGCGGTCCCGGGCAAGAGCGAGAAACACCTCTACGTGGACTCGGTGCCGGGCCTGCTGGCGCTGGCGCAGGCCGGGATCCTCGAGATCCACCCCTGGAGCTCCCGCCTGGCGGACCTGGAGCGGCCGGACCAAGTGATCCTAGACCTCGACCCCGACGAGGCCCTGCCTTTCTCCCGAGTGGCCGCCGCGGCCCGCCGGGTGCGCGCCCTCCTGGCCGACTGCGGCCTGGAGAGCTTCGTGAAGACCACCGGCGGCAAGGGCCTGCACGTCTGCGTGCCCGTGGCGCCGGAGCATGGGTGGGACGAGCTGGAGGAGTTCGCCCGGGCCGCCGCCCAGCGCCTGGCCCGCGACGAGCCCGAGGCCTTCACCGCCCAGATGGCCAAGGCGCGGCGGAAGGGCAAGGTCTACGTGGACTACCTGCGCAACACCCGCGGCGCCAACGCGGTGGGCGCCTACTCCACCCGGGCCAAGGCCGGGGCGCCGGTCTCGCTGCCGCTGGCGTGGGGCGAGCTGGACCGGCTCTCGGGCCCGACCGACTTCACCGTCGCCGAGGTGCCGCTCCGGGTGCTGGGCTACCGATCGGGCCGCCCGGTCGACCCCTGGGCCCCCTACCTGGGGCTGAAGCAGCGGGTGCCGGCGTCCCTCACCCGGGACCTGGGCAGGTGACGGCCAGCAACTGAAGCTGGACCAGCCGGGGAGCTTCGAAGCCTGGCGGATCCACGTGGCCAGGAGCTTCACCGGCCTTGGTCGGGGTCGCCGTCGAGGCCGTGCTTGCGCAGGTAGTAGCTGAGGTTGCGGGGGTCGACGCCGAGCAGGGCCGCGGTCTGCTTCTTCACCCCCGAGGAGCGGCGTTGGGCCTCGAGGAGCAGGTCGCGTTCGAGCCGCAGCACGCCCTCTCTCAGGTTCAGCTCGCCCTCGCCCGCGACCTCCGAGGACGGAAGCGGCGGTCCGGCCGGGCCGGGGAGCAGGTCGAGGGAGCGGAGCCCGCCGACCGGATCCAGGATCAGCGCCCGCTCCACGACGTTCCTGAGCTCACGCACGTTGCCGGGCCACGAGTAGGCGCGCAGCCGGGCCAGCGCCTCGGCGCCCAGCTCGGGGGCGGTGCGGCCGAGCAGGGCCGAGACCTCCTCGGCGAACCGCCGCGCCAGCAGGGCGACGTCCTCCGGACGCTCGCGGAGCGGCGGCACCTCGATGCGCACCACGTTCAGCCGGTAGAAGAGGTCGCTCCGGAAGCGGCCGGCGTGCACCTCGGCGTCCAGGTCGCTGTTGGTGGCCGCGATCACCCGCACGTCGACGCGCGTCGGCTGGCGGTCGCCGAGCCGTCGGAACTCGCCGTCCTGGATCACCCGCAGGAACTTGGCCTGGCCGGCCGCCGAGCTGGCGCCCACCTCGTCGAGCAGCAGGCTGCCGCGATCCGCCAGGCGGAAGTAGCCGTCGCGATCCTCGGCCGCGCCCGTGAACGCGCCCCGGCGGTGGCCGAAGAACTCGCTCTCCCACATCTCGACGGGCACCGCGGCGCAGTTGACGCGGACGAAGGGGGCGGCCTGCCGGCGTGATCGCGCATGGAGGCGGCGCGCCAGCAGCTCCTTGCCGGTCCCCGACTCGCCGAGCAGGAGGACGGTGGAGTCGGTGGGGGCGACCGCCTCGACCTGGGCCAGGACCCGCTTCCAGGCGGGGCTCTCGCCGAGGGGCTCCTCCGCCGCGGCTCCGGCCGCCTGGCGCAGGTAGCGGACCTCGCGCTCGAGCGAGCGGTGCTCCAGGGCGCGCTCGAGGGTGGCGTCGAGGGTGTCGGGGTCGACGGGCTTGACCACGTAGTCGCTGGCCCCGGCCTTGAGGCAGGCGACGGCCGAGTCCACCGAGCCGTGGCCGGTCAGGATCACCACCGGCACCTCGGAGCCCGACCCGCGGAGCTTCTGCACCAGCTCGAGACCGTCGCCGCCCGGCATGCGCAGGTCGGAGAGGACCACGTCGACCGGCTCCGAGCCCAGGTGGCCCATCGCGTCGCCGACCGACTCCACGGCGGTCACGCCGTAGCCCCGACGGTCCAGGAGCGTCGCCAGCGACTCCCGCACGTAGGCCTCGTCCTCCACGATGAGCACACGTCCGCGGTCCGTGCCTTTCATTCCGGAAGGGCCCGCGGCGGTCTCGGCACCTCGCCCGCCCTCAGAGATGCCGGAGCCTCTTCAACATCGCAATAGTCCTCTCCTCGGCCGACAGACCTGCAGCGGCGGCCGCCTCGAAGCGCAGGGGCGCCACGCGGGACGGATGCTTGAACGTGTACCGCCATTCTCGCATGAGAGGGGAGGCGTCATCTATCCCGCCGCGCCCGGGCGCCCGGGCGTTGTACGCGCAGGATCCATGGCGCGCACATACAGGCTATGGACGCCCGCTCGCCCCGGGCCGGCAGGGGACTGCGCGACAAGGAGTTGGGAGCTGGGCGGGGGCGCCGGTCCTGGCCCGGCGATTGCTACCTTGGGCCCGCTACGCCATGACCAGATTCTCAGGAAGGTGAGCCGGGATCCATGCCCACTGCGCCTCGGCAGACGACGTGACGCCGCCGAACCCCGGAGAGAGGCGCATCCGCTACGTGCCCGTGGTGGGACCCCGGCTGCGCAAGCTCCTGTTCGTGGTCTTCGGCTTGTTCGCTCTGTTGTCGATGAGCTCCGTCTACCTGGCCGCCGTGACCTTCTCCGAGTGGCTCACCCGCCGGACCTACGAGGACTACTTCTATCAGTACATGTTCCTGCTCCACGTGGTGCTGGGGCTGCTGATCACGGTCCCGGTGGTGGTCTTCGGCGTGGCCCACATCCGAAACGCCTGGACCCGCCCGAACCGCCGGGCGGTGCGGGCCGGCCTGGCGCTCTTCGCGGCGGCCCTTCTGGTCCTGGCCAGCGGCTTCGGCCTGCTGCGCCTCGGCTTCCTCGAGATCAGAAACCCCGACGTCCGCTCGGTTTTCTACTGGGCCCACGTGGTGGCGCCGCTGGCGGCGGCCTGGCTCTTCGTCCTCCACCGGCTGGCGGGGACCCGGATCCAGTGGAAGGTGGGGGCGGCCTGGGCCGGGGTGGCGGTGGCGGCGGCCGTGGTGGGTGTCTTCCTCCAGGCCCAGGACCCGCGCCGATGGAACGTGGAGGGGCCCGTCTCGGGGCTCCAGTACTTCTTCCCCTCGCTGGCTCGTACGGCCACCGGCAACTTCATCCCGGCCCGCGTGCTGATGAACGACGCCTACTGCGTCCAGTGCCATCCGGACATCCACCGGAAGTGGGCCCACGGCGTCCACCGCTTCAGCTCCTTCAACAACCCCGCCTACCTCTTCTCGGTCAGGGAGACCCGCGAGGTGGCCCTGAAGCGGGACGGGAACGTCCAGGCCTCGCGCTTCTGCGCCGGCTGCCACGACCCGGTCCCGTTCTTCAGCGGCGCCTTCGACGACCCCGAGTTCGACGACGTGAAGGACCCGTCCTCCCAGGCCGGGATCACCTGCACCGTCTGCCACGCCATCACCCACGTCAACAGCCCCAAGGGCAACGCCGACTACACCATCGAGGAGCCCCTGCACTACCCGTTCGCCTTCAGCCAGAGCCCGGTGCTGCGGTGGGTCAACCGCCAGCTCGTGAAGGCCAAGCCGGGCTTCCACAAGAAGACGTTCCTGAAGCCCCTCCACCGGACCGCCGAGTTCTGCGGCACCTGCCACAAGGTCCACCTGCCCGAGTCCCTGAACCACTACAAGTGGCTACGCGGCCAGAACCACTACGACAGCTACCTCCTGTCGGGCGTCTCGGGGCACGGCGTGGCCAGCTTCTACTACCCGCAGAAGGCGGTCCACAACTGCGCCCAGTGCCACATGCCGCTTTCGGCCTCGAACGACTTCGGCGCCCGCGACTTCGACGGCAGCGGCACGCTGAAGGTCCACGACCACCAGTTCCCCTCGGCCAACACCGGCGTACCGGCCCTGCTGGGGATGCCTCCCTGGGTCAACGACGCCCACCGCGAGTTCCTGAAGGGGGTGATGCGGGTGGACGTGTTCGGCCTCCGCGAGGACGGGCGGATCGAGGGGGCGCTCACCGCCCCGCTGCGCCCCGAGGTCCCGGTGCTGCAGCCGGGCCGGACCTACCTGATCGAGGTGGTGATCCGCACCGTGAAGATGGGGCATCCGTTCACCCAGGGGACCGGGGACTCCAACCAGATCTGGCTCGACGTGACCGCCGATGGCGGCAGCCGCCGGCTCGGCCGCAGCGGTGGCCGGGGGCCGGAGGGGGAGGTGGACCCCTGGTCCCACTTCGTCAATGCGTACGTGCTGGACCGCCAGGGGCGCCGCATCGACCGGCGCAACCCCCAGGACATCTTCGTGGCCCTCTACAACCACCAGATCCCCCCCGGCGCCACCGACGTCGTCCACTATCGCCTCACCGTCCCGCGCCATCAGCGGCAGCCGATCGCCGTCGACGTGCGCCTCCAGTACCGCAAGTTCGACACCACCTACATGCGTCTCTTCCAGGGCGAGAGCTTCCACGGCAACGACCTGCCGGTGACGCTCCTGGCCTCGGACCGGGTGGTCTTCCCGGTGGCCGGCGGCGATCCCGTCCCGCCGGGGCCGACGCCGGAGGTGAAGCCGTGGGAGCGCTGGAACGACTACGGCATCGGCTTCCTCCGCCGCGGGACGGCGGGAGAGCTGCGCCAGGCGGAAGAGGCCTTCCGTCACGTGGAGCAGCTCGGCCGGCCGGAGGGGCCGCTGAACCTGGGCCGCGCCTATCTCGTCGAAGGGCGGCTGGACGACGCGGTGGCCGCCCTCCACCGGGCGGCGGACCACGACCCTCCGGCCTATCCCTGGTCGGTGGCCTGGTTCACCGGCCTGGTCGACAAACAGAACGGCTACCTCGACGAGGCCCTCGCGGACTTCGAGCGGCTGAGCGAGACCCGCTTCCCCGAGGCCCGGCGCCGCGAGTTCGACTTCGCGCAGGACTACAACCTCCTGAACGAGACCGGCAAGACGCTGTTCGAGCTGGCCAAGCGGGAGCGGGCCCCGGCCCGGCAGGCGGAGCGGGCCGCCCTGCTCGAGAGGGCGCGCGGCACCTTCGAGAAGACGCTTCGGATCGACCCGGAGAACCAGGCCGCCCACTACAACCTGTCGCTGGTGCTGCGGCAGCTCGGAAAGACCGAGGAGGCGGACCAGCACCACGCCCTCCACGAGAAGTACCGGCTCGACGACAACGCCGGCGACAGCGCCATCGCCGCAGCGCGGCTCCGGGACCCGGCGGCCAACCACGCCGCCCAGCCGGTCGTGATCTACGACCTGCAGCGCGCCGGGGCGTACGAGCTGCCCCAGACGGTCGCCGGCAAGGCCGACCGGCGCGGCGGCGGCGCCGGGGGGGCATCGAGGTGACCTTGGACGACAAAGACCGGCTCGACGCGAAGGACGAGGAGGCGGGCGCGCCCGAGGGCGAGCTGGTCCCCGCCGACGACGCGGCGATCGGGCGCGCCTTTCGGCTTTCGCTACTGGTGCTGGCCGGGGTGGCGGTGGCGGCCGCCCTGATCTGGCTGGCCGCCCGGCGGCGCCCCGCTCCCGAGGTGGTCGACGCCCGCCCCGTGGCCGGACCCCGCGCACCCGAGCCGGCGCCGTCAGCCCCCCCGGCGGTGCGCTTCACGGACGTCACGGAAGAGGCCGGGATCGACTTCGTCCACACGAACGGCGCCTACGGCGAGCGGCTGCTGCCGGAGACCCTCGGCGGCGGGGTGGCTTTCTTCGACTACGACCTGGACGGCGACCCGGACCTGCTGCTGGTCAACTCCGACTACTGGAAGGGGCATCCCGCCCCCGGACCCCGACCGACCATGGCCCTCTACCGCAACGACGGAAAGGGCCGCTTCACCAACGTGACGGTGGAGGCGGGTCTCGACCTCTCCTTCTACGGGATGGGCGTGGCCGTCGGGGACTACGACGGTGACGGCCGGCCGGACGTGTTCCTCTCCGCCCTCGGCAGCAACCACCTGCTTCGAAACGAGAGAGGGCGCTTCCGTGACGTCACCGCCCGGGCGGGCGTGGCCGGCGACCCCACCGCCTGGAGCACGTCGGCGACCTTCGTGGACGTCGACCGGGACGGGGACCTCGACCTCTTCGTCTGCAACTACGTGCGCTGGTCGCGGGAGATCGACCTGAAGATCGACTTCCAGATCACCGGCCTCGGGCGGGCCTACGGTCCCCCCACCACCTTCGAGGGGAGCTTTCCTTGTCTCTACCGAAACGAGGGCGATGGCCGCTTCACCGACGTCTCCTCCTCGAGCGGCGTCCAGGTGAAGAACCCGGCCACTGGTCTCCCCGTCTCCAAGGCGCTGTCGGTGGCGCCGGGGGACCTCGACGGCGACGGCTACCCGGAGCTGCTGGTGGCCAACGACACCGTCCAGAACTTCCTCTTCCTGAACCAGCGCGACGGGACGTTCGTGGAGGACGGCTCGGTCCTCGGCGTGGCCTTCGACCAGAACGGCAAGGCTACCGGTGCCATGGGGGCGGACCTCGGCTACTTCCGCAACGACCCATCCGTGGCTTACGCCATCGGCAACTTCGCCAACGAGATGACGTCGTTCTACACCAAGCCCGACGGTGCCTTGCAGTTCGACGACGACGCCCTCGTCTCCGGCATCGGTCCGGCGTCGCGGCTGGCGCTGAGCTTCTCGGTCTTCTTCTTCGACTACGACCTCGACGGGCACCTCGACCTCTTCCAGGCCAACGGCCACCTGGAGAACGAGATCAACTCGGTCCAGCCCAGCCAGCACTACGAGCAGCCGCCCCAGCTCTTCTGGAACTGCGGCGAGGCCTGCCGGACCCCCTTCGTCGAGGTGCCCAGCGAGACGACCGGGGACCTCGGCAAGCCCCTGGTCGGGCGCGGGGCCGCCTACGCCGACATCGACGGGGAC